>DIUL01000011.1 GCA_002422345.1 Acetobacteraceae bacterium UBA6159
TTTGAGATGCGCCTTCCTCGCTGCCACTTGGTGGGCGCGTCGCCAGCACGACCAAGCGATCACGAAACCCGGGGCGATACGCTGCTGCGCCAGACGCTGCGTGATGCGGCAGATCTTCTGAACCGACCAGGGTATCAGTTCGGTTGGCCTGCTTGCGGATCACCGCGAGCGTGGGTTGTATCCCACCGAGTGGTGTAGGAACGCCGCCGGGGCCTGCTCCAGACGGCGAAGTTGAATGACGTCGATCCGCTGGCCTGGTTGACCGACGTGCTGGAAAGGATCGTCTCGGGGCAAACCAGACGCAATCAACTTCACAGGCTGTTGCCCTGGAACTGGGCGGTGGAAAAAGCCCACAGTGTCAATTCAGCATCACCCCGCGAAAGCCGCGGCTCACACGCGACGCTTACCGTTGAAGGTCACGTCGAGGACCCAGTGCAACCGGTTTTCTATCCCCCAATGTCCGCGTATCGCCGGTCCGGCCCGTTCGGCGCCGAGGATGGCGGATGAGATATGGTAACGGGTTTCGGTATGCGTGGTCGCACGCCGTTGGATGTGCGCGCGAACACGCACGATGCTGGCTGCGGCGGGCAGCCGCAATTCGCCTGGAAACCGGCGATCCCCCGACAACCAGTCCACTTCGCGGATCACCGCGATCTCGCGCCGCTCAATCCGGCCGTGGCCCTTGTCGTATTCGGTGAACCGATCAACCGATCCCGCTGGCGCATCATTGAAGCAGGCCTCGATATCCGCGCGCAAGCGGGGTTGGTTCGCCTTCACCGCGAGCAGATAGTCGGCCCCGGCCTGCCGGATTGCGGTAGCGATGGTCCCATTGGTGGCGATGGCATCGATCGACACCAGCGCGCCGCGCAGCCTGTCGCCCTCGGCCAGCCGTGCCAATAGGACCGGGATTGCGGTCAATTCGTTGGACTTATCCGCCACCACCTCCTGGCCGAGCACCAGCCGCGACGTGGTGGCGAACGCCGATACGAGATACGGTGGTGGGTCTCCGATTGCACGATCGTGGCTGCGCCGGCCGGTCTTGCCATCAATGGCAATGACGTCCGGACGCTCCGGCCAGGTATCGCGCACCCAACTGGTGAACGCCGCCTGGACCGAGGCCTGATCGATCCGGTTCATCAGGATCGTGAGCCAGCGTCCTCCGGGTACGCCGTGCGTGTACGGAGCATGGCGCTGAAGGAAATCGAGATGCGCTTCGCCCCAGGCAGGTAGAACCTCGGCGAGCGTATGCATGATCTGACGCACATCACGGGGGGTTTTCGATCGTGGAGAAATGCTCCAGCAGGATTGATAGGCGAGACTTTCCAGCAAACGCAGTCATCGAGGCCGACATGGCAGGTGGCTCCAGAACCAAGCTTGCCACAGCGAATCAACCAAGAGCCGCGTTGTCTACCGCCGGTAACATGAGTTCATGGCCCTGGGCTGACGATGAAGCGACTTGCTCTGTGTCGGAGGTCCCGCTATACGACAACACGTCGGCCGGAGTGTAGCTCAGCCTGGTAGAGCACTGTGTTCGGGACGCAGGGGCCGGAGGTTCGAATCCTCTCACTCCGACCAGCGCTTGGCGATGAACTAAGTGCTCATCCCCAGGGCAACTAGTCTCGAGCCGGAATTATACTATTGCGATGTTTGGACGGCCCCCGTGATTAAAGTAGGTGGCACGAACATGCGACGATGGCATGCGCTGATGTCTGGATATCTCTGTCTTGTGGCACGCGGATTATTCTGCCGCTTGCTTGCCGGACCCGTGTTTTCCTGTTCGGCTGGAGCGCCGTTTTCCTGCCCCTGCCTGAGACCACGCTGGCTGGTTGGTTGGCTCCGGTCAAGGAGTGCCTCGCCCGTTCGCGAGGCCACCGCGCCCTTGCGCGGCGCGGAGCGTCCTTGAGGGCGGCCAGCCAACGCGCCACACTTGGGAACGCCGGACGACCCAGCCCTGAATTCGCGTGATGGTCCATCATTGATCTGCGAGGCTTCGTGATCGTCTTGCTTGATCCTGCGGAGTTCAAGCGGATAGGCCGGGATGTCGGCGGCGGTTCGAATGCGGTCATGTGTCCGGTCTGTGATGCGGCTCCTGGCCGCTGGCCCAGATGAGTTCCGCGCGCGACATCCAAACAACCGGGCGGCCTGTGACGGCCACTGGTATTAGCGGATTGCGTCGCGCTTCGGTCCGACCGATCGCCATCTCCCGGTTGCCCTAGAACCTCCAGAATCGGCGCGCGGTTCAGGCGTTAGCGGGTTGACGCCGATACGCCTCCCCACGCGCCATCATGGCCCAGATGATCCGGGCCATCTTGTTAGCCAGAGCCACCGCGGCGAGTTTGCGCGGCTTGTGCTCCAGCAATTGCAGCAGCCAAGGCGAGGCGGATTTACCGCCTGGTTTGGCGAACCGAATGACGGATATCGCGCCCATGATCAGCAACTTGCGCAACCGTTCGTTGTCGGCCTTGCTGATCCGACCCATGCATTGCTTGCGCGGGTGGAATGTTCCTTCGGCGTCAGGCCAAGCCAAACCGCGAAGTGTCGGGCGGAGGCGAAGTTCGCCGGCTCGACCGTCAACACAGCCGTAATGGCACCGATCGGGGCAATGCCCGGAACATCGGCCAGCAACTGGCCCATCGGAGAGGCCTGGTGCAATGCCTTCAGTTGTTCGCCCAGTGCATCGATGCGCTGGTCCAACGCCGCGATAGGCGCACCCATGTCCGCGAACATCGCCTGTGCGGCGGAGGGAATGGCCTCGTCGTCGGCCAGTGTCTTCAGCAACGCTGCCGCCTGCACGGTGCCCTTCGCCGGGTTGTGTCCCACCGATTGGTGTAGGAACGCCGCCGGGGCGTGCGTAGCGTAGGCCGCAGGCCGAAGCGGAGCATGCCCCGGCGGCGTGCGGTCGTTTCGCGGTCCCGGGTAGGGTTTGGTCACCACACCGACACCCGAACCAAGGATCACCGCGATGACCACCGAGACCATGGACCTTCAATGCCTGCTGGAAAAGAGCACGGATCCCGACTTCCTGTGCCAAATGATCGGCTTCACCACCCACCGCCTGCTGGAGGTTGAGGGACTGACCGAGGCCGGTCCAGGCGCGCGCAGCCCAGACCGGATCAACCAGCGCAATGGCTATCGCGACCGTGACTGGGAAACACGCGCCGGGACGGTCGAACTTCGTGTCCCCAAGCTGCGCATGGGCAGCGACTTTCCTGCCATCCTAGAACCCCGCCACATGGCGGAGAGGGCTCTCACCGCGGTGATCCAGGAAGCCCATGTCCAGGGCGTCTCCACCCGCTCCGTCGAAGACCTGGTTCAGGCCATGGGGATGACCGGGATCTCCAAGAGCCAAGTATCCCGCCTGTGTGCCGAGATCGACGAGAAAGTGCATCCCTTCCTCGACCGACCCCTGGAAGGCGACTGGCCCTATGTCTGGGTCGATGCCACCTACGTGAAGGTCCGCCAGGGCGGACGGATCGTCTCGGTCGCGGTCACCATTGCCATCGGCGTCAACGATGACGGCAGACGCGAGGTCCTGGGCATGGCCATCGGCTGCTCGGAAGCCGAGACCTTCTGGGCCGACTTCCTGCGCAAGCTGACCCGGCGCGGCCTGCGCGGCGTCAAGCTGATCATCTCCGATGCACATGAGGGGCTGAAAGCCGCCATCGCCCGCGTGCTGCATGCCACCTGGCAGCGCTGCCGCGTGCACTGCATGCGCAACCTGCTAGCCCATGCCGGGCGCAGCGGCCGCAAGCTTGCCGCTGCCTTCATCGGCACCATCTTCGCCCAGGAAGACAAGGCCGCCGCCATGGCCCAATGGCGCAAGGTCACTGACCAGATGCGCCCCAGTGTGCCGAAACTGGCCGCCTTCATGGACAACGCATCGGGACACGATCCTTCGCCGCCATCACGCCGAATTCCGCCGCGTGCCCGCGCAGGGCATTGATCGCCTGGTCTGCTGCTTCACCAGCATCTCGCGGTGTTTGAGAATGATGGCGGCCGACTGTTGCTCGACGCTTTTGACCGCGACCGAGCGCATGGTCGGGCGCGACGCCGCCTCGCTGATCGCTTCGGCGTCGTTGCGGTCGTTCTTGGCGCGCTTGACGAATGGCTTGACATATTGCGCCGAGATCAAGCGCACTCGGTGACCCAGGCGCGTCGACACCCGGCCCCAGTGATGCGAGCCGCCACAAGCTTCCTGCACGACCTCGGTCGGTTCCTGTTTGGCGAAGAAGGCTTCCACCTGCCCGCAACGGAGGTCATGACGCAAAACAGGGTGGTCCCGTTCGTCCACCCCGTGCAAGGTGAAGACGTGCTTGGACGTGTCGATCGCTATACGCTTATACTTCATTGGGACGGTCCTTGGTTGGCGGTCGACAACCCAACTGTGCCACGCGATGCCGTGGGGCCGTCCACCCCAACAAACGGTGTGACCACTGACCGTTGCCCAGTCCCTGGCCCCGATCGACCGAATACGCTCTGGCTCCCCCATGAACCAGTTCCAGGCGCTGGCGCATGCCTCGACGATAGCATCGTAATCTTCCCACACCCTGAACGAGAGCCGGTTGGCGCGCAGGTACTCCCAGACATTCTCCATCGAGTTGAGCTCGGGCGAATAGGCCGGCAGAGGGATCAGCAGGAGATTGCCAGGCACGCGCAACGCTCCACCGGCCTTGTGCCAGCCAGCGCCGTCGCAAATCACGGCGGCCATGGCGCCGGGGGCCACCTGGGTGCTGATCTCTGCCAGATGGAGGTTCATGCACTCGGTGTTCACCGCCGGCGTGATCACCGCGGCACCGACCGCGCGGGCCGGGCAGATCGCACCGAAGAGATAGGCGGTGTCATGACGATTGTCCCGCACCATGACCGGACAGGAGCCCTTCTTGGCCCAGATATAGCTCAACGACCCCTTCTGCCCGACGCGGGCTTCATCCTGGAACCATATCTCAACAGGCACGCCGGACCAGGTTGTCAGCAACAAATCCTTCAGGCTGGAAGGGAAGTTCCTAAGAAACACCCGTCTG
>DIUL01000004.1 GCA_002422345.1 Acetobacteraceae bacterium UBA6159
CCACCAAGCCCTTCAGCCTCGACTCGATGGAGCGGGTGCCGACCTCCGCCACCCTCCTCCGCCTCAACCGCAAGGTCCTGGCCCGCACCGATTTTGCCGCCATCGCCGACCGCCTGCCCGCCGGCGCAACCGAAGCCTTCTGGCACGCCATCCGCGCGGATATTGAGCTGCTGGCGGACGCCGCGACCTGGTGGGACATCGTCGCCGCCGACATCGTCCCCGTGCCCTCGGACATCAGCCCCCAGGCGCTGGCCACGCTGCCGGCCGAACCCTGGGATGAGACGACCTGGGGCGCCTGGGTCGCCGTCCTGGGTCCGGCGGCCAAACCCGCGCTGTTCCTGGCCCTGACCGGAGAGGAAACCGGCCCCGCGATGGACCGCCTGCTACCCCTGATCGGCCGGGACCGCGTCCTCCGCCGGCTGCGTTCGGCCGCCTGACCCTCCCCTTCCGCCATCCTCCGTTTCCCGCCATCGTAACGGCGGGAAACGGGGGGCAGCGCCATGGCAACGGCCGAGGAATTCGACTTCATCATCGTGGGCGCGGGATCGGCCGGCTGCGTGCTGGCAAACCGCCTCTCCGCCGATCCGGCCAACCGGGTGCTGCTGCTGGAGGCCGGCGGCAAGGACTCCGATCCCTGGATCCATATCCCCGCCGGCTTCTACCGCAACATCTACAACCCCAAGGTCGCCTGGTATTTCGAAACCGAACCGGTGCCGGAGATGCACAACCGGCGCATCTCCTGGCCGCGCGGGAAGGTGCTGGGCGGGTCATCCTCGATCAACGGGCTGATCTATATCCGCGGCCAACGGCAGGACTTCGACCTCTGGCGGCAGTTGGGCAACGCTGGCTGGTCCTATGACGACGTGCTGCCGTATTTCCGCAAGGCCGAGGACCAGGAGAACGGCGAAGACGCATTCCACGGCACGGGCGGCCCGCTGGGCGTGTCCAACCTCCGCACCCCGCACCCGCTGCACGACGCCTTCGTGAAGGGCTGCCAGGAAGCGGGCTATCCCTACAACCCCGACTTCAACGGCGCCGAACAGGAAGGCTGCGGGCCGTTGCAGTTGACGGTGAAGGGGCGCAGGCGCGCCTCGGCCGCTGTCGGCTATCTGCATCCGGTCAAGCACCGCCCCAATCTGCGGATCGAGATCAACGCTTTGACCCACAAGGTCCTGCTGGAAGGCAAGCGCGCCGTCGGCATCCGCTATGCCCAGCACGGCGTCATGAAGGAGGCGAAGGCCAGCCGCGAGGTCCTGCTGTGCGGCGGCGCCATCAACTCCCCCCAGATCCTGCAACTGTCCGGCATCGGCCCGGGCGGTCTGCTGCAGGAACGCGGGGTCGAGGTGCTGCACGACCTGCCGGGCGTGGGGGAGAACCTGCAGGACCATGTCGGCGGCCGCATCCTGTACCGCTGCAAGGACCATGTCGTGACCTTCAACGAGGTCTATCACAACTGGTTCCGCCGCCTCTGGGCGGGCATGGAATGGGTGTTCGGCCAGACCGGCCCGCTGATGACCGGCGCGGGTCCGATGGGACTGTTCGTGAAGACCAGGCCGGAACTCGACAGCCCCGACGTGCAGTATCAGTTCATGGCCGGCAGCGCGCCCAAGGTGGGGGAGGCGATGTTCAAGTATCCCGGCTGCGGCATGACCGCGATCCCCTGCCGCCCGGAAAGCCGCGGCTGGCTGCGCATCAAGTCCGCCGACCCCGAGGAAGCGCCGGCGATGCAGCCCAACTATCTGTCGACCCAGGGCGACCGCGACACCATGATCGCCGGGTTGAAGGTGATCCGCAAAGTGTTCGAAACCGGACCGATGCGGGAACTGATTGCCGAGGAAATGATCCCCGGACCGCAGGCCGGCACCGACAACGACCTGCTGGAGCACGTGCGCGCGACCGCCGGCACCACGTTCCACCAGACCAGTACCTGCATGATGGGACCTGGGCCGATGGCGGTTGTCGATACGGATTTGCGGGTGAAGGGGATGGCGGGGTTGCGGGTGATCGATGCCTCGGTCATGCCGACGGTGGTTTCAGGCAATACCAACGCCACGGTGATCATGATCGCCGAGAAGGGCGCGGATATGATTCTCAGGGGAGCGTGAGGGATGACCCAGGATTTCGCGGGCAAGGTCGCCCTGATCACCGGATCGGGCAAGAATATCGGTCGCACCATCGCGCTTGATCTCGCGCGACGCGGGGCCTCGGTGGTGGTGAACGGGCGTGCCGACAAGGCCGCCGTCGATGCCGTGGTGGCCGAGGTCAATGCCATGGGCGCGCAGGCGATCGGCGTGCTGGCCGATGTCTCGGTCGAGGCGGATGCCCAGCGCCTGGCCGACGCGGCCGTCGCGGCGTTTGGCGGCATCGACATCCTGGTGACCAACGCCGGCCTGCGCCGGCAGACCCCGTTCCTGTCCATGAGCTACGCGGAATGGCGGGAGATCGTTTCGGTCGCGCTGGATGGCGCCTTCCTGCTGGCCCGCGCCGCGGTGCCGCACATGATCCCGCGCGGTGGCGGGGCGATCGTCGGGTTGTCGGGCATTTCCACCCATGTCGGCACGCCGAACCGCTGCCATGTCTCGGCGTCGAAGTCGGGGTTGGAGGGGTTGATGCGGGCGCTCGCGATCGAACTCGCGCCGCATCGTATCACCTGCAACTGTGTGGCGCCGGGGGCGGTGGATACGGTGCGCGGTGCCTCGGCTGGCGGCGCCGCGCCGAGTTCGCTGGTGGAAAAAGGCATCCCCCTGGGCCGCAAGGCGGCGGTGGAGGAAATCTCGGGCGCCGTCCGGTTCCTGGCCGGCCCCGATGGCCGCTACATCACCGGCCAGGTGCTGCACGTGAACGGCGGCGTCTTCCTGACCTGAATAGGCAGCTTCTTCTCCCTCTCCCCTTGAGGGGGAGGGCCGGGGTGGGGGGTAAGCCACGGCACCGACCCGAGGGGCCTCAAGGCACCGACTGGGGGACGCCCACCCCTCCCCCCATCCTCGGTCCGCTTCGCGGCCCGAGCCCTCAAGGGGAGGGGGCGCGTTGGGGCACCTGCCTACCCCTTCTCCGCCACCCGCAAGGCCGCCTCCAACCGCTTGGCGGTATCCGTCGCCAGAGCCTCCGGCGTGCAAGCAAACCCCATCACCATCCCCGCCATCCGCGCCGGACCCGCGTAGTATGCCCGCAACGGCGAGACCGACAGCCCGCGCGACCGGCAGGCGGTGACCGCGGCCGCCTCATCCGCCCCATCCGGCAGGCGCGCGACCATATGCAGGCCGCCAGGCGCGGGCAGGGGGGTGATGCGCTGCACATGCCTCTCCATCGCCGCCAGCAGCGCCGACCGCCGACGAGCGTATTCCGTCCGGACCCGCCGGATATGCGGCGCGAGCAGCCCCTGCCGCATGAACTCGGCCAATGTCGCCTGCCCGAACGCATCCGTGCCCCGGTCCATCAACGTCCGCAGCCGCACGAAGGCCGGCACCAGCGGGGCCGGCACGACCGCGAAGCCCAGCCGCAGCGCCGGGGCCAATGTCTTGCTGAAGGTCCCGCAGTAGATCACCCGCCCGGCCTTATCCAACGTCGCGAGCGGCGGCAGCGGCCGTCCCTCCCACCGGAATTCGGAGTCGCAATCGTCCTCCAGAATCCACGCATTCGCCCGTCCGGCCCAGTCCAACAGCGCCAGGCGCCGCCCGATTGGCAGGGCGCCACCCAGCGGCGTGGCATGGGACGGTGCGACCAATACCAGCCGAGCGTGGGGGGCGGCAGCGATTCCGGCGGCGACGTTGAGGCCTTCGGTGTCGCTGGGGACGGGCACGACCTCGGCCCCCGCGGCGAGCAGGGCGCCCCGGCCGGCGATATAGCCCGGGTCCTCCACCCAGGCCGCGTCACCGGGGTCCATCAGCAGTTCGGCCGCGGTGCGGAGCGCCTGTTGCGTGCCGGAGGTCACGACGATGCAGCCCGGGTCGGCGACCAGCCCGCGAGTCGCGGCCAGATGCGCGGCGATATGCTCTCGCAGGTCGTGCAGGCCCTGCGGCGGCGGATAGCTGCTGAGTTCGCCGGCTAGCGGCTTCAGCACCCGGCTGGCGCAGCGCGCCCAGGCCTGGGCGGGGAACAGATCGGGCGCGGGGACGCCGCCGGCGAGCAGCATCCCGTCGCGGTGATCGCGCGCGGTGGCGCTGGCCGGGATGGCGGCCAGGCGCGCGCCGCGGGTGGACAGGGCGCTCGCGGCCGCCTTGGGCGGAATGGCGGGGGATGGCGCGGCATCGGGCAGGTCGGGGGCGACATAGGTGCCGGACCCGGTGCGGGCGCGGACATAGCCCTCGGCCGCCAGGCGTTCATAGGCGAGCACGACCGTCTGGCGCGCCACGCCGAGTTCGCCGGCCAGCGCCCGCGTAGGCGGCAGGCGCGCGCCGGAGGGGAGTGATCCGGTCAGGATTCCCTGCCGCAATCGTTCAAAGACGGAGAATTGCCGTGTTTGGTCTGGCGCCAACATGGGTTATGCCACTGCCTGATAGGTCCAATTGGACCCTAGCGCAGAGAATGGCCGGCCGCCAAGCATACGATGGGGCGCATAATGCGTACAAACGCAGACCGCGGCGTCTGGCTGCTATGCCTGACCCGCGGTCGGTATTCTGGATCCCCCGGCGAGCCGGGGATCGTGCGTTAGAAGCCCTCGCGCTCCAGCCGCTTGCGCTCCAGCTTACGGGCGCGACGAACGGCTTCCGCGGCTTCACGGGCCCGACGCTCGGACGGCTTTTCGTAGTGCCGCCGCAGCTTCATCTCCCGGAAGATTCCTTCCCGCTGCATCTTCTTCTTGAGCGCCTTGAGCGCCTGATCGACATTGTTGTCACGGACGAGAACTTGCACTTGGCCGCCTGCTCCTTCCATTCGTGCGTCCGACAATCGGACGCATGCTTGACCGCCCGAAAGCCGGGTCGCCCGACACGGGAAGCGGGGCTATACCATGGCCTCCCAGGACCACAAACCCTATTTTCCGGCAAACGCAGGGAGTTTCCATGGCCATCCTGAAGATCGCCCGCATGGGCCACCCCGTGCTGCTGCGCCGCTGTGACCCCGTGCCGGACCCCGGCGCGCCGGAAATCCGCAGGCTGGTGGCCGATATGTTGGAAACGATGGAGGACGCGCCAGGCGTCGGCCTGGCCGCGCCGCAGGTCTATGTGCCCCTGCGGCTGTTCGTTTTTCGCGTCCCCGTCGATCGGCAGGGCACTGATCCAAACGACTCGGAAGCCGGTAACACGGTGATGATCAACCCCGAGGTCGAACTGATCGGTGACGATCGCGTGCTGGGGTGGGAGGGGTGCCTGTCGATCCCTGGCCTGCGCGCCGCCGTGCCCCGCGCCACCCGCATCCGCTATACCGGTGTCGATTGCGACGGCAACCGCGTGACGCGGGAGGCCTCGGGTTTCCACGCCCGTGTCGTGCAGCACGAATACGACCATCTGGACGGCATCCTCTATACGATGCGGCTGACCGATTTCCGGCTGTTCGGCTTCAATGAGGAACTGACCCGGATGATCGAAAACCAGAAGCAGGAGAACGCATGAGCCTGTTCGCAATCCCCGAGCGGCTGCCCGAACGCGACGCCGCGATCGAGGCGATGCTGCCGCACGTGCCCTTCGACGGCTGGACGATGCGCGCGCTGCGTATGGGGCTCGCCGACGCGGGTATGCCGGTGGACGACGCCGAATTGCTGTTTCCCGGCGGAGCGGCCGACATGGTCGACACGTTCTGCGACCTGGCCGACCGCTGGATGGAACAGGATGCGGCGACCCTCGCCGAAACCCGCCTGACCGCCCGGGTGCGCGGTGTCATCGCTCTGCGCTTCGAACGCAATCGTCCGCATCGGGAAGCGATCCGGCGCGCCTTGGCCGTGCTCGCGCTGCCGATGAACGCGCGGGTGGCGGCGGCCTGTTCGGCGCGGACGGTGGACTCGATCTGGTATGCCGCGGGGGACGAGTCGGCTGATTTCTCCTGGTACACCAAGCGGGCGATCCTGACCGGGGTCTATGGCACCACGCTGCTGTACTGGCTGCGCGACGGGTCGGAGGATGGGGCGGACACGCTGGCCTTCCTCGATCGCCGCCTGGCCGGGGTGGGCCGGATCGGCAAGCTGCGCGGGCGGCTGGATACCGCTTTGGCCCGCCTGCGCCCCGCCTGAAAAAAGGGAAACGTCCATGACCGACCGCTACGCCGCCTATACCCGCCTGTCCTTCGATCGCCCGCATCCGCGCGTGCTGCGCGTGACCATGGGCTCGGGCGAGAAGCTGAACCCCGTCGATGCGACCATGCACCGGGAACTCGGGGATATCTGGCGCGATATTGACGCCGATTCGTCCGTCAACGCGGTGATCCTGACCGGCGGACCGAAGGCGTTCTCGGCCGGCGGCGATTTCGGGATGATCAAGGACATCATGGACGATTTCGACGCCCGGACCCGCGTCTGGAAGGAGGCGCGGGACCTCGTCTACAACATCATCAACTGCTCCAAGCCCGTGGTCAGCGCGATGCGCGGGCCGGCCGTGGGGGCGGGGCTGGTGGCGGGGCTGCTGGCGGATATCTCCATCGCCAGCAAGACGGCGCGGATCATCGACGGGCATACGCGTCTGGGCGTCGCCGCGGGGGACCATTCGGTCATCGTCTGGCCGCTGCTCTGCGGCATGGCCAAGGCGAAGTACTATCTGCTGCTGTGCGATGCCGTGTCCGGGGAGGAAGCGGAGCGGATTGGACTGATCTCCCTGGCTGTGGACGACGCCGATCTTGATGCCAAAGCGCTGGAATGCGCGACCCGCCTGGCCGAGGGCGCGCAATCGGCGATCCGCTGGACCAAATACGCGCTGAACAACTGGCTGCGGATGGCGGGACCGTCCTTCGATGCCTCCCTGGCGCTGGAATTCTTGGGCTTCACCGGGCCGGAAGCGCGGGAGGGGCTGAATTCCCATCTGGAAAAGCGCCGGCCGAATTTTCCGCCGGTGTCGAACCTCTGAGGCTGTTCGTCTACGGCACGCTGCTTGATCCGGCGACGTTGGCGCGCCGGGGTGGGCCTGGGTTGGCCCTGGTGCCCGCCTGCCTGGCTGGCTGGCGGCGGGTGGGGCTGCGTGGGTCGCCCTATCCCACGCTGCGGCGCGGTGGGCGGGTGCCCGGCGCGGTGATGGACGTGGGCGCCGCTGCGCTGCGTCGCCTGACCGCATACGAAGGCCCGCGCTATCGCCTGACCCGGGTTGTCGTCGCGACGCCAAGGGGCAAGATAGGGGCATGGACTTGGATCGCGGCGGGCGCCACGCACCGCCCTTGGAAGGGATGAAGCGCGATGATGCAGCCACCTCCGGCACAGCCCGGCATGCGCGAGGATGAGATCGACACCCCCGCGCTGGTCATCGACCTCGACGCCTTCGAATACAACCTGGACCACATGGCGGCGCTGCTGGCCCCGACCGGGGTGAAGCTGCGCGCCCATGCCAAGACGCATAAATCTCCGGTCATCGCCAAGTTGCAGATGGCGCGCGGCGCGGTCGGGCAATGCGTGCAGAAGACCACGGAAGCCGAGGTGCTGGCCTGGGGCGGCATCCCCGACATCCTGATCAGCAATGAGGTCGTGGGCGCCGCCAAGCTCGCCCGTGTCTGCGCCTTGTCGCGGATCACCAACATCGCCCTGTGTGTCGATGATCCGCTTCAGGTGGCGGCGATCGAGGCGGCCGCGTCCGATGCCGGCATCCGCATGACCGTGCTGGTCGAGATCGATGTCGGCGCCGCCCGCTGCGGCGTGCCGGCCGGCCCCGAGGCCGTGGCGCTGTCCCAGCGCATCGCGGCGTCCAAGCATCTGCGCTTCGGCGGGCTGCAGGCCTACCAGGGCAGCGCCCAGCACAAGCGCACGGTCGCCGAACGCCGGACCCTAATCGACGGCGCTATCGATGCCTCCCGCCGGACGGTCGAGCAACTGCGCCAGCAGGGATTGGACTGCCCGATCGTCGGCGGCGCGGGCACCGGGACATTCCAATTGGAGGCGGCGTCGGGCGTCTATACCGAAATGCAGGCCGGCAGCTACGTGTTCATGGACGCGGACTACGCCCGCAACCTCGATGCAGGCGGCGCGCCGGTCAGCACGTTCCGCCATGCGCTGTTCGTGCTGGCGACGGTCATGAGCGCGCCGCGCCGAGGCCTCGCCGTGCTCGACGCGGGGCATAAGGCGGTGGCGGTGGACTCGGGGATGCCAACGCTGTGGCAGAAGCCGGATATCCGCTACGTCAGCGCGTCCGACGAACACGGCAAGCTGGATGTGGGCAGCGAGACGGAGATGCCAAAGCTGGGCGAAAAGCTGCGCCTGGTGCCGGGGCATTGCGACCCGACGGTGGACAAATACGACTGGTATGTGGGCGTGCGGAAGGGGCGGGTGGAGTGCCTTTGGCCCGTGGCGGCGCGGGGTGGGTTGAGCTGAGAGTGGCTCTGGGCGGAGCGTTAACCGGCGTGCCTATCCACGGCAGGGAAAAGCCGTGGATGGCGGGCCTTCGCCCGCCACGACGTGGATGGGCCGATCGCGCGCGCTGACCGCCCCAACACCTAAGCCAAATCCACCGAATACCGCGTCAAATCCACCAACGCGCAATGCCGCAGCGCCCCTTCCTCGGTCGCCTTCAGCACCACCTGGGGCGCCGCGTTCGCCTCCAAGGCCTCCTGCCACCGAGGCGCGCACAGGCACCACCGGTCCCCCGGCTTCAGCCCCGCGAACCCGAACTCCGGCCGAGGCGTGGAAAGGTCGTTCCCTGACGCCTTGCTGAACGCCAGGAATTCCTCCGTCATCACGGCGCAGACCGTGTGGCTGCCGACATCCTCGGGTGCGGTGTCGCAGCAGCCATTGCGGAAGAAACCGGTCATCGGCTCAGACGAGCACATGGCCAGCGGCCCACCCAGCACGTTGCGGGAAGGGCGCCGGCCCGGACGCCGACCGGTTTCATCGAATGGCATGCCTTACCCTCCTGACCGCTCCGCCCGCGCGAAATCATCGGGCCGCAACAACCGCGCCAGCCGATCGAGCACGGCATTCGCCAAGCCCGCCTCGGGGCCGGTGAAGAACCCCCGCGCGACATCCAGATACTCGTTGATCACGACCCGCGCCGGCGGCCCGTCGGCCATCGCGAGCTCCGCCCCACCGGCACGCAGTAGCGCCCGCAACACCGGGTCCAGCCGGTTGATCGGCCAGTCGGCCGGCAAGGCCTGGGCCAGCATCGCGTCGATGGTTTCCTGCTGGCGGATCGTGGCGCGGACGATGCGGCTGAACAGCGGCACCTCCGCGTCCGGAATCCGCCCGTCCTCGAAGCCCGCGCCGCTGGGCGGTTCGCCCAGCCGATGGCGGATGAACTGGTCGATCACCGTTTCCGGGCTGTCGCCGGCCTGCTCGCTCTGGAACAGCGCCTGCACCGCGGCCACGCGCGAGGCGGTGCGGGAACGGGTCTTGGGTGCCTTGCTCATGACCGGTTCGATTGGAACCCCTGGATCATGCGGCCCCCAGATGGCGGGCGGCATTGATCTGGATCAGAGCGGCGGCGGCGGCCTCGGCCCCCTTGTTGTGGCCATCCTGGCCCGACCGCGCCTCGGCCTGCGCCAGCGTGTCACAGGTCAGCAGCCCGGTGCCCAGGCACATGCCGAACTGCAAGGACACGTCCAGCATCGCCTGCATCGTGGCGGCGCAGATGAAGTCGTAATGGTCGGTCTCGCCACGGATCACGCAGCCCAGGGCCACGAAACCATCGTACCGCTTCGACCCGCGCATCGCGAGCCGCAGCACCTGCGGCAGCTCATAGGCGCCGGCGACGTCCAGGACCTCGCAGGTGCCGCCTGCCTCATTGATGATGCGTTCAGCCCCGGTGGTCATCCCGTTGATCACGGTCCGGTAATAGGGCGCGCGCACGATCAGCAGATGCGGCGCGGGCCCGGCGACCGCGGGCGCCGAGGGAAGGGCGGCGTCCTGAGTGCTCATACTTCGTATCCTCCGCCGACGATGTCCGGGATCGGCCGTTGTTCGATGATGTTGAGGCCATAGCCTTCCAGGCCGACCACGGTGCGGCGGCGGTTGGTCAGCAGCACCATGTCCTTGACGCCAAGGTCGAGCAGGATCTGTGCCCCGATGCCATAGTCGCGCAGAACCTTCTGTGGCTTCTCGTTCTGCGAGAGCTGCCGCACCCGTTCGGCGAGCGCGGTCTTGCGATGCTCCCGGATCAGCACGACGACGCCGCGGCCGGCCTTCGCGATCATGTGCATGGAATTGTGGATCGAAATCCAATGCGGAGAGGCGGTCATGTCGTCCAGCAGGTCGACGGCGTGCATCCGCACCAGGATCGGGCCGGGGGCGCTCAGGTCGCCCTTCACCAGTGCCAGGTGCTCCTGATACTCGACCGTGTTGGCATAGACGACCGCGCGCCATTCGCCGCCGGCGGGGTGCTTGTAGCTGCCTTCCTCCACCTTGCGGACCAGGCGCTCGGTGATGCGCCGGTGCGCGATCAGGTCGGCGATCGTCCCCAGCTTGAGGTTGTGCATCTGCGCGAAGGCCACCAGGTCCGGCATGCGCGCCATGGTGCCGTCGTCGTTCATGATCTCGCAGATCACGGCGGCCGGGTACAGGCCGGCGCTGCGGGCGAAATCGACGGAGGCCTCGGTATGGCCGGCACGCACCAGCGTGCCACCTTCGCGCGCCATCAGCGGGAACACATGCCCCGGCGTGGTGATGTCGTCGCGCCCGCTTTCCGGGTTGATCGCGACAGCCACGGTCCGCGCGCGGTCGGCGGCGGAGATGCCGGTCGTCACACCTTCCCGCGCCTCGATCGACACGGTGAACGCGGTCTGGTGGCGCGTGCCGTTCTGCTGGCTCATGAGCGGCAGGCCGAGCTGCTCCACCCGCTGGCGGGTCATGGCGAGGCAGATCAGGCCGCGCGCGTACTTGGCCATGAAGTTGATCGCGTCGGGCGTGGCGAACTGGGCGGGGATGATCAGGTCGCCCTCGTTCTCCCGGTCCTCGTCATCCACCAGGATGAACATGCGGCCGTTGCGCGCTTCCTCGATCAGGTCGGCGGCCGGTGAGATGAACTTCGACAGTTCGGTCTTCACCGGCGGTTCGTAGAAAAGGTTTTCCATCAGCCGGCCCCCTTTGCCGCACCCGATTGGGCTTCCGCCAGGCGGGCCACGTAACGCGCCAGCATGTCGATCTCGATATTCACCGCGTCGCCCGGTTGCAGCGTGGCGAAGCTGGTGACCGAGGCGGTGTGCGGGATGATGTTCACACCGAATGTATCACCACGCACCGCGTTGACCGTCAACGATACGCCGTTGATCGCGATGCTTCCTTTTTCCGCTATGAAACGCGAAAGCTCGGCCGGCACCTGGAAGGTCCAGCGGATCGAGCCGTTTTCCGGCACCGCCGAAACCGTCCGCCCGACGCCATCCACATGACCGGACACGATATGTCCGCCCAGTTCGTCGCCCACCTTCAACGATCGCTCCAGGTTCACCTGCGACCCGACGGCCCAGGTTCCCATCGTGGTGCATGACAGGGTTTCCGCGGACACATCGACGGCGAACCAATCCGCCCCCAGCTCCACCGCCGTCAGGCAGCAGCCGGAGCACGAGATGGACGCGCCGAGGGCGATCGAGGCCGTGTCCTCCCACGGCGCATGGATGACAAGGCGCATGTCCTTTCCGGCACCGATCGGGTCGATCGAGCGGATGGTGCCAAGGGCGGTGACAATTCCGGTGAACATTCAGCCTCGCCTGGTGAATTCGCTGAGCAGGTCGTCGCCCAGCGGCGTGATACGGGTTCGCACAAACCTCGGCATGATAGCCAGTTTTTCAACGCCGAACGCCTGCACGCCGGGCCAGCCGTCGCCGCCCATCACGGCGGGGGCGTGGAACCAGGCGATGCGGTCGACCAGATCGGCGCGCATCAGGGCCGCGGCGAGCTGCCCGCCGCCCTCGACCAGCACGCGCGTCAGGCCGGCTTTCCCCAGCGCCTGCATCGCGGCGGCAATGTCGAGGCCGAGCGGACCGGGGGGAACGGGGAGGAGGGTGGCTCCGGCCTCGGTATAGGCACGCTGGCGGGCGCGGTCCGCGTCCTCCCGCATCAGGAACCAGCTTGGCGCCTCGCGGGCGGTGCGGAGCAGGCGTGCGGTCAACGGGGTGCGGAGGTGGCTGTCGGCGATCACCCGCACCACCGGGCTGGGCCGGAAACCGGGGATGCGGCAGGTCAGTTCGGGGTCATCGGCGACAGCCGTCCCCGCGCCGGCCATCACCGCGTCGTGCCGGCCCCGCAGCGCGTGCGCCATGCGGCGGGCCTGCGGGCCGGTGATCCACTGGCTTTCCCCGGCGCGCGTCGCGATCCGCCCGTCGAGCGTCGTCGCCAGCTTCAGGGTCACCAGCGGGCGGCCCAGCCTGATCCGGGTGATGAACCCCGCAAGCGTGTCGAGCGCCTCATGCTCCAGCACGCCGGTGTCCACCTTGATCCCCGCGGCGCGAAGCTGCGCGAGGCCCCGGCTGTCGACCCTCGGGTCCGGATCGGCTGTGCCGGTGACGACCCGGGCGATGCCGGCGGCGATCAGGGCGTCGGTGCAGGGGGGCGACTTGCCCCAGTGGCAGCAGGGTTCAAGCGTGACATAGGCGGTCGCACCCCTCGCCGCGTCCTCCGCCATCGCCAGCGCCTGAGGCTCCGCATGCGGTCTTCCCCCCGGCGCCGTCGTCGCTCGGCCAACGACCCTGGTGCCGTTCACGATGACGCACCCGACCGAGGGGTTGGGCCAGGTCACGCCCAGCCCCCGGCGCGCGAGGGCGAGCGCGGTCCGCATATGGTCGAGATCGGCGGCCATTGGCATGGCTGTCAGAGGCGGTTCGGTTGGGGGTTGGGCACCGGGGTGATCCGTTGGAGGGGACTGGAGTCCCCATCAATGCCAGAGGTGGCGAAAGCATCAAGGGGCAGGAGGGTGGTTTGTGGTGGTTTCGGGGGTTTCGTTGGGGAGAGGCGGCTGCCGCACGGGAAAGGAGCGTGGGTGAGGCGGGAGGGGCGGGGGGTATGAGGTGTGATGTAGAGATGTGAGATGGGGCCGGGTTGGGGTACGACGCCTCTCTCTCCGTCATGGCCCCTCTCTCCGTCATGGCCGGGCTTGACCCGGCCACCCGCTCGACGGCGGTGATGCAGACGGGCGGTGCCTCAAAAAGGGGTTGAACACGGAGGACACGGAGGACGACGGAGCACCACCGAGGGCTGTGGATCGGCGGGCGGTGCGCGGGATCAATGCCCTGGCGGAGGTTCGAACCCGTCCTGTAGGAAGGCGTCGAAATCCCCGTGTCGGATCGTGTCCTGGAACAAGTGCAGGATATTCGGCAGTTCGATCGTGAACCGTGCGATGAAACGGTATTCCTCGACGTCCGCGTCCCCCATCAGCTCTTCATCATAAAGCGGTTTCCGCCGATCCCGTTCTGAGCGCCAATGCCGCACATAGTTGGCGCGCGAATGAACCGAGCTAATGTCCGCGTCGACCACATGCACCAGCACCTTTTGCATGAATTTCTCGGAATCCGACTGGCATTGAAGCCACGTCTCGTAAAGCTCCATCATGCAATAAGCAGATTGCAGATACTTCTTGCTGAGAAAAACGAAGACCCGATCCGCGCGCGAGATCTGGCGCGTGAACTCCCGTATCCGATCCCCCGGCTTCATGTCCTTCTTGTCGCGCAGGATCGTCAGGCCCTTGTCCTCCGCCTCCTGACACAGTCGGTCGACCTTGTCCTCCCGCTCCGGCCCACCCGGCTCCTTGTCGTTCCAGGCATAGGACACCGCATACAACCGCCCATCCGTCGGCGCCCGGTCCGGCGTGATCGGCGGTTCCGGCCGAGCGTCCGGGTCCGCTTCGATCGGCGGCAGGCCAATCGGCGGGGCCTTCATCCGCCCGCTCGGCCGATCCGGGCGAGGGGCCGTCTGACCATTCACCGTGGGCTTCAACCCCAGCCGCTCGTTCTCCTTCTCGATCAACGCCAGCAGCCGGTCCCGCAGCGCCTCGGCCTGGCCGCCCTTGGTCTGGATGGTGACGGAGCCCTTCCACGCCCCCTCCGCCATCGTCTGTTCCACCAGCGCTCGGCTGTGGGTCGTGGAGTCATACAGGCAGACGCCGCCTCGGAAGTAATCGGCCTTGGCGCCCGCGAGGCCGCCCAGATGCGCGATCACCCCGCGCATCAGCCCCTCATGCAGGAAGTCATAATCCAGCGTCAGGATCTGGTGCGCCGGCCCCTCGCCCCAGGTGCGGTCGATGTCGTCCTGAACATCGGCGCGCGGTGGCAGCAGGTCGGGCGCGATGTAGATCGTGTTGTCGTCGTACTCGGAACCGTACTCCGGACCCCGGTAGACGAAGCAGATGCCGCAGGACCGCATCATGCTCAGGAACAGCCGCTGTTCCCCGACCGAGTATTCCCCCCACACCAGCCCGGCGAGGCGCGCCCGGTCGAACTGCCCGCCATCGGCCAGCAGTTTCGTATAGGCGGCGCCTCGTTCAAACACCGCATAGATCGCGTTCAGCGCCCAGGTGTGGTCCAGAACGATCCGGTCGTTGAACAGACCTTCCTGGTAGAACAGCGTCCCGAGACTGTGCAGATACTCCAGCAGATGCGCCGGGGACGACACGCCGCCGGCCTCCTGGCACCATTGCTCGAACAGGTCCTTGTCGATCAGCCGGTAATCCTCGGGCATCGAGCCATCCGGCAGCCGCAACCCCTCGATCCGCTTCCGCACCGCCGCTCGGCCGCGACCGATGGAGGCGATGCCGCGTTGCCGGTCCAAGGCCGCCACGGCATTCCCCAAAGCGGCGGTCAGCATTCCCAGCCCGGGAGGACCGGCCGCGCTGGAGTCGACCAAGGGCGGTTGCCCCAATGCCTCCATCGCGTCCGGGGTCACCGGCGGCGCGTGCCATCGTGGAAGATCGGCCTTGGTGCGCGCGATCACGACCGGGCTGGTCCGGTCGCGCAGATGGCGGACGTAGTCCAGCCAATAGGGCAAAGGGTGGTTGCGGAAGACCAGGCCGTGCTGGTCGGGTTCTGACTGCGGCTTTTCCGTCTCCGGGCACCAGGTGATCAGGAACAAGGCGCGGGAGCGGACGAACAGCGCATGCGTACCGTGATAGATGTCTTGCCCACCGAAATCCCAGATGTTGAGCCGGGTTTCGGGTTCCTCGCCTTGTGGGGGCAGGGTGGCGGTGGTGACGCGGATGCCGTGGGTGGAGTCCCACTTCGGGTCAAAGGCGTCGCCCTTCAGCCGCCGAGCCAACTGGGTCTTGCCGCTGCGGCCGTTGCCGAGGATGAGGAGTTTGACGTCCCGGATGGGTTCGGGGTCCTCGCCGAGGTCTTGGAGGTGGGCGCGGAGGCGGTCGAGGCAGTGGCCGCCCAGGACTTCGTCGGGGATGTCGGGGATGCGTGCGCGGGAGAGGTGGAGGATGTTCAGGGACGGCTTCATCCAGATTGCCACCGGCACGTCGTAGAGACTATTGCCGCTGCAATCGAGGTATTGGAGAGCGTGCAAAGCGGCGATGGGCGCGAGGTCGCTCACCTGTGTGTTGCGGCAATTGAGGCCTTGGAGAGCGTGCAAAGCGGCGATGGGCGCGAGGTCGCTCACCTGTGTGTTGCGGCAATTGAGGTTTTGGAGAGCGTGCAAAGCGGCGATGTGCGCGAGGTCGCTGACCTGTGTGCTGCTGCAATCGAGGTTTTGGAGAGCGTGCAAAGCGGCGATGGGCGCGAGGTCAGTCACGTTTGTGGAGCTGCAATTGAGGTATTGGAGAGCGTGCAAAGCGGCGATGGGCGCGAGGTCGCTCACCTGTGTGCCGCTGCAATTGAGGTTTTGGAGAGCGTGCAAAGTGGCGATGGGCGCGAGGTCGCTCACCTGTGTGTTGGTACAATTGAGGTTTTGGAGAGCGTGCAAAGTGGCGATGGGCGCGAGGTCGCTCACCTTTGTGTGGCTGCAATAGAGGATTTGGAGAGCGTGCAAGGCTGCGATGGGCGCGAGGTCGCTCACCTGTGTTTTGTGGCAATAGAGGATTTGGAGAGCGTGTAAAGCGGCGATGGGCGCGAGGTCGCTCACCTGTGTGTAGCTGCAATCGAGGGTTTGGAGAGTTTGCAAAGCGGCGATGGGCGCGAGGTCGCTCACTTGTGTGAGGCGGCAGGATAACCGCGTCAGGACACGCAGCGGTATCACCACGGACAGGTCGTTACAGCCCGTGTTATCGATTGCGAGGTCGGTCAGGTCTGGCAGGTCCTTCAGCCGCTCCAGACAGAACGCAATGCTATTCGGCCGTTTAGGCCGACTCCAGTCGTCGTCCCACCCGTCCGCCGACAACGTCCGTGATATGCCCAAATTCAACCGCTGCAGCCCGGTCAGCCGAAACAGTCCCTCCGGCAGCCGGGTCAGCCCCAGGTTGCCCAAGTCCAGCCAGTCCTGCCCGGTGCGGGCCGCCTCGGCGACCCGTTCCTCGGCGATCCTTTCTCCATCGAACCCGTCGCTCATGCCGGCAGTCTGGCACGCCCCCGCGACCCCGGGTAGCCCGAGGCACGCCCTCGGCCTCGCCCCCTTGCGCAAGTATTCCGCGTCGAACCTTGTTTCCCGCCTTGCCCCCACCCATACGAGACGCGTGCCTCAGGCGCGCTGCTCCTCCCTGTCTCGTCGGTTGGATTTTTTCGTGGGATGCGACCCCATGCCCGGTGAGAAACGACCCGGTTTGCCAGGGGGAAGGGTGGGGTCATGGCGCCGGCTGGGGGGTGCTACCCCTCACCCCAACCTTGGTCCGCTTCGCGGCCCAAGCCCGCAAGGGGAGAGGGGGCAGGCCGAAATTTCCACACGGTCCTACCCCATGTCCGGTGAGAAAACCGCCCCTACTGACCCAGCGCGTGCAGGAAGTAATGCACCGCCTGCGCCATGATCCCCGGCGTCTGCATCGACGCGAAGTGCCCCGAGTTCAGCTCCAGGAACTGCGCCCCCGGGATCTGCGCGGCCATCGGCGCGATCACCGCCGGCGCGCGCAGGCTGTCATGCCGGCCGGCGGTCACCAGAGTCGGGCACTTCACCTGGGACAGCTCGTTCGTGATCTCCTGCTCCGCCAGCATGCGGTTGATGGCCGCGAAACTCTCGGGGTCGTTCGCCAGCCAGCGGGCGCGGAACTGGCGGAACATCTCCGGATCATGCCGCACGACCGGAGGATACGACGCGGCCAGGCTCGTCTCCACCACGCCGCGCATGCCCCCGGCCTCCACCGCCGCCGCGCGGTCCAGAGTCGCCTGCCGGCGATCCCCGCCCACGCCCGTCGCCGGCCCGTGCAGCACCAAAGCCGCCACGCGATCGGGGTTCTTCACGGCGTAATGCATCGCGATCGCGGCGCCCACGGCGATCCCGGCGATCGAGACCTTGCCCGTGATCCCCGCCGCATCCAGCAGCGCGCCCAGATCGCCCGCCATCTGGTCCCAGGTCACCTTGCCCTTGATCTTCTCCGACTGGCCGGCCCCGCGGGTGTCATAGCGCAGCACCTTGCGGGAGTTGTTGAAGGCCGGGACGCAGGCATCCCAGCTTTCCAGCGTGCCGCCCATTTCATGGACCAGCACAAGCGTGGTGTCCCCCGCGCCGGTCAGCTCATAGCGGAGGCTGGTGCCGTTGACTTCAACCCAGTTCATGGCAAACGTTCCCTCGAATTTCCCTGGCGCCAGACTAATCCGCGCCGCCGCCCCCTGGAAGGCCCCCGACATGCCCGGACAGATGATCCTGCACTGGTCCCCGCGCTCCCCCTATGTCCGCAAGGTCATGATCGCGCTGCATGAGACGGGGTTGCAGGACCGGGTGAAGACCGTCCGCACCGTGGCCGGCGGGACGACGCCGCATCTGGAGCTGATGAAGGTGAACCCGGTCGGCAAGATCCCGACGCTGGAGCTGGAAGACGGGACGGCGGTCTACGACTCGCCCGTGATCCTCGAATACCTGGACTCGCTGCACAGCGGCCACAAGCTCTACCCGACCGCCTGGCCCGAGCGGCTGACCGCGCTGCGCTGGCACGCGCTGGGGCAGGGGATGCTGGACAACGCCCTGCCGCTGCTCGGCGAAGGGTTCCGCCCGCCGGAACGGCAGAGCGAGCCGCACAAGGCCCTCTGGCGCGCCAAGCTCGCCGCCTGCGTGGATGCGCTGGAGCAGGAGGCCGACACCCTGGCCGCGACCCCGTTCAATGTCGGCCACATCGCGATCGGCGTGGCGCTGGGTTATCTGGATTTCCGCTTCGACGTGCTGGGCTGGCGGAACGGCCATCCGAAGCTGACGGCGTGGCACGCGACGTTCAACGCTCGTCCGTCAGTCGCGGCGAACATGCCGGCGGACGGCTAGGTCTTTTTCTTCAGCTTCGCGAGCGCCGCGAACGGGCCACTGTCCTCTGCCCCAAGCTCGCTCGGCAGTTCCGCCCCGGGCTTGCGGGGGTAGGGGTCCAGGGCAAGGCCGAGCTGTTCGGCGACGGCCTCGCCGATGTCGATGAGGCGGCCTTCGTAGGGGATTTCGTCGATGCTCTCGGGGTCGTCGTCGTCGGTTTCCTGGCCCGAGGGGACGAAGCGGATCTTGAACCGCTCCTCCACCGTCGCCTCGAATTCATCGAGGGAGACGACGCAGGTCTGGACCACGATGGCGGTCAGGTGGCCGAACGCCATGACCGAGGCATCGTCGGCGGCCACGAGGTGAAACCGGCAGGTCACCGCGCGGATGCCTGGCAGGAGCATCCGGTCGGCGAGCGCCTGGCACTCGGCCGCCGTGGCCTCGATCACCAGGTCGGTGCCGTGCGGGGTGATGCGTTCCGGGGTGATCGGGCGGTGCAGTTCGGGGTTCATTGTTCGGCTTCCCTGGCTGGCAGGAACCGGATCTCTCCCTTGACCAGGGCGGTCAAAGGCTGGGTGGCCAGATGGGCGATCTGGGCCCGGACGACGCGGGCGAGGGCGGCGGGCGCGCCGGCGGGCGGTTCGGTCCCGCGCCAGACATTGCGGGTGATGGCGGCTTCCAGCGCCTCGGGATCGTCTGCCTCCAGCGCCGTGGTGTAGACCTTGGAGCGGCCGTGGAACGCGTCCCACATCTCCTTCACCTTGCGCCCGACGGAGAGGTCGCCCACCCCAAGCTCCCGCAGGTTGATGTCCATGTCCGAGAACATGGCATCGAACACGGCCTGCGCGAGGGTGGGGCCTGGTTCGGGTTCGCGGGTCAGGCGGTGGATGACCAGGAAGGCATGCAGGCCGATCAGGTCGAAGCGCCCGTCCAGCGTGTCGGGGACCCCGCAATGGGCGTACAGGAACGGGTCACGCGCGGCCGAGACCGCGGTGGTATAGAGCTGAAACCCCGCCCTTTCGTGTCGGCCACGCCGGAACAGGCCCAGAAAACCAGCCAAGAGACCCCCATACAGGATTGGACCAAACCAGAGCGCCGGGCACCCTGAACGATTGACAGGCGACCCGGCGGCATGACACCCACATGATATAGAAGATGCCGGCCTTCCAGGTCCAACCCCCAACGGGTTTGAACGGGCGCCGCCCATCGCACGACATGACTTGAACGACGGACCGGACGAGGCAGGCGCGGACAATGAGGCTTTCCTGGAAAGCGTTGACGAGGGCAATGCCCCTGGCCCTGTGCCTGGGGACGGCAAGCCTTGGACTGACGGCATGCGGCATCTTCGAGGCGCCGCATCAGATTCGCGGCAACCGCATCGACCCGGAGGACCTGAAGGCCCTGATCCCCGGCACCTCCACCAGGGCCGATGTCACGGCGCTGATCGGCTCCCCCACCACCCGCGGGACCTTCGACGACAACACCTGGATCTACATCAGTGAGGTCACGGCCAACCGCGTCGGCCGCACGCCGGGCGTGCTGGAACAGAACGTCGTTGTGCTGACCTTCAACGACCAGGGCGTCCTGGGCAATGTCGAAAAGCGGACGAAGGACGACTCCGAGCCGGTCGCCGTCGTGACGCGGACGACGCCCTCGCCGGGGACCGAGGCGTCCTTCCTCCAGCAGCTTCTGGGCAATATCGGGCGGTTCAATGCGCTGGGCTCCGGCTCTCCGGGTGGCACCGGACCGCGCGGCGGGGCGCCGTCGCCGTACTGACCAACCTTGTCATGAGCCTCCAAGTCGGGCACTCCGCTCCGCCATTCGCGGGCGGATCGCCGCCTGACGCAAGAAGAGGACTATGACAATGGATGCCTCCTATCCCGGAAGCCTTTCGAAGCAGGAATCTCTCGCGCTTCGCTACGGCGCCGATTCGATCCCGGCCGCTGGCCCGTGGAACGACCATATCAGCCTGCTGATGTCGCATCGTTCCGTGCGTGGCTACCGCCCGGACGCGCTGCCCGAGGGCACGCTGGAGACCCTGGTCGCCGCCGCGCAGTCGGCCGCCACAAGCTCCAACCTCCAGACCTGGTCGGTGATCGCGGTGACCGATCCGGCCAAGAAGGCGGCGCTGGCCAAGCTGGCGAACAACCAGAAGCACATCGAACAGTGCCCGCTGTTCCTGCTGTGGCTGGCGGACGTGTCCCGCAACCAACGCCTGAGCCAGCAGGAAAACGTGACGCTGGAGACGCTGCCCTACCTGGAAACCTTCCTGGTCGCCGCGATCGACGCCGCCCTCGCCGCTCAGAACGCCGTCGTCGCCGCCGAATCGCTCGGCCTGTCGAACGTCTATATCGGGGCGATGCGGAACCATCCGAAGGAAGCCGGCGAAATCCTGGGCCTGCCGCCCGGCGCCGTGGTCTGCTTCGGCCTGTGCATCGGCTACGCCGCGCCGGACGTGACGAATGAGGTGAAGCCCCGCCTGCCGCAGGAAGCGATCCTTTACAAGGAAACCTACGGCAACCCCAACGAACAGTCTCTGCGCGCCGCCTATGACGCCGAGATGGCCGCGTTCTCCCAGAAGCATGAGATGACGCAGGACACCTGGACCAAGCGCGTCATCGGCCGCATGGGCAAGATCCCCGCCATGAGCGGCCGCGACAAGCTGGTCTCCATCCTCCAGTCGATGGGCTTCCCGCTCAAGTAGAGGGAACTGGCCGGCGTGGTCCTTCCGCGCCGGCCGCCCCTTTTCAGTACCCCGCGGCGCGGTCGACGATCTGGGTCAGCGGCTTCCCATCCAGGAACCGGCCCAGGTTCTCCACGAACAGCTTCGCCACGATCCGGTCCCGCTGCGGGTGCGGCCCGCCGATATGCGGCAGGACGATGATCCCCTCGGTGCCCCAGAACAGATGGTCGGCCGGTAGAGGCTCCTGCCGGAACACATCCAGGAGCGCCCCCGCGATCGTCTTTGCCTTCACGGCGGCGATCAGGTCCGCGTCGTTGATCAGATGCCCGCGCCCGAAGTTCAGCAGCCAGGCGCCAGGCTTCATCTTCGCCAGCTTGTCTGCATTGATGAGGTTTTCGGTCTCGGGCGTCGCCGGCAACAGGAGCAGGACGAAGTCGGACTGGGCCAGGACCTCATCCGTCCGATCCGCCGGCAGCACTTCCTCGACATGCGGCACCGGGCCGACCCGGCGCTTGGTGCCGATCACCCGCATCCCGAACGCCGCCGCCATGCGCGCGACCTCGGCCCCGATCTCGCCGATGCCCAGGATGCCCAGGGTCTTGCCGTTCAGCGGCTGGGCGACGCGGTGGACCCATTTGGCGTCCTTTTGCTCAGCCACCGCCGCGGCGTAGGGTTTGGAGACGTAGAAGATCGACCCGATGATGTTCTCTGGCATCGACTCCCGATGCGTCCCCCGCGCGCAGGTCAGGGTCAAAGCGGGCGGCAGGTCCGGCAGGGCCAGCCAACCCTCCACTCCCGCGGTCATAGCCTGCGCCCAGCGCAGGTTCTTGAACCTGGGCAGCAACCCGGCCGGCATGCCGGCGCACATGATCGCCTCGGTCCGGGCAAGCTGGTCGTCGGACGGCTTCTCCTTGCGGGGCAGGGTCTCGATGCTGACGCGATCCGCGAGGCCGGAGGCCTTCACGGCATCCAGATAGGCGGCGGTCGAATCGGTCCAAAGCAGCACATGGGCGCGGTTGGTCATGATGGCTCCTCCTGGGGGCTTTGGATGCCAGCGTAACGGGGATCGGGGGACAGGGCTATTGGGGTGGGAAGCGCGGGGCGCTGCCCCGGACCCCGCGAGGGGCTTTGCCCCCTCGACCCCCACCAAGGGCGACGGCCCTTGGAACCGCTCATTGGGGGGAAGACTGGAGGGGCCGACACGGACCTCGCGCGGTCACGGTCGGCCCCTCCAGTCTTCCCCCCAACCAATGGTTTCCAAAGGCCAAGGCCTTTGGCAGGGTCCAGGGACAGCGTCCCTGGTGGGGTTTGGGGCAACGCCCCAACGCTTTCCAACCCCTTGGCCCCGGCCCCTCGAACCGTTAAACCTGCACCTAACAGCAACCAGAGGGAACGCCCATGGCCGACGCTTATATCTGCGACTTCGCCCGTACTCCGATCGGCCGTTATGCCGGCGTGCTGCGGGATGTTCGCACGGACGATCTCGCCGCACATCCGATCAAGGCTCTCATGGCCCGCAACACGGGCGTCGACTGGGAAGCCCTCGATGACTGCATCATGGGCTGTGCCAACCAGGCTGGCGAAGACAACCGCAACGTCGCCCGCATGGCAGTGTTGCTGGCCGGCCTCTCGACCCATGTCCCCGGCGGCACCGTCAACCGCCTCTGCGGCTCGGGCCTGGACGCCGTCGGCACCGCCGCCCGCGCCATCCGCGCCGGTGAAGCAGACCTGATGCTGGCCGGCGGGGTCGAGAGCATGACCCGCGCCCCCTTCGTCATGGGCAAGCAGACCGAGGCCTTCGGCCGCTCCGCCGAAATCTTCGACACCACGATCGGCTGGCGCTTCGTGAACCCCGCCATGCGGAAGGTCTACGGCACCGACGCGATGCCCGAGACCGGAGAGAACGTGGCCGAGGAATTCCAGATTTCCCGCGCCGACCAGGACGCCTTCGCCTATCGCAGCCAGATGCGGGCCGTCGCGGCCCAGAACAGCGGCTTCTTCGGTGAGGAAATCGTTCCTGTCACCATCAAGGGCCGCAAGGGCGACACCGTCATCGACAAGGACGAACACCCCCGCGCCGACACGACGCTGGAGGGCCTGGCCAAGCTGCGCACCCCGTTCCGCGATCCGGGCACGGTGACCGCCGGCAACGCCTCGGGCGTGAATGACGGGGCGGCGGCGTTGCTGCTGGCTTCCGAAGCCGGCGTGAAGCGCCATGGCCTGACCCCCCGCGCGCGCGTCATCGCGATGCAGACCGCCGGCGTCCCGCCGCGGATTATGGGCATCGGCCCGGCCCCCGCGGTGCAGAAGCTGCTGGCCCGCACCGGCCTGTCGATCGGCGACATCGACGTGATCGAGCTGAACGAGGCCTTCGCGAGCCAGGCCCTGGCCGTGCTGCGCCAGTTGGGCCTGCCCGATGACGCCGACCACGTGAACCCCCACGGCGGCGCCATCGCGCTGGGTCATCCGCTGGGCATGTCCGGCGCCCGTCTGGCCCTGACGGCGGTTCACGCGATGGAGGAGCGCGGTCAGAAGCGCGCGATCGTCACGATGTGCATCGGCGTCGGCCAAGGCATCGCGGCGCTGATCGAGCGGGTCTGATCAGCCTGATCGCAACGACGACGCCCCGGAGCCTGTCGGTTCCGGGGCGTTTTTCGTTTCAGCGTGAGGCGCGGCGTCTGAGCCCGGCCAAGGTTGCGAGGCCCAGGGCCAGCAGGCCGATCGAGGCAGGCTCCGGCGCGGGCACGACCGGCGTCAGCAGCGTGACCCCGCTGACGGTGAAAAAGGCAAGGTCGGACTCGCTGTCGCCCAGAAGCGTCGCGTCACTGAAGGAGATGAGATGGCCCGGCTGCACGCCGATGCTGCCCAGTCCCATGCTGACGATCGGGTTGCCGTCGATCGACAGGGCGGCGCCAGACGAGTTGATGGCCAGGTTGTAGTCATGGAACCCGTCGGTCGTATTGAACGGGATGATCGACGAACTGCCCGTGACCGGATCATTGGTCAGGAACACCGACCCGCTGGACAGGTACAGCGCCGACATCCGCCCATCCGCGTCGCTCAGCACCACCGTGTAGCCACCGCGCGGGTAGGCATGAAAGCTCGCGGAATCGATCTTGATCCGGAAGTCGACACTGATCGACCCGGTCGCGAAATTGAAGGTCGAGTCGTCATATTCCCAATACTGATGACCCGAGAAAACGGTCGGCCCCTGCTGCAGCAACCCGCCCGATACGGTCGGGGCAGGCACGACGCCGCCACCCTCGTACAGCGTCCAGCCCTGGGCCGTCGGCAAGGTCCCGAGGCCGGCATTGTAGGTGATCGTCGCGGCCTGAACCGGGACCGCGATCGCGCCCGCCACGAACGAGGCAAGGACGATTTGTCTCATGCTCATGAACCAGTCTCTGTCATTTCGCCTGCAAACGGGGTTTGCCACAGCGCAAACGCAAAGTCGATTCATCTCCGGACCGTGAACCTGACCAAAAGGAAGCCGAACCATGACGACCCAGGCCGACACATTCCGATCCTTGCACGCCCGCCCGGGCGTTCTGCTGTGCGGCAACGCCTGGGATGTCGGGACCGCTCGGCTGATCCGGCACGCGGGGTTCCCCGCGATTGAAACGACCTCGGCCGGCTTGTCCTTCGCGACCGGCCGTCCCGACGCCGCGGGCCTGCTCACCCGGTCGGAGATGCTGGACAACGCCGCCGCCATCGTGGCCGGGGTTTCGATCCCGGTCAGCGCCGACCTGGAAAACGGTTTCGGCGACGCCCCCGCCACCGTCGCCGAAACCATCCGCATGGCATCCGCGCTCGGCCTTGCCGGTGGCTCGATCGAGGACGCGACCGGCCGGCCGGACGATCCGCAATATGGGTTCGAAGCCGCCGTCGACCGCATCCGCGCCGCGGTGGAGGCCGCCGGCACGCGCTTCGTCCTGACCGCCCGTTGCGACGGCTACATGCACGGACGCGGCGACCTGGCCGACGTCATCCGCCGCTTGCAGGCCTTTCAGGAGGCCGGGGCCGAGGTGCTCGCGGCACCAGGTCTGCCGGATCGGGCGGCGGTCGAAACCGTGGCCCGCGCGCTGGATCGACCGCTCGCGCTGTATGTCGGGCTTGGAGAATGGCAGCCGGACCTGGCCGATCTGGCAGCGGTGGGGGTGAAGCGGGCCAGCGTCGGCAGTGGCCTGGCCCGGGTCGCGATGACCGCCTTCCTGGATGCGGCGACCGAAATCCAGACCACCGGCCGTTTCACCGCTGTCGGGAAGGCAAGGCCGTTCCGGGAACTGAATGCGTTGTTTCGGACGCTGAATGGAGGCGGTGGCTAGTCCTCGGACCGGTTGGGTTCGGGTTCGGCTGGCGGCGTCGCCTCCCGCCGTTCTCTCCCCAGCCACTTCGCCGCCTGTTCCGCCCGCCCGAGCGCCGTGTCCAGCGCGGCCATGGTGGCGGACAGGTCCTCGGACTCGTCCTTCTCCCAGGCCCGCACGGCCCAGAGCCACACACCGATCAGCCCACGCAGCCGCAACTCACCGCCCAGGCCAGCGGTCGAGACCCCGGCGGCGTCCAGCATCCAGCGCATGCTCCGCCGCGTGGCGCAGGCCAGCATGATCGCCGTCGCCGGGTCGGAGGGCAGGGACCGCAGCACGGCCACGACGCCCGGCCGATGCTGCTGGAACGCATCCAGCCGCCGCATCAGCAGGTCGAACAGCCGGTCGCGGACCGAGCCGTCGGTCGGCACCTCGGCCAGCACCGCCTGGTCCGCCATCCGCCCGAGCCCCATCAGGATGGCACCGCGCGACGGAAACCGCTCCCGCGCCAAGGGCAGGGGAACCCCGGCGGCCCGCGCGGCGTCCATGACCGTGACCGCCCGCCAGCCCTTGTCCGCCGCGATGGCGAGGGCGGCGGCGACCAGCGCGGCATCCTGTTCGGTGTGGCTCATGATTCCAACGTGGTCATGGATGGCCGTTCGTCAATTCGCGAGTTCGCGGGACCGCTTCGTCGCGTCCTCGATCGCCTGCGCGACGGCCTTGGGCCAGGCATCGTCCGCCATCAGGACCCGCAGCGCCGCCTCGGTCGTGCCGCCAGGGCTGGTGACGCCGACCCGAAGCTGGGACGCCTCCTCCTTGCTCGCGGCGAGTAGGGCGCCCGAACCGGCGACCGTCTGTCGGGCGAGCGTCCGCGCCATGGCGGGCGGAATGCCCTGCTGGCGCGCGGCGGCTTCCATCAGTTCGGCGAGCAGGAAGACATAGGCTGGGCCGCTGCCGGACACGGCGGTGACGGCGTCGAGCAGGCCTTCATCGTCCACCCACTCCACCAGCCCGATCGCCCGCAGCAGCCGGTCGCACAGATCGCGCTGAGCCTGGGATACGGCGGGGGCGGGGCAGCAGACGGTCATGCCCTGGCGCACGGCGGCCGGGGTGTTCGGCATGGCGCGCACGACGGCGGCGCCTCCGCCCAGAAGGGCCTGGATCCCGCCCATGGTGCGGCCGGCCATGATCGACAGGAACACGGCCTTGTCGCCGAACTTCGCATACAGCGGCAGGACGGCGGCGGCGTTCTGCGGCTTGACCGCCAGCACGACGGCGGCCGGGGCGAAGCCCGCCGGGATGTCCGACAGCTCGCCCACGACCGTCAGGTCGGGTCCGGCCTGTTCCGCTGCGGCAGGGCTCGGGTCGACGGCGAACGATGCGGACAGGCCTTGCTCGCGCCAGCCGGACAGCATCGCGCTGCCCATCCGGCCGCAGCCCACCAGGAGGATGGGCGGTATCGGGTTCGTCATGCTTCTCCCACACATTCCAGCATGGCCGCAGCCAGGGCGTCGGCCGGTGATTTGCCGCCCCACAGCACGAACTGGAAGGCGGGGAAGAACCGTTCGCACTCCGTGATCGCGATGTCCACCATATCCTCAAGGCTCTCGGCCGAGGCCCCGGGCGCGCCGCGCAGCAGCACGGCATGGCGGAAGACCGGCATCCCGTCCTCGGTGTCCATGCCGAAATGACCGATCCACAGCCGTTCATTGGCCAGGGCCAGGAGTTCATACAGCGCGGCCCGATGCTTCTCCGGCACCTTCAGGTCGAAGGCGCAGGTGAAGTGCATGGCGCTGATTTCCTGCGACCAGTTGAAGAACAGGCCGTAATCGCACCAGCTTCCGGGCACCTCGGCCGCCATTTCAGTCTCGTTCCGGCGGTCGAAACTCCATTCGTTGGCGATGACGATCTGTTCCATGATATCGAGCGGGTTGGCTGCTTTCTCCACCAACCGCGTCAGCGTGGCTGACATACGAGGTCTCCCGACAGAAGGAAGGCCGAGTGTGGTCGCCGGCCCCGAGGCCTCGAATCCGAAATGTTGTGGATTCGCCCGGGGTTGACCACGAAATTTAGCCTATCGTCTTGTTTCGCCGCGCCGCAAGCCCGGTTGTGCCCGGGGCTTTGACAATCCTGTGAATAACGGAAGGCGGCCGCCTGGTTATCCCCGGCCGAACAGCCGAGCCATGAGGCCGGGACGGCGGGCCTGGACATGGGTGACGTGCGGGGCGTGGGCTGGTGGGGGCAGGGCGCTGCTGATCAGATGGCGGGCGGTGTCCCGGGCGGCGATCCTTGCGCGCTGGAAGGTCACGACGGCGCGTGGGATTTCGTCCAGTGGCTCCCCCGCCAAGGCCTCGGCCAAAGCCTCCGCCTTCTGCCATTCGCCCGATCGGCGGAGCGCGTCGAGACGGCGCAGGCGGGTTTCAGTCGCGGGACTGTCGGCCCACAGGTCGGCGACCTGGCGGCGCAGCGCGGCGGCGGCTTGTTCGTCTCCCGCGTCATCGGCGGCCCAGGCGGCTTGCAGGATCGCCTCGGCCCGCCCGCTCGCATCGCCGAGGGAATCGCACAAGGCGGCATGGCGCAGGAAGGGCGAGGACTCGGCGGGCAGGGTCGGCGCGATCTCCCGCGCGGCAGCGGGCAGTTCGGCCAGGTCGGGTGCGGCCGTCCCGCAGCGGCGGCAGACCCGCAGCCATTGATCCAGGGTGGATCGCGCGGGCTCCCCGGGGCGCATGTCCAGGTCGGGCGCGGTTTCGGGCTGCGGGGCGCGGAAGCGGGGTTGCGCCGGGGCGCCGCAGACGACGCAGACCCGGCGCGGTGGCTTGCTCACGCGGCCATTTCCGCCCGCAGTCCGTCGCGCAGGCGCTGCATGGCGCGCGCCATCGTCTCGGCGGACTGGGCGAAGCAGATGCGGAGACTGCCTTCCCCCGCGGGCCCGAAGGCGATGCCGGGCGCCACGGCGACCCCGTGCCTGGTGACCAGCTTCAAGGCGAGGTCCAGCGAATCGCGCAGACCGTCGATGCCGACGAAGGCATAGAAGGCGCCGTCGGGAGGCGCATACCGGACCCCGTTCAGCCCGTTCAGCGCCGCCCCGGCCAGGTCCCGCCCGGTCGCGCAATGGGCGACGAAGCGGGACACTGTATCGGGTTGTCCGATCGCCGCGATGCCGGCGCGCTGGACGAATGCGGCGACGCCGGAATGGCTGACCTCCACGATCTCCGTGAAGCTGTCGCGGGTGCCGACCGGCACGACCATCCAGCCCAGGCGCCAGCCGGTCATGATCCAGGTCTTGGAGAAGCTGTTGCAGACGATCACCCGGTCATCGGGCTCCGCCACGTCCAGCAGCGACGGCGCGGCGGGCGATCCGTCATAGACCAGCCGCGTATAGACCTCATCCGAGATGACCCAGACCTGGTGCCGGCGGGCGATATCCAGGATGGCGCTCAGTTCCGCGGCCGTGGCGGTCCAGCCGGTCGGGTTGTTGGGGGAGTTCAGGACGAAGGCCCGCGCGCCTGCCATCATCCGCTCCAACCGATCCAGGTCGAGGCGAAAGCGCCCATCCGGTTCGGCGATCAGGTCGATCGGATCGACGAGGGCGCCGCGCAGCAGGATCGCGTTGGCGATATTCGGCCAGAGCGGGTTGTGGATCACGACGCGCTGCCCGGCCCGCACCGTTGCCGCCAGCGCGATCGAGACCGCGGCCATGCCGGACGCGGTGACCTGGATGCGGGACTCGTCGACGGGCTTCGCGTGCAGTCCGGTCAGGTAGGCGGCGAGCGACTCGCGCAGCGCGGGCAGGCCGCGGACATCGGAGTACCGGGTCTCGCCGTCCGCGAGTGCGGCGATCGCGGCCCGGTGGGCGGCCTCGGGGCTGGGCTGGTCCGATTCGCCGAAGCAGAGGAAGTCGACACCCGGGGTCGCGAAGGCGGCGCGGGCGACGGTGACGATGCGAGAGCCGGGGATGCTGGTGATGTCCATGCGGCTGATCTGGGATATCCGCGCCGGTCTGTCGAGATGGGGTGGGCCGCTCAGATGCGGCGGTTGCGCCGCCGGTTCGCGGCGAACAAGGCGCCTGCCATGGTCGCCGCCCCGAGAACCAGACCGCCGCCGATGCCGAAGATCATCAGGCGTTCGCCGGTCAGATCACCCTCCAGGAAGCCGACATGACGCAGGCTTTCGACGCCGAACACCGTGGCCAATCCGTGGCGGGCGACCGTGTCGGTGCCCAGGAGGAAATCGCCATACCCCTTCCCCTCGACGAAGCGCAGGTTGTCGGCGAGCATCGGGAAGTCCCGCGCGTACTCCCGGATCGTGGCGCCCGCGGCGGTGACATCGATCTGGAAATAGCCGTTGCGGCCGAACACTGCGAGGTGGGCGGTGGCATCGGATTCGTTCATCGAGGAGACGCCGGCCACATAGGACCGGACCGACCACAGGAGGGAGTTGGTCTCTGGGTCATGGCGCGGCGGAATGCGCCAGCCTTCGACAATGCGGGGCGGCAGGCTTTTCTTCGCCCGCGCCATGTTGTCCTGCGCGATGTCGTCCTTGATGCTGGCCAGCAGGTCGTCTGGAGCCCATTGGGTGATCGTGCCGACATCGACGAACCCGTCCCGCACCAGGCGGATCACCGCGATCCAGGGTTCGGTGCGGCCGCCATACAACAGCAGGCCTACGAGATCGGCGGGGTTCTCCAGGTTGTTGGTCTGAAGATAGCGGCTGGCGATGTCGCGGCCGACGAACTGCAGCCCCCCTTCCAGCCGCAGGGTGCCTTCGTTGGACAGGGCGACGCGGGCCGGCGCGCCCTGGGCATTTTCCATGAGCGCGCGGGCGACGTCGGCCTGTTCACGCGCGATGTCGTAGTTGCCGCCGAGGAACTGCGCCCTGCCGGGGGCAGTTGTCAGCAGAAGGCCAACCCCGAGAAGGCACGTTCCAAGGATGGTGGCGGAGAGAGCCGATCGAAGGCGTCGTCGTATCACGTTCGGCGCAACTCCGCCTTCCTTGGTGGCATCAGACGCCGTAGACCGCCTTGGCATTGTCCCGGTAGATCATCTGGCGCTGCTTTTCATCCAGCCGGATCGGCAAGGCGTGCGCGGGATCGTCGAAGTCCCAATGCGGGTAGTCGGTGGCGAACAGGATGCGGTCGTGGCCGATCCACTCGATGGCCTCAGCCAGATGAATGCGGGGTTCGGGCTCCTCGACCGGCTGGGTCGTGAACCAGACGTTCCGCTTCATGTATTCCGACGGCTTCATCTTCAGATGCGGCGTTTCCCGGCGCAGCTTCTCGAACTGCCGGTCCATCCGCCACATCAGCGAGGCGCCCCAGGCAAGGCCGGCTTCAACCAGCACGACGCGCAGGTTGGGGAAACGCTCAAACACGCCCTCGAAGATCATCGAGATCAGGAGGGCCTGCTGGGCCTGTGCGTGACCGACCATTTCCTCGATGTAGTAGGACGCCCAGCCGCCGCCGGTGACGGGCCAGCCGCCATAGCCGAAGGCGTGGACGCCGACGGCGAGGTTCGCGGCCTGCGCGGCTTCGTAGATCGGCCAATAGCGGCGCTGGCCCAGTGGCTCCCCGGTGCGGGACAGCAGCAGCACCTGGCGGAAATCCGGGTCGGACGCGCGCAGCTCGATTTCCTTGGCCGAGGCCAGTCCGTCTTCATACGGGACGACAACGGAGGCCTTGAGGCGGCTGTCGAGCGAGGTCCACTCGGCCTTCTGCCATTCATTGGTGGCATGGGTCAGGGCGTTCGACAGGTCGGCGTTCTGCGCGCCCTGGCCGGCGCCCAGCGGGTTCAGGATGCCGAGCGCGACGTTGTTGGGGTCAAGGTGCTGTTCGGCCATGAACTTGAGGTCGCTGCCCGGACCGCCGCCGCTTTCCGGCCAGGAATCGCGCCGGCTGGCGGCGGGCTGGTTCTTCGGGAAGGCCGGCCCCTTCTCCCACTGCTGGCGGTAGGCCACGCCGAACTCGGTGATGTGGTCGCGCCACTGCTTGCTGAGATAGGGGAACAGCGAGGTGCTGACCCCACCGATGGCCTTCCCCGGCGCGCGGGGATGGATGTCGCAGTCGGCGATGGCAAGCCGGGAGGCGTTGGTCGCCTGCGCGGCGGAACGATTGAGGACGTCCACGGTCATGCTACGGGCTCCTGTCGGGCCGTTTGGTTCAGCCGAGAATACGTACGAAGCGGGTTGTCCGCCATGATCTTTTGCGCGAGGCCCGGGTCCATCCCCGCGGGGATGGCCTCCAGCCCCTCGAACTGCCAGTGCGGGTAGTCGGTCGAGAACAGGATCATGTCGTCGGAACGGAAATGATCCATCACCCGCATGACGGTCGCCGAGTCGGGCGGGCCGTCGAAGGGTTGCAGCGTCAGGCGGACATGGTCGCGCACGATCGAGCCGGGCGGATCGGCCACCCAGGGGATTTCGCTGCGCACGCCCTTCCAGAACTTGGTCAGCCGCCATTCCCAGGCTGGCAGCCAGGTGACACCCGATTCCATCAGCACGACGGTCAGGTTGGGGAAGCGGGCGAACACGCCTTCCGTCACCATCGACGTGAGCTGGGACTGCATCGCAGGCGTCTGGTTGACGTAGTCTTCCGTGAAGTACGACGGCCAGCCGACCGGGGTGATCGGGTGGCGGTACGTGCTGCCGGCATGGACGCCGACCGGCAGGCCATGACGCTCCGCCGCGGCATAGATCGGCCACATGGCGCGCCGGCCGAGGGAGACTTCGCCATTGGCCAGCAGAAGCACCTGCACGAAGCGGGTGTCGTGCGCCCAGTGGTTGATTTCCTCGACCGCCAGTTCGGCGTTCAGCATGGGCACGACGATCGAGGCGCGCAGCCGCGGGTCCCGCCCCAGCCACTCCGCCGCGATCCAGCCGTTCAGGGCGCGACAGAAGGCGGCCGCCATATCCTCACTGAACACCGCTTGCGTGCCATACAGGCAGTTGAGGATGGCGTGCGAGGACCCGAACGGGTCCAGTGCCTGCGCCCCCAGCGTCGCCGCCGAGGTGGCGGCCCGCCCGGTCTGATCGCGCCAGTCCGCCCGCGCCGAGAGCGGGTTGGTGGCGGGGTAGCTGATCGTCGTCAGATCGTCGATGCCGCGGCGGATCACTGTTTCCCGCCACATGTCGTCCATGTAGGGGAGCAGGGCCGTTATCGACGGGCAGGTCGGATGGACGTCGCAGTCTATCGGGCCGATGGCCGCCATCGTGGTCAGCCCGGGATCTTGACCAGGACGTCGCCGCCCTCGACCTTCACCTCGAAGACCGCGAGGTCCTCGTCAGCCGGCGCGGACAGGGCCTTGCCGGTGCGGATGTCGAACTGGGCCGCGTGCAGCGGGCATTCGATGCAGCCGTTTTCCATCCAGCCTTCCGTCAGCAGGGCGTATTCGTGCGAGCACACGTTGTCGGTCGCGCAGAAGTCGCCGCCGGCCAGGTGGTAGATTGCGATTTCCTTGTCACCCACGCGCACGCCCAGCGCCTGGCCTTCCGCCACATCCGCCGCCGCCGCGACACGCACCCATCCATCCGCCATGTTCTGCTCCTTGCCTGCCGCGGGTGTCCCCGCGACGCCTGCCGCGGGTTCCCCCACGACGGTCCATTCAGGGGTTCATGGGACGCAACATGCCAGGGCCTTTGCCCGTCGGCAAACCCGGACGTTGCGCCGATGGCGGAAGCTGCTTCATAGAAGCCCCAAACATCGTGTCCGACAGGAGACTGCATGAAGATCACCAAACACCTGGGCGTTGGGATCGTGATCGCCGGACTGGTGGCGCCGGCACTTCTGGCCCCGTCGGTGGCCCTGGCGCAGATCATCCTGGACGCGCCGGGCTTCGTGGGAAAAAAGGCGGAGAGCCGCCTGCCGGACGTGAAGCCGGCGCCGCTGGCCTGGCCACGGCTGGACCCTGGCGCGGTGCTGTGCCGCTCGGAAGGGGATCTGGAACGGCTGGCGGCGCGCCGGCAGGGCGAGGAAGGGGCTGGCCCCGCCGATTGCCGGCTGGTGAGTTCCCCGACCGCGGTGACGATCATGCAGCGCAAGGGCCCGGGCCGGACGCAGGTGCGCCTGACCGATGCGCCGACGATCTTTGGTTGGACGGATGTGTGGCTGCCCGACAAGGCGCCGGCGGGGGCGACGCGGCAGGCGGGACGATAAAGCGAGATTCATCGAGAAAGCTTGATTGAACCCCTTGATCGCCCCGAGGGGCACGGCTATAGAGCCGGCCTCCGCGAGACGGGGCCGTAGCTCAGTTGGGAGAGCGCCTGAATGGCATTCAGGAGGTCAGGGGTTCGATTCCCCTCGGCTCCACCATCTCTCCCGGGAACCCTCTGAAATCTGAGAACAAGACCCCGACGGCGCGCAGGATGCAGCGGTCTGGTTCGGCTTGGGCATTCGCGCGCGCGCCCGACAGCCTATGTGCGTCTTCCGACCGGCGACCGGCCGGACAGTCGCGATGACCGCCGCGGCACCCTGCCCGGACGGCCGCCCATCGATCAACGCGCCACGCATGCGCGCACCCGATCCCGCGCCGGCGTCCGGAAACCACTCGCCCCCGGCGGCCAATGAATGCCAGGCCGAGCCTCGGCCCGTTACGGCACGGGTTGGACCGGTGTGCCCGCTGGTACCGTGATACGAATCCCAGCGTTCATGCCCCCCTGTCGGCCCAGGTTGTTCACGAAATCCGCGACCCATGGCGGAGCCTCCGCGATCCGACCGTCTCGGGATGGGGGGGCGACATCTGCCCCTCGCGACCAGTCAACCATCGGCAGACGCCGCTCACCGGCCGGCAGCGTCATGCCCATGACGCCCGGACCCTGTGTTTCGGGGAAGCCCATCGCATTGCCCAACTCGTGCAGGACGGTCGACAGCAGGTCCATCCGCTGGAACGCCGGACTGCCTGTTCCGGAAAGCCAGGTCCCAGGGACTGCATGGGCCGCGAACGCCCCGCTGCCCTCGGATGCGGGATCGACAAACCACCCCCACCCCGCGGCGTCCTGGTCGATCACCACAAGGTCCCCGATCGTCACGCCGATCATGCCCTCCGGCAGATCGCCGAACGCCACCGTCACGCCGTTCAGATATCCCAACGCGGCGCTGTCCAGCCCGAGCGCGTCCGACCACAGCGACAGCGCCTCGGTCACGATCGGCCGCAGCGCGTCATCGGCCGGCTGTGGGACGGCCGCACCCGCTGTCGGCGCCGGTCCCGCCGCCATCTGCCACACGGGCAGCAGGCCGGCCGCGAGGACCGTGTCCGTCCCGGCCTGCATCTTGGCCGAGGCCGAGACCAGGAAACTTTCCTCCCGCAGAATCTGCATGTCGCGCGCCCGGACGACGCCGGCAACGGTCACGACGTCCGTCGCGCCCCGCACGTCAATGAAGACCTGGGACGCGCTTGACCCGGCCGGGCGCTTGAAGGGAATGCGTTCGGCGCCGAACACGTCGGCGTTCCAGGTGGCCGGGGTCCAGGAATACATCGCGAGCAGGACAGCCGTATTGGTGATCGTCACGACATCCTGGTCCGCCTGGCCGTCGAGGTGGATCGTCGGCGCCACGAGTTTGCCCGCCACGGTGATCTTGCCACCCACGCCCGGATCAATGTTCGGGGCGCCGGCATTCGGATACACCCCGTCTCGGGTGCCCTGATAATCCCCGTCCAGCCTGATCCGGATGCCCGCCTGCAGCACCGCCCCCGATTGAACCGTCACGTTGTCCCCAGCCGACAGCCGGATGCCATTGCCTGCCTTGATCGTCAGCGGGTCCCCCGAAAGACCCAGCCCGTTCACGACGATGTTGTCCGGCAGGTCGCCGCTGGCCGCGTTGGTGCCGTCCCGGGAATCGTCGATCACGACCACGCCGATCGACCCGCCCGCGACCATGTTCTTCCGGATCGTGACGGGCCCCGAGGCCGACAGCCAGGCGGTGTGGCGGGCGATGATCCCGTCCGCTCCGGTCGTCATGTCTCCGCCAATCGACAGCGCGCCGATATTGTCCACCCAGATGGAGCCTGGCTGCGCGCGCGCCTCGATCGTCTGGACCTTGGTCGTGAGCCTCTGGTCCGACGCGCCGATGTCGCCCGCGGCCCAGAGCACGGCATTGCGCGCCACGATGTTGGTGGCCGTCGTGCTCGGCCGCGCCAGTATCCCACCTTGCAGGGCAGAAATGAACGCGGTTCCGGAGGCTCCGGTCGTGATGGTATCAAGCTGCAGCGCGTGGGCGACCTCGTTGATGAAGATGTCCTGTCCCGCGCTTGATGCGGTCAATGCCCCGGCCCCCGAATAGGGCGAAGCGTTCGTGTCGATGTCCAGTGTGCTCGTCGCCGAACCGATCCCGCCACCCAGCGCGGCGAGTGAAATGCTGTCGCCGAGCACATCGACGTTCGGCCTGGACGGAGTACCGGTCCAGTCGCTCTCGTCCGGGATATCGTCCAGGATGGAACCCTGTGCCCGCAGCCCGACATTGCCGAATTGGGTCTGTACGAGGCCGAGGGTCAGGTCACCCCTTTGCTGCCACAACCAGACACCCTGCATCGCACTGGCATTCACGACCCCCCCGGCCTCCACGTCCACCCATCCGTTCGGCGCGGCCGTCCCGATGGCCTCGTTCCGGGAAATCAGTTCGATCCGGTTCGCCTTTATCTTCGTGAGGTCGTTGTTGAATTTTTCGAGAATGGAGAAGTCCGCGGACAGATACGCGTCGCCGGATTCGGAATAGACGGATTCGAGCAGGAGGCTGCTCGCGACCGCATCGATGTGGATGCCGTCCTTCGCGCGCGCGGTGAAACCGCCGTTGTTGCGGAAGGTGATTTCGATCCGGTCCTGCCTTGTGCCGATGCCGCCTTGCGCCGCTTCCAGAATGACATCGGCGCCGCGGATGTTCACCAGTCCCGGCTGGGCGGCGTCGATGATCGACAGGCTTCCCTTGATCCGCACCTGCTGGCTGTCACCTTCAGGGCCCGCGATCACCTGGCCGATCCGGATATCGGTCGTGGAGCCGAGCAGAACGTTGCGCTCGGCGGTGATGTTGAGCGTACCGGAGGCGGTGACGTTGACGTCGTCGAGGTGGCTGACGCGGATCGCGGTGATCGTGGGCAGAAGGCCGCGGGTCAGCGTCAGGAAAGCGGGGCCATCCGTCGTCACCCGGGCGCTGGATGCCAGCGTGATGACCGATCCGCTGACCGAGGCGATCCGGTAGGCCAGGCTGCCCGTGGTGGTGTTCTCCACCGACCCCGAGACGCGCAGCAACTGGTTCGCCGCGAAACCATCCGTGATCCAACTGCCGCCATCCGTGCGGGTGATCGTCGCGGCGGCGGTGGGCGTTGCCTCGGTGAAATAGGCCGTCGCGGTCTGTGCGGGCGCGATGGCCTGGAAGTTCGGATCGGGCACGACGGGGGCGATGGTGATCGGCCGCGCGGTCTCGGTCACGAGAGGGCTGCCGAAGGCGATGGTCAGCGTGCTCGCGGAAAGGGCCTCGATCCGATGGAACACCGTCGTCCGGATTGTTGCGTTCTGCGTCTTGTCCTGCCCGACCCCGTCGATGGTGACGTACATGCCGACCCGGAAGCCGCTGGTGAACCAGTTGCCGCCATCCGTGCGGGTGATGGTGCGCGCCTCGGCATTGAAGTTCACCGTCGTGGTCAGCAACGTGCCGCCCAGGAACTGCACGTCGAGCCGTTCCGCGGCCGCCAGGGCAATGCGCTGGTCGAGCGTGAGGGGGACATCCGGCTGCGTCCGGTCGATCAGGGTCGTGCCGCCATCCATGCCGACGCCGCCCGCGGTCAGGATCGTGACGTTGGCCCCGACGATGTTCGGATTCTCGATGTTGACGACCGTGCTGGTGACATCCTTCATCAACCCGGCGCTGATGCCGTAAAGCAACTCCTCCTCGGTCCATTGCTTGATCGAGGCGGTCAGCGTGTTGATCTCGGCCGCGGTCGCCCGATACGCGAAGCTGGCGCTGTAGGTATCGGGCGCGAAGCTGGACAGGTTGAGCCGCTTGTAGGTACCGCCCACGCCGAAGGCCTGGTTCAGGGTCCGGTAGGTATCGGTGCGGTTGGTGATCTCCCGTTCCAGCGCCACGGCGTCATAGCCGAGTTCATCCCGATAGTACGCCGTCTCGGCCGCGGTCAGCGCGACCCGGAACGTGGCATCGAAGGCCGCCCCGCCATTGGGCTGCGACAGGCGGAAGCGCCAATACGTCTGGTAGTCCTGGGTCTTGGCCGCCTTGTAGGACTCGATCGAGTCCGCCAGCTTCTGCGCATACCCGGTTTCGGCGGTGAGTTGCAGAGCGGTCCAGACGCCGCCCTTCAGCTCCTCGATGGTGCGTTCATCACGCACCTCCTCGGTATTGGCATCGATCAGGCTGCCATCGATGACGTTGATCCAGACATTGCCCTGGGTCACGACCGATCCGATGCGCAGGTCGCCGGTGCCCGTCGTCAGGAAGATGTCGGATGTCGCGCTGGCGTTCAGCACGCGGTTCTGGTTCGGCACGGTGTTGGCAAGCGTCGACCGGTTGACCCCAAGCGCCCTGTCCGTGCCGTTGCCGATGCCGCCTTCAAGCGCGGTCAGGGTGATCGAACCGCCGGCGACACGCCCCTGCGACCAGGTCGTCGCATCCGTTCGCGCGACGGTGATTGATCCCGGCGCCGTCAGGACGACATCCGCGGCGTTTGCCGCCGTGATGGCCGCGACTGGCAGGTTCCCCGATTTCTCCTCGATGTAGACGCCGTCGTTATATGCCAGGGCGGTCAGGCCCGCGTAGGGCCCGGACCCGACTTCGACCTCGATGGGCCGGCCGGCTGTCCCGATGCCGGTACCCGCGACAAGGGTGACACGGTTGCCACCGATACTTCCCTGGTTCGACCCCATGAGAATTTGCGAAATCGAATCGAGCGTGGTCGTGCCGGACGGATTGATGATCGCGCCATCAACTATGATGCTGCGGCGGCTGGAGGTGATGTTCACCGTCGCTTCATCATGGCCAAAGAAGTGGATGCCGATGGTGCGATGGGCCGAAATGTCGTGGCTGTACATGTCGCGCTTGCCGGTGTCCTGGGTGTAGGTGACCCGGATCGTCTCGGTGCCGTACCAGGTTGTCTCCGGCGGCGCCGTCGTGACACCGACCTTGTTTGACAATTCCTCCGTCACCAGGCGGAAATTGTAATCGTTCGGGCTGCTATCACGGTAGTAATAGGGGCCGGCGCCTTCCAGGGTCGGCGGTCCACTCACCTCGGTCGTCGGATCAAACACGATCGTCCCACCGCCGGTATCGATGCCGATCCAGTTCGTCTCGACCACGGTCTTTTCGTTGTGAACAAGCCTGGACAGGCCGACCGTCCAGCCATAGCGCCAGTCACTGACAGGCGAATAGGTCAGGTCGGCGGGCAGGTTGTTCAGTACGGCGCCCGTGCTGTTGGTCAGGGACAAGCCGTTTGCGTCCTGCTGGAGCGTCAGCACATAGGGCTGGCCAAACGAATCACGCGACTTGTCATGGATGATCAGCGTGCCGGTGCCACGCTCCGACACGTCCAGCCGGTGCAGGACCATCTCGTACGATGTATCATTGGTGATCGATATTTTCGCGTAGCCGCCGAAGACATCGATCCGGCCATTGCCGGTGTTGACGATATTGCCCGACATCGCGATGTAGCCGCCGCTGACGACGAGTTCCTGCACCTCGATCCGCCGTGTCGCGGTGTCGAAGTAGACAGCGAAGTCCTCCGATCCACTGGTAGTCAGCCGCACCATTCCGGTCTGCCGGTCGGCGATGATCTTGTTGATCTGCGTCTCAACGGCGGAACCCAACGTCAGCGTGAAGGTGTCGCGCCCGCTCTGGATCTTGCCGTTGATATTGATGATGTCGGCGTCGATCGTGATGCGGTCGGCGTAGGTGACCTGCTCCGCCGTTGGCTGCCGAGCCAGGATCGCGGCAATCGCACCTGGCGTCTTGCTGGCATCCTTCACGCCCGGCGCGACCTGATTCAAATTATTCGGGTTGTAGCTTCCCGTGGTCGCGGCGTCCCATTGCGCCATCGGGCTGCCACCGGATTCGTAGTTGCTGTCGGGCAGATTGATGAACAACTCCCCGCCCGCGACGATGTTCTTGGACTTTGCCTGGATCGGCGCGAGTTCGTAGATCGGGCCCTTGCTGTTGGCGTTATTGCCGGCAACCTTGGTCTGCAGCGTCACGCTCCCCAGCAGGTTCTGGATGCCCAGGCCGCCCTCGGCGGTCGAGACCACGGTGATCGCCGGCCAGGGATAGGCGGCGGGCTTGCCGTTCACATACTCCGCCGAATCGTCGTTGATGGAGGCGACATCGGCGCGGTTCAGGATGGTGATAGACGGAGCGGTCGCGCCGAACTTCACATTGGACAGATCGAAACTGGCCTTTCCCGGAACGAACGGCGGCAGGTTCCATTCGTTGAAGGCGTTCCTGGCGTTTTCATCACCCGTGTTCTTCTCGTTCCGGGCGGTGATCGCCGTGTTGGTGGAGACTTCATCGCCATTGAAATAAAGTCCGCCCAGCGTGGAGGGGATGGCGATGCCCTTGATCCGCAACGACGCCGGGGTGTCATTCACGATCGTCACGGCCACATCATTCGGCGCGATCCAGGTGCCGCTGCCCTGCATCACATCGCCGCGCACCCGGATCGCCCCGGAATCCGCCAGGATCGGGTCGATCGTCACGGTCATGACGTATTGCTCACTGGCGATCTGCACGACCGGGCGGCCCAGCTTGTCGACGGCCTTCCCCTCCGTCACCAGTCCCTGGGCCTTCAGCGCGGCCATGATGCCGTCAATCTGCGCCTGGTACCCCGCCTTCGCCTGCGCGTCATAGGAGTAAAGCGCCAGGTTCCTCTGCGCGGTGATCAGGTCCTGCGACAGGGCGCTGTTGGGCTTTTGCAGGGATGTCGTGAAGGTGATGCCCTTGGTCGCGCTGAAGTCGGTGATCTTCCCCGACCCGCCATCCCAGTCCTTGAGCGTGAGCGACAGGTTCCGGTTCAGCCCGGTCTCGACCTTGCCGTCCATCTGGATCACGCCACGCGCGGTCGAAATGATCGTCGAATTGGCGAAGTCCTGCAAAGACCCGCCGCCCCCCGCCTGGTTGACCGCCGATGTTGCCGCGCTGATCCAGCTTGTGACCTTGGCCTTGGCATCCAGGTCGTTGGTGCCGAACCGGGCGGTGAACAGGTTGGCGGCGCGCGCGGTCAGCAGATGCGCCCCGGCGGCGACGGTGATTGAGTTGTCCTGCACCAGGGACGCGCTGGCGCCGATATCGGACAGCGGGATCAGGCTGCCGGCGAAGCCGTCGAAGCGGGACAGAAGATGATACTCGTCCTCGGTGAAGTTCGTTTCACTTCCGGCGGACAGGTTGATGTCCCCCAGCGCGGTGATCTTCGCGTCCCCGCCGATGAACACACGGTTGTCGGGGCGGATGTCCACCACCGCCGAACCGACCGTCGCCGTGCCCGCGCCGTAGGTTTCCGCGAAGACCTCCTGGCTGAGACGCCCGTTGCCGCGGGCGGAGATATCGATCACCCCCGTGCTGGTCAGGACCGCCTTGGATCCGACCTCCACCGCCGCGATCGCGGTCGGGACCGTGATGCCGGCGAATACCTTGGCGCCCGAGACCGCCCCGCCGGTCACGAAGGCCACCTTGTCGTGCACGGCGTATTCATTGCGCGCCGCCAGGGTGAAGCCACGCTCGCTCGCGCTGTCACCCAGGACGGTGATCTGCGCGGCGTTGCCGACCCGGACCTTGGTCGTGACATGGATCCTCGTGGTGTCGGTCGCCCCCGCGGCGCTGGCCAAACCGCCCGTCGTGCCCTTGATGTTCTCGACAGTGCCGGACAGCGGCGGTTTCTCGATCCGGTTGACCGACAGCATCCCGATCGCCCGGGCGGTGATGATCGCATTGTCACCGATCGCCGTCGTGACGTTCGCGGAGACAAGGTTGGTCACCTCTCCGCCCGCGCCGGCCAGAACCCCACCGGCGAGAGAGGTGACCTGCGCGTTGAACCGAGCGGTGTGATCCGCGACAACGGACAGCGTCCCCGGATTGCCCGACAGCGTGATGCGCGCGGCCTTGCCGATGCTGGCCAGGGTCGTGCTGTTGTTGGTCGTGCGCGCGGTGGCCGAGGCCCCGGCGATGGCGCCACCGGAACCGGCGTTGGTGCGGGCGACATTATCCTCGGTGCCGACCGCGCCGACCGTCAGGGATTGGGCCGTCAGCACGACCCCGGCGCCAATCGTGGCCTGGCTGATGCTGTTGGACACGACCTCGGACTTCGCGGCGCCGGCGGCTACCAGCCCGCCCGCCTTGCTGTCGGCGTCGGCCTTCTGGCGCATGTTGTTCTGCGCGCTGACGCTGACGCCTCGGGCGACCGTGATCGTTGCCCCGTCTCCGATCAGGGCATCAACCCGGGCATTGTTCACGACACGGCTGTTGGTGCTGGTGACGCCGACCAGGGCGCCGGCCGATCCGGTGGCCTGCGCCAGCGTGTCATGGCCGGTATCGCCAGCGGCCCGCGCTGGTCCCCCGGCGATGATCGTCAGCGCGCCGGCCTTCACTACTGCCTGTGCCCCGACCTCGGCCCGCAGCACCGGGGCCACGGTGATCTCGGTCAGTGATACGCCGACCGCGAGGCCGCCAGCCGCCACGCCCTTGGTCAAGGCGGTGTTCGCGAAAGTGGTATCGGCGAGCAGGGCCACGCCCCCGGTGACCGAGAGGTTGGCCTTGCCACCGATCACGGCACTGACCGTCGGCGCCACGTTCAGATCCGCGAAATTCGCGTTGAACGCGCCGATGCCGGCGGATACCGCGACGGTCGTGACGTTTGTCGTGACCCTGGCATGGGACTGGGCCGTCAGCGACCGGACCGGCGCCAGGTTGCCGATGACCGCGCCCGCGTTGACGCCCGAGAACGCGCCGCCCTGGACGTTCAGCCGCGTGAACGTGGCGCCGGCCCCAACCGCGCCGACATTGGACTGGCCTGTCAGTTCGGTGATCCGGCGGTCCGACACCGCCGAAACCCGGACATCACCCGCGCGCCGGACGTTGCCCTGGCTCGCCTGGGTCACGCTGCTGTCATCGATGACAACGACGGCCGCGCCCAGACCGACGAACCCCGCCTGCATCCCCAGCGCGGTGATGTCGACGGTCGAGAACTGGTAGGCGTCGACGGTGACGTCTCCACCGGCCGAACTGGTGCCGTCATTCGACGCCGTCACGTTGTCGGCGATCGAGAAGATCGCGACCGAGCCGCCAAGCCCCAGTACGCCGACCGCGACGCCGCCCAGCCTTGAGGTGACGTTGGTGTCGGCCCAGCCGGTCACGTCAATGCCGCCGCCGGCGACGATATCAGCCCCCGCGCGGATGATGGCCGTGGTACCCGGCGCCGCCGGAACCTTCCCCTGCAACGTCATAATCGTTGTCGACCCAGGCGCTCGGCCGTTGATGGCCGAACCGGCCGCAGCCGCGACACCCGCGACGCGGTTGGCGCTGGTCTTGCTGTTGGCGCCATCGCCCTTGAGGCTGCCGAGGCCCTTGGCGCCGGTAATCAGCGCCGCGCCCTTCTGCGCCTGCTCCGCCGCGTTCTTGTCCGGGTCGCCATTGCCGTTGGCGACGCTGTCCTTGGAATTGCCGCTGTTGTCGGCATAGGTCTTGTTCAGCTTCGTGCCGATCGACCAGACATCGACCGAAGCACCCGCCGCGACGACGCCGCCCGCGCCGCTGACCGTGTAGCCGCCGAGGTCCTTCAGGCCGAGGGCATTGACCTCGATGCGGCCGAGCGCGGTGACGCCGGCGCTGGCCTGGATTTCGGCGAGGGTGTTGTTGTTGAGCGTGCCGATGTTCACCGCGCCGGTGACGCCCACGAAGCCTCCGGCGACGCCGATGACGAACGTGTTGATATCCACAACGTTCGACGCGTTCACGAACACATCCTGTTCGGCGTTCGCGCGGGCCTGGTCGGCGCGATTGACCTGGGCGGAGGCGCCGATCGTCGCCGTGGTGGTCGAATTGATCAGAGTGAGGGCAACCGCGCCCGAGACGCCGACGAAGCCGACCCCGCCGGCGGCGACGATATGCGTGATCGTTTCGCTGGATCGGGCCTGTACGATGACGCCGTGTCCGGTTTCGACAGTGAATCGATCGCCGCCGATGATGAAGCCGTTCAGCACGCCGCCAACGCCCGTGCCCGCGCCGTGGCCATCGACCTTGGCGCCCGCGCCGATCGTCGCGGCGGTGGTCTTGTCCAGCAGCATCACGCCGACCGCGCCGCCGATGCCCACGAACCCGCCGGCCAGCGCGCCGGAGAGCTCCAGCACATGCGTCTGGTCGATCGTCGACACGAGCACGTCGCCGCCGGCATGCACGGTCGCGTTTGCGCCGATGGTCGCGGTGGTGCGGTTGGCGATGCTGAGCACGTCGACCACGGCGCCGACACCGACGCCACCCGCGGCGACGCCCATGCCGACCATGACGATGTCCTCCTTCCCCGTGGCATCCACGGTGATGTCGTTCATCGCGCGCACCGTGGCGCCGGCCCCGACCGCGGCGGCGGTCGTGTTGGTGATGATGTTGACGCCGACGGTGGGCGCGGTCCCGACCTTGCCGACCCCGACGCCGACGCCGACCGACAGATGGTGGAAGTCGTTGCCGGCGCCGATCAGCACGGACTGGCTGGCGTTGGCGCCGGTCAGGGGCTCGTTCACCAGCGCCCCGTCACCGATGGTGGCCGTGGCGTCGGCCTTGATGTCGGCGATGCCGGCCGATACCGCCACGCCGACGCTGCCGGCGCCGAAGGTGACTGTGAAGCTGCGGATGTCATCGCGGTTCGTGGCCGTGACGGCGACGCCCTGGAACCCGTCCCGCACGCCAAGCGCCGTGGTCCTGACGCCGGTCAGGGACGGATCGTTCACCTGCTGGGGATTGTCGTCGCCCTTCAGGTTCATGCTGGCGAGCTTCGGCGTGCCGACCTTGCCCTGTGCCTTGAACGCCGACCGATCGCCGCTGGCCGCGATGTCCAGCGTGCTGGCGTCGCTCGTCTCGATGCCATGCCCGGCATGGATGGTCTGCTTGTCTCCCGTGCCGGCCGAGGTCAGGTCGATCGCGCCGGAACCAGCGTTGGCCTTGGCGGCGCTGGTGAACAGGCGGAATTTGCCGTTGCCGATGTCACGGACATAGTAGCTGGTGCGGTCCTTCAGGCCGCCGATGACGGTGCCGCCCTCGCCCTTGCTGTAGTCCACCCGGTCGCCGGTCCGCAGGCCGCTGTCGATGCCGAGGTCGATCGTGTTGGCCGTGACGTTCACCGCGCTCGGGTTGAACGTGATGCTGTTGGGCGACAGCGTGGGCGCGGTGGTGTCGGTGCCGACGGTGATCCGGCCCGTGTTCACCCGCCGGCCGGCCAGGTTGCCGTCGGCCGTCACCCGGGCGCCCTTGCCGATGAAGGCCTGCGTCTGCTTGGAGGAGACCGTGACGCCAGCCCCCGCCGCGACACCGACGGTGCCGGCGGCGAGCACGCCCACGATCTCATCGATGTCGGTCTTGCCATCGGCGGCGATCACGACGCTGCCCCCGGCATGTACGTCGCCGGCGCCGGAGGAGGCCACCGCGTCATTGGGGTCATCGCCGATGAAGGCGAGGGTCCGGAGATCGAAGACGTGAACACCGGCATTGACGCCCACGGCCACGCTGCCCGCCACGGCGATGCCGGCGGCGACCGAGGTCAGGTTCTCGGCGGCGTCGGCCGAAACCACGATATCGCCGTCGACCAGGGCGATCACGCCGGAGTCGATATAGGCGCTGGTGGCCTTGCGGTAGGTGCCGACATCGACACCGACGCCCACCCCGGCGCTGCCGCCGGCGGCGAGGGAGCCGGCGACGGAAATGACCTCGGTCGTGTCCCGCGCGGTGATGGTCAGGTTGCCGGTGGTGACGGTGACGCGCGCCCTGGGTCCGACATAGGCCGAGGTCGTCTCGTTCAGGATGTTTACCGCGGCCGATCCGGCGACCCCGGCGGTGGCGCCCACCGCGACGCCCGCGACGATCGAGAGAATGTCCTCGCTGGCAATGGCGCTGATCGACAGGCCATCGACCCCGCCCGCTGTCACGGTGGTGTCGGCGCCGATAAAGGCCAGCGTCGTCCCTGTGTGGTCGAGTGTCGCGTTGGCCGCGCCCAGCCCGGCGGTGCCGGCCGCGCCCACCGATCCGGCGATCATGGTGGTTTTGAAGGCGCTGGCCGCCGAGAGCGAGACCCCGCCGCTCGTCAACAGCGAGGTCCCGTCGTCCACATACGCCCTGGTATTCGTCGTCACGATCGCGATCCCGGCGGTCAGCGCGACGCCGGCCGATTTCCCGACCCCGATCGTCGCGGCGACCGACACCATCGTCTCGGTGGACGCGGCCGCGATCGTCGCCTGCCCGCCGGTGCCGGCGAGCACGCCGCGGCCGATCGAGGCCCGGGTGCGCTTGTCCAGGATCACCAGGTCCAGGCTGGCGCCGATGCCGACCGCGCCGGTCGTGACGCCCAGCGCGCCGGCGATCCCCGTAATGGTCGTGTCGTTGCTGGCGCGCACGGTCAGCGTCTGGGCGCTGGAGACGGGCTGCGTCTTCGCCTGGTCGATCCGCACACCGTCGCCGATCGTCGCATCGGCATACAGGTTATAGACGCCGACGATGAAGGACCCGGCGCCGGCGAAGCTGCCCGTTCCCGCCGCTCCCGCCGCCGCGATCGAGGTCGCCCTTGGCTTCACGCCGTCCGGCACGATCGGCAGGTCGACCGTCTCGGGCGCGAGGGCCAGGCGTGCCTCCACCATGATCGCGCCAGCCGCATCGGCGTTCCCGGCGATCGAGGCCAATGTGGTGGCGTTGATGACCGACACCGCCACGGCAACCCCGGCGGCGTTGCCCTTGGCGAAGCCGACGCCGGCGGCGACGGTCTGCGGGCTGAGCGTGTTGGCGGCCAGGAGCGTGATGCCGGCGCTGGAATTCAGCGTCGACCCGGCCCGCGCCGAGGCTTCCGTGTCGAAGCCGCGGACGATGTTGACGGCAACCGAGCCGGCGACGCCGGTCTTGCCGGTGCCGCCAGCCGCCTCGGCGCCCCAGGCGACGATATCGTTCGTGGCACCGTCCGGCGTAGCCGCGCTGATGATGATGCCCTTGCCGGTCAGAACGGAGCCGGCCGCGGCAAAGGCGCGGTTGGCGGCGGTGACCACGTTCAGGGCGACGCCGATGCCGATCCGGGTGCCGCCGTTGTCGACCAGCCCGATCGCGCTGCCGGTGGCCTTGGTGGTGGCGTCGACCTCGGCCTGGGCGGCCAGCGTGACGGTGCTTTTCTGGGCGGTCACATCGGCGCCCCGGGTGAGCGAGGCGCTGTTCTGGACGTTCAGGACATTGACGGAAACCGAGGCGGCGACGCCGATGTCGCCCGACTTCTTGCCGCCCTGCACACTGCTTTTGGCGTCGGCACCGGCCTTCTCGGCGGCGACCGTGTCGAGTTTCGTATCCGCGCCCTTGGTGTTCGCGTTGTCATTGATCTGCCTGTCGGCCTGGCCGTCGGCGCCGGTGCGGCCAGGGTTGGCCTTGCTGGTCTGGAACGGGTCGAATTCGGTCGTGCCATTGGCGCTGGCAACCGCGGTCACGGTGCTGGCGACCGTTGAATCGGAGGTCAGCGCGAAGGCACCGGCGGTTGTCGTCATGCCGCGCGCCAGTTCGGCGCTGGTCGCGTCGTTGATGACGCCGACGGCGACAGAGGCGCCAACGCCGACGTCGTCGCCGGCGGCCTCGGCGCTTGCGGAGGTGTCGTGGTCGGCGGTGTGGGACGCCGCGATCCGGATGGCCCCGGTGGTGGTCAGCGCGGTACCGCTGCCGACATAGGCGGCCGTGGTATCGCGCATCACCGCGACCGCGGCCCCGATCCCGACCGCGGTGGCGTCCGAGGCAGCGCCATTCTCGGCCTGGGTCATGCTGGCGGTGGAGGATGTCGCGGCCAGGGTGAAACCGCCGCTGGCGCCGGCCCAGGTCGCGGCGTCCTCGATCCGCGCGGCGGTCGTGTTGGTGATGACGTTGACCGCGACGGACACACCGACGCCGACAGCCTCGCCGGCGCCACCGCCGTCGGAGGGCAGGGCGGTGGAGGCGGCTTCGGTCGTGCTGGCGGCCTGGATGGTGACCGTTCCGCCGCCGGTGATCGCGACCGAGGTTGTCCCGGCCGGCAAGGCGGGCAGGGACGGGCTCATCCCCCTGATCACCGCCTGCGTGTCATTCGTCCCGATATTGACCGCGACCGCCCCGGCGACGCCGATCCTGCCGCCGCTGGCGCCCGAGGTCGCCTCGGCGCGGGTATTGCTGGCGCGGTCGACGAAGCCCTGCGCCTTGGTGCCCGCCCCGCCGAGGGTGATCGCCGTGCCCTCCCTGGCATCCGCGCGGGTCGCGGCGACCTGGAATTTTCCGTCGCCGACCTCGATCAGGTAGTAGTCCCGGTCAGCGACCAGGCCGCCCATGACCGCGCCGCCGCCGCTGTCATAGGCAACGGCGTCACCCGTATGCAGGCCGGCGGCGCTGTCGAGGTCGAGCAGACGGACCGTGCCCGTCTTGAAGGTGACCTCGCCCTCTCCGAGAAATGCGAGTGCCCCATGCAGCAGGCCGTGCGTCTGTCCGGCGACTCCGGCCGAGGTCAGGTTCCGCCGGCCGGTGTCGCCGCCGGCCTTGGCATTCGCCTCGGTATCGTAGAGCCTGACCAGGCCGCCATCGAGGGCCTGGACGTAGTGGCTTCCGCCATTCGCCAGTCCGCCGATCGCCGTCCCGGTGGTGGCATAGGTGACCTTGTCGCCGGTCCCCAGGCCCGCGCCCATCCCCACGAAGATCGTGTCCTGCGCGACATCGACCACCTGCGTCAGGGATGAGCCGATCGTGATGGCGCGTTTGGCCATGCCGGCCTCGACCGTCACGCCAGCCGCCTTGGTCACAGCGTTGGCGCCGATCGAGGCCAGGTTCGTGTTGTTCGCGACGTTGACCGCCACCGCCGCGCCGATGCCCGTGCCGCCATCCGAGGTCGTATCGGCGCCCGTCGCCAGGGCGTGGCCATCGACCTGGGTCGCGGCGGTGACCGTCAGCGCGCCGCCGGCCGTGACCCGCCGCAGGTCGGGGATCGTGGCGCGGGCGGATGCGTTCACGGCATTCACCGCCACGGCGCCGGCCACGCTTACCGATCCATCTGCGGTCTGGGCCTTGTCGGTCACGGCCTTGCCATCGGTGCCCTTGGCCGTCGGCGTGACCTGCTTCGCCTGCTTGTCGGCGAAATCGGCTTCCTTTTGGATCGCGCTGTTCACCGTCTTGCTGTCGGGCTGGGCGGTCTCCTCCTCCTCGCCGCCCTTGGCGCTGGCCTTGGCGGTGCTCTCGCTGATGGAAACGACCGAGGCGTCGAACGTGACCGCGCCACCCTGCGCCGTCAGATCGCGCCCGGTGGTGGCGAGCGCGTTGTCGTTCACGACGGTGACCACGATCGACATGCCCACACCGACGCCGTCAGCCGTGGTTTCGCCCTCCGCCGTGGTGGTGACCTGGTTCTCCAGGCTGGATCGCGCGGTGAACGCGCCCGTCAGGGTCAGCAGGGCGCCGGAGCCGAGCGTGGCCTTGGCATCGTTGTTGGCGATGGCGACGGCGATGACGGGGGTCAGGGCGTGACCCTCGCTTGCGGCCCCGCCGGTGACCGCGGTTTCCATCGCCTGGGTCGACGTGGCCTCCAGCGAGAGGTCCCTCGCGCCGGTCAGCACCACGCCATTCCCCAGTTCGGCGCGCGTGTTGGTTTCCACCGTGTTCAGGCCGAACGAGACGCCGACACCGATCTTCGCGCCGCTGCCGCCGCCGTCCGAGGGTTGGGCCGTGACCGTGCTCGACGCTTCGCTGGTTGCGGCAAGCCGCACGTCGCCGCCGGTGAGGGTGATCGCGGGGGCGGTGGCGTTGCGGCCCAGTTCGGCGGTGGTGTCCGAGAAGACGATGTTGAACGCCAATGATCCGGCGACGCCGTGATCGCCGCCGCCGGCGCCCGAGGTCGATTCCGCGCTGAACGTGCTGGTTGTATCGTCACCGCTGTTGGCGCGGGCGGCCTCGACGACCAACCCGCCAACCTTCAGCGTGGCGTTGCCGATGAAGGCCCGGTTGGGTTCCTCGGCGCGGTTGATCGCGATGGCGGCGCCGACCGTGGTCCCTCCGGCGCCGACGCCCTTGAACAGATGTTCGGTGCCGGTTCCCTTGCTGGTCAGGTTGGCCCGGCCTGTCGCGCCGTGCGCGTCGGCATTGGCCTTGGTGTTGTAGAGCTGGAATTTCCCGTTGCCCGTATCGTGGACGTAATAGGTCGCGGCATCCGTCAGGCCGCCGATCGCGGTGCCGGCTGATCCCGGGGAGTATTCGACCGTGTCACCGCTTTTGATGCCGCTGGACGGGCCGAGATCGATCGTTTCATTCGTGAAGTTGATCTTCGTCGTCGGGTCGAACGTGATGACGCCGACCACGGCGGTGCCTTCCGCGCTGGCCGAACCATCGACATTGCTCGCCGACCGCACCGTCAGCACGCCGGGCGCGGTGACCTTGCGGGCGTTGTCGACCAGGGCGAGCGACGATCCGAACGCCATGTTGATCGCGACCGCACCGGCCACGCTGACACGGCCATCGGATGTCGCGGCCGATGGCAATGCCTTGCCCTGGGATCCCTTGACGGTCGCGGTCGCGTCGTTGCGCGCGACCTTGATCTGATCCGCGGCGATCTTGTCGGAGTAGGCCTGCTCGGCGCCCGCCTTGTTATCCACGGATTGGCTGGTCGTCGCGTCATGCGCGCCCGAGCCGTCATCCGCTTCCTCGCCCACGACGCTGGCCTTTGATGACGCCTTGCTGGCGGACATCACGCTGGAAAGGAACGCCACGGCGCCGGCGGTCGTCGTCAGGTCGCGGCCGGTCGTCGCCCGCGCGGTATCCTCCACGACGTTGATCGCGACCGAAGCGCCGACCCCGGTGCGGGTCGACCGCGTATCGCCCCGCGCGATCGTGTTCACGTCGTTCGCCAGCACGGCGGACGCCTGGAATGCGCCGCCGATCGTCAGCAGGGCGCCCGTGCCGAGGCTTGCCAGTGTCTCATGGCTGGCGGTGGCGACCGCGACGATGGGCGTGACCGCGACGCCGCCCTTGCCGCCGCCCGCCGCTTCGGTGGTCATCGCATGGGTGGCGTCGGTGACCAGCGACAGGTCGCCCGCGCCCGTCAGCGCGGCGTTGTCGCGGATCGTGGCGACGATCCGATCCTCGCTGGTGTTGACGGCGATCGCCGCGCCAATGCCCACGCTGTCGGCGGTCCCGCCATCGGCCGGCAGCGCCTTGGCGATGGTGGCGGCATTGGCCCGTGCCTCGAAGGTGACGCTGGGCGTGCCGGTCAGGGTCAGCGTGGCGCCGGCGCCAAGAAAGGCTTCGTGGTTCAGGACCGTGACATTCACCGCCAGCGCGCCGGCCACGCCGACCTTGGAGGAATCGCCGATCCCGGATGTCGCCAGCGCGGTGAAGCGGCTTTGTTCGGGCGCGAGCACCCGCACCGCGAGGCTGCTGGCCGTCACCTTGGTAACCCCGGTGACGATGGCCTGGTCCGACCGGTCGGTGACCGCGATCGCCACGGCCACGCCCACGCCGACCGAGCCCTTTTTCGTCGCGGTGCCGTCCGCCGTCACCGTCATCACGTCAACGGGCGACGCCGACACCGTCGCGGCGCCCGTGCCGGCGTTGATGGTCGCGTTGTGCAGGCTCGCGGTTGTCGCGCCGATGTCGGTGCCGATCGCGACGGCGCCGGCGAAGCGGATCTGGCCCTGCGATGTCGCCGCCTTGTTCTTCGCCAGGGCGGATTGCGCCGCCGTCTCGATCGCGTTGTCCGCCGCGCCGCCCGGGGTCGACTTCGCCGTTGTCGTGATCGTGCGATGGGACGCCGCCGTCAGCGCCACCGACGCCCCCTTCACGGTCGCGCCGACGACCGAGGCGGTCGTGTCACCGGAAATGGCCGAGATCGCGACGGCGGCCCCCGCGGTGCCGGCGACGCTGGCGTCCGCGATGCTGCTGACGTTCAACCGGCTGGAAGACGCCATCGTCACCGCGCCGCCCGCGGTCAGGCTGGCGCCGCCCGCGATCGAAAGCGCCGCGCCGCTGCTGAACGTCGTCGTCACCACCGCCGCGTCCACCTTCGCGATCGTCGCCGTCAGGCTCGGCCGAGCCATTCCGTTGATCAGGAGGTCGGACTTCGCGGTCACGGTTAGCGCGTTCGTCGCGGTGACCTTGGCGGTGCCGTTGATCAGGACCTCGGGCGCCGCCTTCCCCGTGATCACGACCACCTTCACCACGTTCAGGTCGGCCGTCGCCTTCAACGCGCCGTCCACGCCGGCGGTGATATCGACCGTGCGGCCGGACAGGACCGAGGCGCCGCCAATGGCGATCCGCGCGCTGGATGAGCTTGTGACCACCGACCCGGTGACCCCGGCGATGGGAATGCCGGTCGCGTTGACCAAAACCGCCGAATGGGCATCGAGGGACAGCAGGTTGACCGCCGTCAGCACGGAATTGGTCAGCGTGATCCGGCTGTTCGCATCGGCCAGGATGCCCGTGGAGGCCACGCCGCCCACCTGCGTCGCGGCGGCTTGCAGCGTCAGGTTCTGCGCCTTCAATTCGGTCGCGCCGGTGCCGATGATCGCGTCGTCGGACGACAAGGTCAGGTTGCCGATGAAGGTCGCCTTGGCGCCGATCGTCATGTCCGCCGTGGCGTGAACCTGCAGGCCGTAGCCGATGCTCGCCGACGTGCCGTCGATGAACACATGGTCGTCACGGATCAGTTCCGACCCGCCGGCGATATCAAGCGTCAGCAGCCCGCCATTCGCCGCAACGAAGGGCCGCAGGACCGAGAATGTATCGAGATTGACCCGGATCGTGTCCGCGAGCAGCGCGCCCCCGCCGATCGGGGCGATATTGATCGTGACGTCACCCGGGGCGCTCAACTGGCGGTGGATCGGGGTCAGCACGTTGCCGGTGATATCGATGAAATACGCCCCGCCGCTGGCGGACGCCGAGACCTTCAGCGTGTTGGTAAGCCCGGCCGGGGCATAGGCGATGTCGGCCGACATCAGCACCCGAGGCTCCAACGTTTCTAAAGCGAACCGTTCGGTACGCGGCAGGGCCGACCGCACCGCCGCGCGGGCCTGTTCCCGCCGGCCGCGATGCAGCAGGTCCCCGAGCATGCGGCCGAGGACGGATGTCTTGAAAAAACGACGCTTGAAGCGGTGGCCGCTATGCATCAGGTCATCCGATCTACCAACGGCACCCGCCGTCAGAGGTTGAAGTTCGTTACCGAAAGTGTGTGGGAACCATTGAGAAGGAACGAGAAATCGCCGACGCCGTCGCCCGTGACGTCTCCCTGCACCCAGGTGTCCGCGCCCAGGGCGGATTGCCGCAGCTCCCCGGCCGACCCCGAGAACCCCGCCGATCCGATGAAGGTGAATGCCTGGTCGCCGACCACGCCGGCAGCGGCGTCGATCAGGCGCAGGTCGATCCGGTCCCCGGCCAGGGAGGAGAAATCCGTGATCCGGTCCCGTGCCGTCCCGCCCAGGGTGGAATCCAGCAACGTCTGGAACACGAACACGTCCGCCCCGCCACCGCCGGTCAGGATGTCGAGGCCGCGCCCGCCGGTCAGGGTATCGGCGCCGCCGCCCCCGACGATCGTGTTGGCGAGGACATTGCCGGTCAGCGCCAGACCGGGCGCGCCGGCCGCGGCGTGCAGGAACTCGATCGCCGAGGCGGCGGGCAACGTGTAGCCCACGCTCGCGATGACGGTATCGGTGCCTCCGCCGGCGATCTCGGTCACCACCACGGCGCTGTTGTTGATGCGATAAAGATCGCCGCCCGCGCCGCCCACCATGAAGCCCGTATCAGGTGCCTGCGTCAGGGTGTCGGCGCCGATGGACCCGACAATGATCTTCACGGGCGCGGAGGGCGCGCTGAGGTTCCCCGCCAGGTCCGCCGTGGTTCCCGTGATAACATGGGTGCCGGCCCGCAGCGCGATCGGCATGGACCACGCGCCGGCCGCCTTGACCGCCGCGGTACCGAGTTTCGTCGCACCCTCGAACAATGTCACCGTGGAGGCGCCCGTGGCCGAACCGGAAATCACGGTCGGCGTTACCTTCAGGATCGAGGGCGCCGCCGCCGGTGTCGTATCGATCCGGACCTGCAATGCGCCTGACAGGCCGCTCGTGTTGCCGGCCTGGTCGGTCACGCGGGCGCGGATCGCATGCGTGCCCTCGGACAGCGTATCCACCGTCACCGACCAGCCGCCCGACGCATTGGCCTGGCCCGTGCCGATGACCGTCGCGCCATCCTGGAGCGTCACGGTCGCCGATGCCTCGGCCGTACCGCTGAAGGTCGGTTGGGTCACCAGCGTCAGGTTGTCCGTGCCGGAACGCCCGGTGTCCGTTGTCGTGGTCAGGTTCGGGGCGCTTGGCGCAGCGGGCGCGACCGTATCGACCTTGACCGTCAACGCGGGGGACGCGGCGCTGACATTGCCGGCGAGGTCCGTGACCGTGTCGGTGATCGCGTGGCTGCCGTTCGCCAGGGGGCTGGTCTTGATGGACCAGGTGCCGTCCTCGGCGGTCTTGCCGGTGCCGATGACCGCGGCGCCCCTGAACAAGGTGACCGTCGCGTTGATTTCGGTTTTGCCGGTGAAGGTCGGCGCGGTTGTCCGGGTGATGTTGTCGGTGGCCGATCCGCCGGTGTCGGACTCATCAGCCAGGTTCGGCTGACCAGGCCGAGCGGGCGGGGCGAGGTCGATCGTGACCGTCAGGCTATCGGACGGCAGGCTGGCGTTTCCTGTCAGGCCGGCCGCCTTCGCGGTGATCACCCGGGTGCCCGCGGCCAGCGCGGTCGTCTTGATCGACCAGGCGCCCTGGGCATTCGCCTTGCCGCCGCCGATCACGGTTGCGCCGTTGAACAGGGTCACCGTGGCGAAGGCCTCGGTCGTGCCGGCCAGGATCGGCGTCGTGATCTTCGTGATGTTGTCGCTGGCCGAGGCGCCGCTGTCGGTCGCCGGCATCAGATCAGGTGTCGTCGGCGTCACCGCCCGCGGCGTGAGCGCGGTATGCAGCAGCAGCCTCGCCTGTCCCTTGGAATAGGTCGTGTAGCCCCCCGCCGTGGCGCCCTTGACCCAGGACGTGGCGGGCAGGACGACACTGTCCCCCGCGTTGCCGTCGACGCGCAGGGTATTGCCGCCGTCGGACAGGTTCAGAACGTCCAGCGGCGTCAGGACCAAGGTGTTGTTGCCCGAGCCGGTCAGATCGATCCGCTCGATCCCGCGCAGCCGGCTGTCGGCGATCATGGTCAGGTCGAGCGTCATGCCCTTGCCGGCCAGCGCCAGCGTGTCCATGCCGCCGTCGCCATCGACGCGGCGGAATGTCAGGTCGGAGACGCGGATCACGTCGTCGCCCGCGCCGCCCAGCAGGACGTCGGCGCCGCCATTGCCGATCAGCAGGTCCGCGCCCGCGCCACCGACAAACACGTCGGGCGCGATGGTTCCGGTCATGGTATCGGCGCCCGTGCCGCCGCCCTGCGTCACGGCGTTGGTGAGGTTGCGCCCGTACAGGATCGTTGTTTCGCCGGCATTGAGTCTCGTGTTGCCCGGGCCGTAGTACGCCACCGCGCCCATGGCCAGGTCGTCGAATCCGTCACCGTCGAAGTCGCCAACGCCGATCGACTCGCCGAGCCGGTCAAAGGCACTGCGGCCATGGACGACGAACCCGCCGATGCCCTGGGCGATGGACGCCAGACCGAGTGTTGATCCGAACGGCTCCGCTCGTCCGAACAACACATAGGTCTCGCCCGAAACCTCCTTGTAGTTGGGGTTGCCCGGATTGCCGGTGCCGTCGGCGGTTGGCGCACCGATCAGCAGGTCGTCAAAGCCATCGCCGTTCAGATCGCCCGCGCCGGCCACAAGCAGGCCGGACTGGTCGCCGGTATCCTGGCCGAAGATGACGAACCCGCTGGCGCCCGTGCCGGTGGCGACCGCCGCCATGTCGACCGTGCCGGTGACGCCGGCGGCCGATCCAAACAACACGGAGGTCTCGCCAAGGTAGCGCTGGTTGCCGGCGGGGCCGTCGCCGAACGGTCCTCCTACGATGACATCGCCGAACCCATCGCCGTTGATGTCCCCCGCGGCGGCGACCGACCAGCCGGACGAGATCGAGCCCGGCCGTCCCTGGATCACGAAACCGCCCGTGCCGTTGGCGACGGTCGACAGGTCAAGGCTCGCACCGAAACCAGTGGTCCGGCCATGGATGACATAGGTCAGGCCGGGGGTGTTGGCGCTGCCGCCATAGGGCGCGCCGACGACCAACTCGTCCAGCCCATCGCCGTTCAGGTCGCCGGCCGAGGCGACGGAAAAGCCGAACCGGTCGGCCCCGTCCGCGCCGACGAGCACGAACCCGCCTGTCCCCGCCGCGATGGATGCGAGGTCGACGTTCGCGCCCGACAAGCCGGTGCGGCCGAACACGACATAGGCCTGCCCCTGCAAAGCGCCGCCTGCCCGCGACGCTCCCAGGATCAGGTCGTCCAGCCCATCGCCGTTGATATCTCCCGCCGAGGCGACCGACATGCCCACCTGATCGCCCTGATCGGGGGAACGGATACGGAACCCAGCCGAACTGGTTCCGCCGCGCAAACTGGCGAGCGCGAGACCACCGGCCGGCCCCGCCGCGCCGCCGTAGACGAGATAGACCTCCCCCTGGATCGGGCTGTTCGAACTGTCCTGCCCCACGAGGAGGTCGGCGAACCCGTCGCCGTTGAAATCGCCGGCCGAGGCGACGACGAAGCCTGTCCGGCTGCCCTCGACCGAGGATGACCGAGCATCCGGTCCAAACAGGATGAAACCACCCGTGCCATTGCTGATCGCCCCGAGATCGGGCCTCCCGCCCAGGCCGCCCGCTCGGCCGTAGACCACATAGGCCTCACCGGCGTTCTGGTTGTTGTCGCCCTGCGCGCCGGCATAGGGGGCGCCGATGATCAGGTCCTCATACCCATCGGCGTTGATGTCCCCGGCCGAGGCGACGGAGGAGCCGGACCGGTCGTCCCGATCCAGGCCGGACAGAACCGACAGGCGTTCGGCCGTATTGGCGAGGTAAACTGGCGACAGCGTCCAGTTGATGGCCGAGGCCACTTCGAGCCTGGCCTGGCCGTTCGTGTAGGTTGTGTAGTCTCCGATCGTGGCGCCGCGCTGCCAGGCCTCGGTCGAAAGCACGATCGAATCGCCGGCATTGCCGTCCACGCGCAGGGTGTTGGTGCTGTCGGAAAGGTTCAGCACCTCCAGCGCGGTCATCTTCAGGGCGTTGTTGCCGGTGCCGGTCAGGTCGATGCGCTCGATCCCGCGCAGGCGGCTGTCGGCGATGGCGGTCAGGTCGAGCGTGAGGCCCTTTCCATCCAGCACCAGCACATCGGTCCCGCCGCCGCCATCGACGCGGTGGAAGGTCAGGTCGGAGACAACGATCGCGTCGTCCTCGCCGCCGCCAAGCAGGACATCCGCGCCGCCCTTGCCTCTCAGGATGTCGGAGTTGAAGCCCCCGACCATGACATCGACGCCGGACGTCCCGGTCATCGTGTCGTTCGCGGCGGTGCCCAGATGCGTCAGGCTGTTGGTAAAATTCCGGCCGAACAGCACATAGGTCTGGCCGGCATATTGGCCCCCGAGGTCCGCATAGCGCGCGCCGATCAAGACATCGTCGAAGCCGTCGCCGTTGATATCCCCGGCCGAATCCACCGACATGCCGGAGACATCACCGCCGAACTGGCCATATACGACGAACCCGCCGATGCCGGCCGTGACCGAGGCCAGGTCGACCCGCGGGCCGAAGGGGGCTGCCTTGCCGAAGATGACATAGGTCTCTCCGGCACTGCCCACCGTGTTGTCCGCTCGGTCGCCATAGCGGGCACCGATCAGGATATCGTCGAACCCGTCGCCGTTGATGTCGCCGGCCGAGGCCACCGAAATGCCGGACTCATCGCCCGGGTCGATGCCCTGGATGACGAACCCGCCGGTACCGGCGGCGATGGCGGCCAGGGTGACGGTTCCGCCGAACCCGCCGGCCTTGCCGACCACGACATAGCTGTCGCCCGCGGCGCTGGTCAGGTTTCCCATGCCGTCGGCGGACCTGGCGCCGATCAGGATGTCGGCATAGCCGTCGCCGTTGACATCGCCGGCGGAGGCCACCGAGAACCCGGTGTCATCGCCGGAATCCACGCCCAGGATCGCAAAACCCGCCGACCCCGACTGGATCGTGCCCAGGTCGAGTTGCGGGGCGAAACCGCCGGCCTTGCCGAAGACGACGAAGGTCTTGCCCGCGGGGCTGGACGCGCGCGCGCCGATGACCAAGTCGTCGAAGCCGTCGCCGTTGACGTCGCCGGCCGAGGCCACCGAGAAGCCAGCCCAGTCATAGAAGGCCGCGCCGTTCACGACGAAGCCGGCCGCCCCCGTGCCGTTGGCGATCGAGGACAGGGCAAGGCTGGCACCGAACCCGCTCGCCTTGCCGAACACGACATAGGTCTTGCCGGCGGCCGGCACCGCACCGACAGCGGCGAATGGGGTTCCGATGAGCAGGTCGTCGAAGCCGTCGCCGTTGATGTCCCTGGCCGAGGCGACCGCATAACCGGACCGATCGCCCGCCTGCTCACCCAGGATGACGAATCCGGCGGCACCGATCGCGGCCAGATCAATGCCGGCGCCGAAGCCGTCGGCCTTGCCGAACACGATATGGGTCTGTCCGGCGAGGTGTCCCGACGTGCTCGCGTATTTGGCGCCGATCGCCAGGTCGTCGAAGCCGTCGCCGTTGATATCGCCGGCCGAAGCGACCGACTGGCCGGCGCGGTCGCCCGCGGCCGAACCGTACAGGACGAAGCCTCCGGTGCCCGCGGCGATGGTGTTCAGGCTGATGACGGACCCGAAGCCGCCTTGCTTGCCGAAGACGACATAGCTCTCTCCGCCCTCGAGCCGATTGTTCGTGGGTCCGTCGGCGTAGCGCGCGCCGATGATGATGTCGTCGAACCCGTCCCCGTTGACGTCGCCGGCCGAGGCGACCGAGGAACCGGACTGGTCGGACCCGTTCCGCCCCGTGATGACGAAGCCGGTGGCGCCATTGCCGGTCGGGATTGTCGCGAGGTCGACCGGCGCGGACACCCAGGTCACGGCCTGGTTGAGCTCGAGCCGCGCCTGCCCGCTGACATAGGCCGCGTAGCCGCCGCTGATGCCGGCATACAGCCAGTCATCCGTCGTGAACTGGATCGTATCCCCGGCATTGCCGTCCACGCGCAGCGTGTTGGTGGTGTCGGAGAGGGTCAGGACCTCCAGCGGCGTCATGCGCAGCGCGTTGTTGCCGGTGCCGGTCAGGTCGATCCGCTCGATCCCGCCGATCCGCGTGTTGCCGATCGTTGTCAGGTCCAGCGTGATGCCGGCTCCGGCCAGGGACAGCGTGTCGAAGCCGCTGCCGCCGACCATGCGGCTGAACCCGGTGTCCGTGATCGCCAGTACATCGTTGCCGGCTCCGCCGATCAGCACGTCGGCGCCGCCCTTGCCGACAAGCGTGTCGTTGCCCAGCCCGCCCATGATGCGGTCGGCGCCAGCGGTTCCGACCAGCGTCTCCGATGCGTCCGAGCCGGCTTTCGTGACGGTCTTGGTGAAGTCCCGCCCGAACAGGACGTAGGTCTCTCCGGCATAGAGCCGCCCGCTGCCGGGCGTGGCGTTGCGCGCGCCGATGACCAGGTCATCGAAGCCATCGCCGTTGATATCCCCGCCCGAGGCGACGGAGGAGCCGGACGCGTCGTAACCCCCGTCGCCCCGGATCACGAAGCCGCCCATGCCGTAGCGGATCTCGGACAGGTCGATTGGCGCGCCGGAGCCATTGGCACTGCCGAACACGACGTAGGTGTCGCCGGCGTAGCCGCTGTAGGAACCGTAGCCACCGTTTCCTATTCCGCCGGGCGCGCCGATGAGCAGGTCGTCGAAGCCGTCGCCATTGATGTCCCCGGCCGAGGCCACCGAATAGCCCGACCGGTCGAACGAAGCGCGCCCGCGAATGACCAGACCGCCGGTACCCGCCGCGACCGTGGCGAGATCGACACTCGCGCCGAACCCGGTTGACTTGCCGAGGACGAGGTAGGTCAGACCGATCTCGTACCAGTTGAAGGTCGGGCCATCGCCGAAGCGCGCGCCGATGACAAGGTCGGCGAACCCGTCGCCGTTGAAATCCCCCGCACCGGCGACCGAGACCCCGGACTGGTCACCGCTGACCACGTTGGCGCCCTGGCCATTGATCACGAAGCCGCCTGTGCCGGCCGCGACCTGGGACAACTCGATCACCGCGCCGGACCAGTTTGTCCGGCCGAAGACGACATACGTCTCTCCGGTGTCGGTCTTGGTGTTGGCACGCCCGTCGCCGTAGGGCGCGCCGATCAGCAGGTCATCAATGCCATCGCCGTTGATGTCGCCGGCCGAGGCCACGGAGTAGCCGGACCCGTCCCGCGCGTCCCGCCCGCGGATCGTGAACCCGCCGGTCCCGGACCCGATCTCGGCCAGGTCCAGCCGCGGGTCCTGCCACGACGCCTTGCCGAACAGCACATAGGTCGTGCCGGCATCGGTCTTCCCACCCGGATCGGCGGATGGCGCGCCGATGACGATGTCATCGAAGCCGTCCCCGTTGATGTCGCCGGCCGAGGCGAGGGAAAATCCCGTACCCTCTCCCGCGACCGCGCCATGGAGGACCACGCCCCGCAGCGGCTTGCCGACATTGTGGAGGCCGAACGAGATGTCGGACAGGTCGATGCGTTCACCAAAGGCGTAGCGGTCGGCGGTGCCGAAGACGATGTAGCTGTCGCCCGCGCCTGGCCGCGTATTGTCCTCGGCGTCGCCGTTCGGCGCGCCCAGCAGCATGTCGTCGAAGCCGTCGCCGTTGACATCGCCGGCCGAGGCCACGGACCAACCGGTGAAATCGCCCGGGTCCATGCCATCGATGACGAACCCGTGCTCCCGGTTGCCGGTGGCGATCGTCCCGAGGTCGAGCGGCGCGCCGAACCCGCCGGCCTTGCCGTAGATCACATAGCCGGCGCCGGCGGTGACCAGTTCGGTCTGGTCGATCGTGTCGATGACGTTGACGAAATGGGCGCCGATGATGATGTCGTCGAACCCGTCGCCGTCGATGTCGCCGGCCGACCGGACCGAGACGCCGGACTGGTCGTAGTCCTTCGCGCCCTGGATCACGAAGCCGCCCGTGCCGGCGGCGACATCCGAGAGATGGATCGACGGAACACCCAGCAGGCCGCTGACCGATACCGTGGTCGCGATGCCGACCGTTGCCTGGCCCTGGGTGTATGCCGTGTAGCCGCCGACCGTTTCCCCCACGATCCACGGTTCCCGCGACAGGAACACGCTGTCGCCGGCATTGCCGTTCACGCGCAGGGCGTTGCTGGTGCCGGAGAGGTTCAGCACCTCCCGATAGGTCAGTGTCAGCCCGTTGTCGCCGGTGCCCGTCAGGTCGATCCGCTCGATCCCCTGGATGCGGAGGTCGGAGATCGCGTACAGGGTAAGGAAGATGCCGCCCCCGTCGAGCGCCAGCGTATCGGTCCCGCCGCCGCCATCCACCCGCCGGAAGGAAAGATTGGAGACGCGGATGAGGTCATCGCCCGCGCCACCGATCAGCGTATCCGCGCCGCCACGGCCGATCAGCGTGTCCGCGCCCTGGCCGCCGATCATGATATTGGCGCCGATCGTGCCGGTCAGCGTGTTCGCCGCGGCGTTGCCGGCATGCGTGACCGTGCCCGTAAAATCGCGGCCGAACAGGACATAGGCCTCACCGGCGGCGGATTTGGTGTTGCCCGCGCCCTCCCCATTGGCGACGCCGATGATCAGGTCATCGAAGCCGTCGCCATTGATGTCACCGGCCGTGGACACCGCGTTGCCGGCGAAGTCATAGGCGTCCTGGTTGAAGATGCCGAAGCCGCCGGTTCCCGCCGCGATGTGCGAGAGGTTGATACCCGCGCCGAACCCCGCGGTCCGGCCAAACACCACATAGCTGTCGCCGGAATAGGGCGCGGTGTTGAACTCTCCATCCGCATGCCGAGCGCCGATGACCAGGTCGTCGAGGCCATCGCCGTTGATGTCACCGGCGGAACTGACGGAGATGCCGGCCAGGTCGTAGGGGTCGACGCCTCGGAGGATGAAGCCGCCGGTGCCGGCCGCGACGGCGGCCAGGTCGATCCGGGCGCCGAAGCCGTACTGCTTGCCGAAAACCACGAAGCTTTCGTTGGCGAAGGGCGCGCCGACGACGATGTCGGCAAAGCCATCACCGTTGAAGTCGCCGGCCGAACCGACCGAGGTTCCAGCCCCGCCAAAGGCGGACCGGCCGACGATGGTGAAGCCGTCGAATCCATCGCCGAAGCTCGACAGGTCGATGCTGGGCCCGAAGCCGGTGGCCTTGCCGAAGATGACCGTGGTCACGCCGACGCGTGCGGTCCCGCTGCTCGGGTCATTAGCCCGATAGGCGCCGACGATCAGGTCGTCGAAGCCGTCGCCGTTGATATCGCCGCCCGAGGCCACGGCACCGCCCGACTTGTCGCCCGCCTGCCGGCCAAGAATGACGAAGCCGCCCGTGCCCGCGGCGACCGAAGCCAGGGAGAGCGAGCTACCGACGCCGCCGGCCTTGCCGAAGACGACATAGCTCTCTCCGGCATAGGACCTGGCGTTGCCCGCCGAATCGGCCAGGGGGGCGCCGATGATGATGTCGTCAAACCCGTCGCCGTTGATATCGCCGGCCGACGCCACCGGGCGGCCGGCGGCGTCAGAAGCGTCGATGCCATGGAGAATGAAGCCGCCGGTTCCCGCCGCGATGGCCGAGAGAGAGACCGTCGCGCCGAAGCCCGTTGTCCGGCCGAAGACGACATAGGCCTCTCCGGCGCCGGGGGTGGCATTGTTCAGGCCCCGGGCATCGCCGGCGCCGACGATGAGGTCGGCCAGGCCGTCGCCGTTGATGTCGCCCGCCGATGCGACCGATGTCCCGGCCTGGTCATAGGCATCCCGGCCCGGCAGGATGAAGCCACCGATCCCAGCCGCGACCTGGCCGAGATCGACGCTGGCGCCGAAACCCGCGGCCGATCCGAAGACGACGTAGGCCTCTCCCGCGATGACGCTGGCATTCCCACCGGACCACGCCCGGAACGCGCCGATGATGATGTCGTCGAAACCGTCGCCGTTGATGTCACCGGCGGATGCAACCGCGTTGCCAAACGCATCACCGCTGTCCTGGCCATAGAGGACAAAGCCTCCGGTGCCCACGGCAAGATCTCGTAGCCTGATGGGCGATATCGCCATGCCGTCCCCTGTTCGGCTGGATTGTTCCTACCGATACAATTTCTTCGGGAGGCGTATGCTCTGGAAGCCTGAGGTAGGATTTTTTGTCTTGGCGATGATCAATTTTGTTTCACCGTTTTAATTTTATTGCGTGATGCAATAATATGTCAAGATACAGAATTTTCACGGCGTCGGGACGCCCTCCGGAGCCGCTTGGGCGGAACCCATGCCCTTTCCTCCAGTGATGGGCCGGGAGAGGCGGTTCAAGGTGGTCCCGTGGGCGATTGCATCCGCTTCCATGCGGAAGGATGCCATCACGGTGACCGCGACGCTGGCCTTGTCGCGCGGGGCGCACGCCACGGCGTTCACCGTGTGCGGAACGATCTGGCCATCCGTATCGATTTGGCAATTTTAATGGCCGGATGTGGCGACGGCTCGTGGTTCACCGTCCGGCCAGTCCTCGGGCGGCGAAACAGCCAGGAGCGATGACCGGCCACCATAATATACCCCCAGGTGGGATACAATATAGAATGGGGATGAGACAGGGCACGCGACCGGTGCCCCGGATTGGAAGAGAAATCGTGTTTCTGCTGTCCATATCTGCGAAAAATAGTACCATGGCAGGAGGTCGGCGCGGAATTTGCCTTGCCTGCCCTCGGAAAGGATGATGTGTTCAATGGAGTAATGCACCCGGGATCGCTGATTGATGCCAGACGACGTGCCGCTCCCCGACAGCCTCGCCCTGGACCTCTACGCCGCGGTCCTCGACGGGCAGTCGCTGGATGGCGTGATCGACGCGATCCGCCGCGGCATGGGAGCCGACTCCGCCTGGGTATCGCGGATTCCCTTCGCGCATGACCGCCCGAGCGGTGTCGAGCGGTTCGATCAATCCGGCCTCGATCCGTCCGCGGTCGGCGATTATGTCGGGCATTGGGTGCGGGAAGACCCCTGGCTGCTGGCGTCACGGTCATTGGCCCCCGGCGTCTACAACTACGAGGCGTTGGTCCCGCGCGACGCGTTGCTGAAATCGGCCTTCTGGAACGACTTCGCCGGGCGCCAGTCTGTGCCAGTGCGCCACGTCATGGCGGCCGGCGTCGCGATGCCTGGGCAGGTGACGGGGATGCTGGCTGTGCAGCGGTCTGCCCGTATTGGGCCGTTTGGGGAGGCGGAGGAACGCCTGCTCCGGGGTCTCTATCCGCATATTTCCCGCGCCGTGCTGGCCGAGGCGCACCTGGCTCGGGCCGGCTTGCAGGCCGCCGCCGCCGGCGCGGGGCTCGACGCGCTGCGCCAGGGCGTGGCGGTGATCGCCCCCGGGGGGCAGATGGTCCACGCCAACCCAACCCTGATCGAGCAGGCCGGGCAGGCGGATGGGCTGCGGCTGACCGCCCGGGGTCCGGCCTGCGACGACGCTGCCGCGCAGGCACACCTGACCCGCGGGATCGAGGCCGCGCTCGCCGTCACCATGCGCCGCCGCGCTCTGCCGGACGCGGGGCCGATCGTCGTGCCACGCCGCTCCGGCGGGGCCTGGATGGCACAGGTGCTGGCGCTGAGCGCGACCGCGACGGGTCTGTTCGCCGGCTTCATCGGCGCGTTGGTCCTGGTGTCGGATCAAAGCCGGCCGTCGCTGCCTCGGGTCTCGACGGTGCGGGCGCATCTCGGGCTGACGCCGGCCGAAGCCGAACTCGCCTTGGCGCTGGCGGCGGGTGGGACGATCGCCGACCACGCCCGGGTTCGGCGCGTGGCGGTCGAGACGCTCCGCACCCATCTGGCCAGCATTCGCCGCAAGACGGGGTGCCGCCGGCAGGCTGAACTCGTGGCGTGTGTCCTGTCGTTGCGTGACTGATCGGGGGCCGTTGTCTACACGGCTTCCCCAGAGCCCAGCCTGATCGCCCCGAAAGCATCTACCGCTGCGGTCATCCCCGCCGGCACCAGGCAGGTCGCATCGTATTCCTGCACCAGCAGCGGGCCGGGTCGTGGCGTGGCGCCCAGGCCCGCGCGATCGACGACCGGCGTTGCCACCCAACCGCTGGCGGGGAACCAGGCTTGGCGTTCGGCGGGGACCGGCGCGGACGCGGGCGGGATGCGTCCCGGTAGCCGGGGCTGGTCCGGAAGGCCGCGCGCCATCACAGACAGGCCCATCAGCTCCACGGGTTCCTCGGCCGGGGCGCGGAAGCCGTAGGTCCGTTCATGCTCCTGGCCGAAGGATTCGGCGATCACGGCCGGGGTAACCGGGCCATCGGGCAGGGGGACGGCGATCTCGCTCGACTGGCCGAGATAACGGGCGAGAGCCGAAGCCCGCGACAGATGCCGGTCGGGCGGGAAGCCGTCGCGCACCAGCCGTTCATGCCCCGCCGCGCGCAGCGCCGCCAGCACGGACCCGATCCGTTCGGCGTCCGCCCGGTCGAGCCGCATCCGCAGGCTTTGCGTCGCGTGGTGTTCGGTGTCGGCGACCAGCAGGCCGAAGGCGCTGAACACACCGGGCAAGGGCGGCACGATCACCCGCTTGATGCCCAGTTCGGCGGCGATGCCGGCGGCGAACAGCGCGCCATTGCCGCCGAAGGCCAGCAGGGAGAAATCGCGCGGGTCGCGGCCGCGTTCCACCGACACCGCCCGGATCGCCCGCATCATCGTCGCGGCGGCGAGGCGCAGCATGCCGTGGGCGGCCTGCTCGATCGACACGCCCATGGGGCTGGCGAGGTCGCGGGCGATGGCGGCGCGGGCGGCCTCGATATCCAGTTTCAGGGCGCCGCCGACCAGCCCGGCGGGATCGAGGTAGCCGAGCGCGAGGTTGCAATCGGTGATGGTGGGTTGGGTTCCGCCTCGGCCGTAGCAGACGGGGCCGGGGGAAGCGCCGGCGCTGTCCGGCCCGACCTTGGGCGCGCCACCGGCATCGAGGCGGCAGATTGAGCCGCCGCCGGCGCCGACCTCGGCCAGGTCGATGGCGGGCAGCTTGAGCATGTAGCCGGCGCCGACCAGCAGGCGCGATCCGGCCATGACGCCGCCGCCGACCTCCATCGCCTCGGTGCGGAGGACTTCGCCGTTCTCGACCAGCCCGGCCTTGGCGGTGGTGCCGCCCATGTCGAAGGTGATCAGGCGCGGTTCGGACAGATGCCGGCCCAGCGCGGCGCCGCCGACGACACCGGCGGCCGGGCCGCTTTCGATGATGCGGGCGGGCTGTTCGGCGACGAAGGCGGCGGAGGCGAGGCCGCCGTTCGACTGCATCAGTTGCAGCGGCGTATCGATGCCGAGGGCGCGCAGGCGGGCATCCAGCGCGGTGACATAGGCGCGCACGACCGGTTGGACATAGGCGTTGATGACGGTTGTGGAGGTGCGCGGGTATTCCTTGATCTCGGGCAGGATTTCGCTGCTGACGGAAATCGCGATGTCCGGGATGGCGGCGCGCACGGCGGCGGCGACGGCCTGTTCATGCGCCGGGTTGGCATAGGAATGCAGCAGGCAGATCGCGACGGATTCGATCCGTTCCGCCTTCAGCGTGGCGATGACGGCATCGAGGCTGGCCTTGTCGAGCGGCTGGATGACCCCGCCATCGGGTCGGAGTTTCTCGGTGACTTCCAGGCGCAGGCGGCGTTCCACCAGCGCGAGCGGCTTGGTCCAGGTGATGTCGTACAACACAGGCATCCGCAGGTCGCGGATTTCCAGGATGTCGCGGAAGCCTCGGGTGGTGATCAGGGCCGTTCGGGCGCCTTTCCCCTCCAGCACTGTGTTCGATCCGACCGTGGTGGCGTGCAGCACGGCCGAGACGGGGCCGGGGACTCGGGCCAGTAGGGCGGTCAGGCCGGTGATGATGCCTTCGCCATAGTCGTGCGGCGTGGACAGGGTCTTGTGGGTGGTGACCGTGCCATCGCCGGCGATGGCCACGATGTCGGTGAAGGTGCCGCCGATGTCGATGCCGATACGGAGCGTCATGACGTGGCTCCCAGATAGGCCGGTTCCCAGGCGACATCGGGCAGGGGGGCACGGGTGGTGCGGAGGCGGGCGCGCAGGGCCTCGGTCGCGGCCTGGTCGATCACTGGTGGATCGCCGGTTGCGACGACGCCGTAGTCGCGGGCGGCGCCTTCGATCGTGACGAGACCGTCGCGCAGGTCGCGGGCGACGAGGTCGAGATCGCGGTCCAGCGCGTTGCCCCATCCGCCGGCGCCGGGCAGTTCGTGGCGGAAGACCTGGCCCTTGCGCAGGGTCATGGTCAGTTTGGCGTGCAGCTTCTCCTGCGTGGGCGCGCCGGGATCGAGCATGTTCAGGCCGAATTCGCCCGGGCCGCCGCCCTGCAAGCCGTAGGGACGATGTGTCTGGCGGTCGGCGCGGACCTGGAGGATCCCCTCATCCGCCAGCATGCGCCAGGTCTTTCGCTGGCTCATGCCGCCGCGGAATTTGCCGGCGCCGCCGGTGTCGGGGACGAATTCGTAGTCGAGGACTTCCAGCGGGTTTTCCGCCTCGATCACTTCCACCGAGAAACTGGCCATGTTGGCGAACATGCAGGTGTTGCCGTCGAGCCCGTCGGCCCAGGGACGCCCGCCCCAGGCGCCGGAGATGAAGTCGACCACTGCTGTCCGGTCAATCA
>DIUL01000100.1 GCA_002422345.1 Acetobacteraceae bacterium UBA6159
ATCGCGGCGATGCGGCCGTCCTTCAGGGCAACGTCGGCCTTTACGATACCCCAATGGTCGATGATCAGTGCGTTGGTGATGACGGTGTCGACGCCACCCTTGGCGCGGGAGACCTGGGACTGCCCCATGCCGTCGCGGATNNCTTGCCGCCGCCGAACTTCACTTCCTCCCCGTAGATCGTGAGGTCCTTCTCGACTTCCACGATCAGGTCGGTGTCGGCGAGGCGCAGGCGGTCACCGGTCGTCGGGCCAAACATGTCGGCATAGGCGTGGCGGGAGATACGGGCCATCAGTCGAGTGCTCCCATGATGTCGCCGCGGAAACCGTAAACGGCGCGCTTGCCGCGATAGGGGATCAGGGTGACTTCGCGCGTCTGGCCGGGTTCGAAACGAACCGCGGTGCCGGCGACGATGTCGAGCCGCTGGCCCCGCGCGGCGGCGCGATCGAAGGACAGGGCCGTATTGGTTTCAAAGAAATGGTAGTGGCTGCCGACCTGGATCGGACGGTCGCCGGTGTTGGCGACGGTCATGGTGGTGCGGGGCAGGCCGGCGTTCAGTTCGATGTCGCCGTCGGCGGGGAGGAGTTCACCGGGGATCATGGATTGTCCTTTCACCGAATCGGTTCATGCACGGTGACCAGCTTCGTTCCATCCGGGAACGTCGCTTCCACCTGCACGTCGTGGATCATCTCGGCGATGCCCGGCATCACCTGGTCTCGGGTGATCACATGGGCGCCGGCAGCCATCAGGTCGGCGACGCTGCGGCCATCCCGCGCGCCCTCCACCACGAAATCCGTGATCAGCGCGACGGCCTCGGGGTAGTTCAGCTTCACGCCGCGTTCCAGCCGCCGGCGGGCCACCATCGCGGCCATGCTGACAAGAAGCTTGTCCTTCTCACGCGGGGTCAGGTTCATCGATCTTTCCTTGTCAGCAATTCCAGACTCGCGGCAGAGCACGCCCGTCCCGCAGGACGTCCAGCACGACGGAGACCGTTGCGCGCAGCGACGCGCTATCCGGTGCGAGGATACGGGTCAACAGCATGCCGTTCCAGGCGGAAGCCCCGGCCTCGGCGTCCGCGGGCAGAGCGGCACGCACGTCATCCAACCGTCCCTCGGCATCCGACGAAACGAACAGAACCGTAGCGAGCGCTCGCGCCCCGTTTGCGACGGCCGGCCGGCACAGCGTTGCGTCGATCGTGCCATTCATCCGGATCGCGTCGTGCCACAGCAGCGCCCCGTCCCGTCGCACGCGGATCAGATCGCGCAGGGACCCCGTCTCGACCCGTTCGCCACTGGCCGAACGGCCGAACACCAGCATTTCGACGCCAAGGAAGCGGGAGTCCAACGCGAGGTCAACGTCCAACACCCGATCCAGCGCGCAACGATCGAACAGAATGGTTTCCTGCGGCAACCATTCCATCGCCGCGCCATCGCCAACCGTAATCCGCGTCCGCACGACCGATGGCCCCGTCCCCGGGATCACGCGATAGAACCGTTCAGCCGCCTGCGCGGTCACCGTCATCCGTGTCTCGGCTGCCATATCCAGCGCCACGTCCAACCGATCACCGCCCGCCACGCCGCCCGAGGTGTTCAGCGTCACCGCCACCGGCCAAGCGCCAGGATCGACACGGGGAAACCGCGCCTTCAGGCAACCCTGCTGATACAGCGTGTCCAGCACCGTGTCCGCCCCGCGCCGCTTGAACGCCACGCGCAGGTGTCCGACCGCCCGCTGCATGGCGCCGGAATCAGACGGAGAGACGGCGTCGAACATCCTGTTCGTCCAATTCCTCCCGGCGCCCCGACAGCACGACATCACCGCGGTCCAGGACCACGATCGTCTGGGCGAGTTCGTTTGCGAAGTCGAAATACTGCTCGACCAGCAGGATGGCCATCTCTCCGCGGCTTCGCAACAGGGCGATGACGCGGCCGATGTCCTTGATGATGGAGGGCTGGATGCCCTCGGTCGGTTCGTCCAGCACCAGCAGACGCGGCTTCATCACCAGGGCGCGCGCGATGGCAAGCTGCTGCTGCTGCCCGCCCGACAGGTCGCCGCCACGCCGGCGCAGCATGGTCTTCAGGATTGGGAACAGGTCGTAGATTTCATCCGGAACCTTTCGCTGCCCGCGCGGCAGGACGGCAAACCCTGTCTCCAGGTTCTCCTTCACCGTCAGCAGTGGGAAGATGTCGCGGCCCTGCGGCACCCAGGCGATGCCTCGGCGGGCGCGATCATACAGCGCCAGCTTCGAGATATTCTCTCCTTCCCAGGTGATCTTGCCGGCCGAGATCGGGTGCGCCCCGACAATCGCCCGCAGCAGCGACGTCTTGCCGACGCCGTTGCGGCCCATCAGGCAGGTGACGGCACCAACCTCAGCGGTCAGCGAGACCTGGCGCAGCGCGATGGCCGCGCCGTAGTGCAGATCGACGTGATCGACTTCCAGCATGTTCAGCGCCCCAGATAGACCTCGATCACGCGCGGGTCCTCGCTGACGTGATCGATGGAACCTTCGGACAGCACGGAGCCCTCGTGCAGCACGGTCACCTTGACGCCGAGCGCACGAACAAAGGCCATGTCGTGCTCGACGACGACGACGCTGCGGGTTTCGTTGATCTCCCGCAGCAACTCGGCGGTCTGTTCCGTCTCGGCATCGGTCATGCCGGCGACGGGTTCATCGACCAGCAACAGGCTCGGGTTCTGCGCAAGCAGCATCCCGATTTCCAGCCATTGCTTCTGCCCGTGGGAAAGATCGGCGGCGCGCCGGTCGCGGTGATCGCCCAAGCGGATGGTGCCCAGGATCTCATCGATCCGCTTGCGTTCGGCCTTCGTCTCTCGCGCCCACAGGCTGAAGCTGGGACGACGGTCGCCGGCGATGGCCAGCAGCAGGTTGTCCCAGACGCTGTGTGGTTCAAAGACGGTGGGCTTCTGGAACTTCCGGCCGATGCCCAGCTGGGCGATGGCGGGTTCGTCGAGCTTCGTCAGGTCGAGGTCGGTGCCGAACACGACGCGCCCGGTATCGGGGCGAGTCTTGCCGGTGATCACGTCCATCATCGTGGTCTTGCCGGCTCCGTTGGGACCGATAACCGCGCGCATCTCGCCCTTTTCCAGCACCAGGGACAAAGCATTCAGGGCACGAAAGCCGTCGAAGCTGACCGTGACGCCATCCAGATAGAGCAGGGTGTCGGCTTCGCTCATGGCAAGGCCTCCTTCGCTTCCGCGCTTTCGCGCTTCGGCTTGCGCTTCAGGGCCGAGAACAGGCCCATCACGCCCTTGGGCAGGAACAGTGTGACCAGGATGAACATCGCGCCCAGGGCATAGAGCCACAGTTCCGGCAGCGCCCCGGTGAACCAGGTCTTGCCGAAATTTACCAGCACCGCGCCGATGATCGCCCCCGACAGCGTGCCTCGGCCACCGACGGCGACCCAAATCACCGCCTCGATCGAGTTGGCGGGGGAGAATTCGGACGGATTGATGATGCCGACCTGCGGGACATACAGCGCGCCGCCGATCCCGGCCATGACGGCCGAAAGGACCCAAACGACCAGTTTGTAGGACTCAGGCCGGTAGCCAAGGAAGCGTGTCCGCGCCTCCGTATCACGCACCGCGATCAGGACCTTCCCGAAGCGGGATGTGACGACGAACCTGGCCAGCAGAAGCTGTGCGGCCAGCAGCAGGGCCGAAATCACCATCAGCGCCGACCGTGTCGAGTCCGCCTGGACCGAGAAGCCAAGGATGTCCTTGAAGTCGGTCAGCCCGTTGTTGCCGCCGAAGCCCATGTCGTTGCGGAAGAAGGCCAGCAGCAGGGCATAGGTCAAAGCCTGCGTGATGATCGACAGATAGACGCCCGTCACGCGGGACCGGAATGCCAGCCAGCCAAACACAAGCGCCAGCATTCCAGGCACCAGTACGACCATCAGCATGGCGAAGCCAAACCACTCAAACCCATGCCAGAACCAGGGCAGTTCCTTCCAGCCCAGGAACACCATGAAGTCGGGCAGCTCCGGATTGCCATAGACGCCGCGGGTGCCGATCTGGCGCATCAGATACATGCCCATCGCGTAGCCACCCAGCGCGAAGAACGCCGCATGGCCGAGCGAAAGGATGCCGGCAAAGCCCCAGACAAGATCGACGGCCAGGGCAAGCATCGCGAAGCTCAGATATTTCCCGGCCAGCGCGATCACATAGGTCGGGACATGGAACGGAGATCCGACCGGAGCCATCTGGTTGAGAGCCGCCAGCACCATCGCGATGCCCAGAACGAGCACCAACGTTATGGACGTCGTACGATCCAGCATCACGCTTCCACCGCTCGACCCTTCAACGGGAACATCCCGCGCGGCCTCCTCTGGATGAACAGGATCAGCAAGACCAGGACAACGATCTTGCCCAGCACCGCGCCCGCGACGGGTTCAAGGAATTTGTTGAAGATGCCCAACGTGAGCGCGCCGACCACGGTGCCCCACAGATTGCCGACGCCGCCGAACACCACGACCATGAAGCTGTCGATGATGTAGCCCTGGCCGAGGTTGGGGGAGACGTTGTCGATCTGGCTCAGCGCCACGCCCGCCATGCCGGCAACACCCGAGCCGAGGCCAAAGGTCAGCGCGTCGATCCAAGGCGTGCGAATGCCCATCGCGGCGGCCATGCGCCGGTTCTGCGTCACCGCCCGCATGCGCAGTCCCAGGGAGGTGTAGCGCAAGGCGGCCATCAGTCCGGCGAGGACGATGATCGCGAACAGGATGATGTACATCCGGTTCCAGGTCAGCGTGATGCCACCAAGCTGGGTCGCACCGCTCATCCAGCCAGGCGTATCCACATCGCGGTTGTTGGCGCCGAAGATGGATCGGACCGCCTGCTGGATCATCAGCGAAAGGCCCCAGGTGGCCAACAGGGTCTCCAAAGGACGGCCATACAGCCAGCGGATCAGGCTGCGCTCGATCGCGATGCCGATCATGCCGGCGACGAGGAAGGCCATCGGGATGGCCACCAACAGGTTGGCCCAGTAGAAACCTGGGATCCAGGCCTTGATCGCACCCTGGACGCAGAAGGTCGTATAGGCGCCGATCATGACCATTTCGCCATGCGCCATGTTGATGACGCCCATCACGCCGAAGGTGATGGCCAGGCCCGCGGCGGCCAGCAGCAGGACGGACCCCAGGCTGAGCCCGTAGTAGACGCTTTGCAGGATCGACCACATCTGCAGCACGCGGTCGATCGCGGTGATGGTGACGGCGGCGGCCTCGGCGACGGCCGGCGGCTGGCCGGACAGGGCGGCGAGTGTGCTGCGCGCCTCGATATCGCCGCGCAGGCGCAGCACGGACACGGCCTCCAGCCGGTCGGCTTCGCTGGTGTCGGGCGCAAACAGCAGGGCGGCGGCGCGCGCCTGCTCCATGCGGGTCTTGACCGTGGAGTCGGCTTCCTTGGCCAGCGCGCGATCCAGCGCGGGCAGGGCCGCGGGGTCGCGGGAGCGGAAGACCGCTTCGGCCGCGGTCAGACGCTCCGACGGATTGGCGGAGAACAGACGCAGGCTGCCCAGGGCAGCGTCGATCGCGCCGCGCACCGCGTTGTTCAGGCGGACCTGGCGGACGGCGGAGGCCGGTACGTCGGGCGCGGGGGCGCCGGTCGCGGCCTCGGTCAGCGCGTCGCCGTCACCCTTGATGAACAGGGTCTTGTCGGCGCGGAAATAGAGTTTCCCCGATTGCAGGGCGACAATGATCTCCATGGCGCGGGGATGACCCGACAGTGCCAATGTCTCGATGCCTTGACGGAGGGCATTGAAGTTCGTCGTGGCCAGGCTGGCCAGGGCCTCATTGGCCGGCTGCGCCCGGGTCGGGGCGGCAAGCAGCGTCAGGATCAGGAACAGGACGATACGAAATCGAGACATAACCATGCTTCCCGCATGAGAAGGGGGCGGCCGGGAGGAAACGGCCGCCCCCTGATCAGGCAATCAGGCTGAAATCAGCCCTTTTTGCCAGACGTGCAGGTGCCCGTCTTCACGTTGAAGGCGCCGCACCGCATCGGGGACCGCCAGTCACCAATCAGGTCCTTGGTGTCGGCGACGTAGGGGGACCATTCCTGGGCCACCACGGTGCCGGGGGTTTGCCAGACGGTGTTGAACTGGCCGTCGGCCTGCACTTCGCCGATCAGGACCGGCTTGGTGATGTGATGGTTCGGCATCATGGCCGAGTAGCCGCCGGACAGGTTCGGCACGGCCACGCCGATCAGCTCGTCGATCACCGCGTCGGGCGCGATCGTCCCGGCCGCCTCGACCGCCTTCACCCACATGT
>DIUL01000027.1 GCA_002422345.1 Acetobacteraceae bacterium UBA6159
GCATCGGCGGTTGCGATCAGCCGCAGGCAGGCCTCTCGCGCCGCGGGCTGCTTCAGGTCGAGTGCAACGGACTTACGGCCGCGGCGGGTGACATGGGTCTTCTCGCCGCGGTCGTTGCCCTTGCGGTCGATGCGCAGCACGTCGGCGNNGTCGGCGCCCATGTCGGACAGCAGCATGCCGCAGAACGGTCCCGGCCCGATGCCGGAGAATTCCAGGATTTTGACCCCGGTGAGCGGCCCTGTCGCCATCGCACGTGTCTCCCCTCTTGTTCGCCTCAGTTTGCCCGCGATCAGGCGGACGGTCGTTCCCTGACCGTTATCTCAACGTCCACCGGAAAGCCCTTCCGCCGGAGCGACAGCGTCACGGTCGTGCCGATCGTGTCGGGGCCGATCTCCGCCAGCAGGCTTCGCACACCCTGGATGGGCTTGCCGTTCAGGGCGACGATCCGATCGCCCTTGTAGATGCTGACGGGACCGGCGGGGCCCATCGGATCGACGGCCATGACGACGGTGATTTCCTGCCCGTCGTCCAGTGTCTCGGTCTGCATGCCCAGGCCCAGGAACCCGTGCCGTGGGCGCGTGCAGGTCACCGGCGGGGCCTCAGTAATGCGTCACCCAGGGGCTGGTCAGCGCCTCCTCGATCCGGCGGTGGCGGGCGCGGATGACATCGGCGGGCACGGCGCTGACGAAGGCGTAGAAGGTCTTGGTGCGGATCGCGTCCACCACCCGTTCGCCCACCTTCTTCGGGTCCAGGCCGGAGGTCGCTAGGCGTTCGGCCAGCACGGCCTCATCATTCTCCCGCACCTGCGGCCCGCCCAGATGGTCCGGCCGGTTGCGGGCGCCGCGCGCGATGTTCGTCGCGATCGGCCCGGGACACAGGACGGAGACGCCGATGTTGGTGCCTTCCAGTTCGTGCTCCAACGCCTCCGACATCGACAGGGCGGCGTATTTGCTCATGGAATAGGGGCCCTGGTTGGTGCCGCGACGGTTCTGGAACCCGGCGACCGAGGCTGTATTGACGATATGCCCTTCTTCCCCGTGCTTCAGGATGGCGGGCACGAAATGGCGGATGCCGTGGATGATGCCCCAGATGTTCACGCCCATCACGAAGGCCCAGTCGCCAGGCGGCACGTCGACCATCTTGGTGCCATGCATCGGCACGCCGGCGTTGTTGCAGGCGATATGGAGCTTGCCGAAGTTGCGTTCCGCCTCGGCCAGCGCGTCGATGATCGACTGTTCCTGCGTGACATCCACCCGCACGGGCATCACGCGCTTGTTGGTGCCGGACAGGCCGTGCGCTGCCTGCTCGATCGCGTCCTTCTGGATGTCGGCCATCACGACGTTGGCCCCGGCCTCGGCCAGCGCGGTCGCGATGCCCAGTCCGATGCCGGATGCGGCACCGGTGACGATGGCGGTCTTGCCGGAGATGTCCATGGTGGGGCCTTTCGGAGGAGGGAGTGAGGCGGCCCGCGTGGGGCCGCCCAAGTCTCAGTAGCTGGGCTTGGTGGAGTAGGGGGTCAGTTGCAGCTCATGCGTCCACACCGACCGGTCCTGCGTGTGCAGATAGTAGAACGCATCGGCGATCTTTTCCGGGTTCATCACCAGTTCAGGCCGGTTCTGCAATTTCGGCAGCGCCCGCGTGCCCGGCGAGTCGATCGTGCCGTCGATCACCACATTCGAGACATGGATGCCGAGTTCGGAATATTCCTCGGTCAGCACTTGCGCCAGCGTCCGCATCATCACGCGCGGATAATACAGCGACTCACCCGTATAGCGCTTCTTGCCGCGCAGGGACTTGGAGTTGTTGGAGAAGAAGAACGAACCCTCTCCACGTTTCCGCATCGCCGGCAGCACTTCCTTCGCCACCAGGAACGGCCCGCGGCTGGCAATGTGCTGGGCGGTGTCGAACATCTCCACCGAGATGTATTCCAGCAGTTCCTGGTCCGGCGGCAGGTCGCGCCCTTCCAGGTAGCCGGCGTTGTAGACCAGCACGTCCGGATCGCCGGCTTCCGCGCGGATCGTGGCGAAGGCGGCGGCGACCGACTGCTCGGATGACAAGTCCAGCTCGACAACCATGCATTCGCCGCCTTGCTCACGGATCGCATCCGCCAGCGCCGCCGCGTTCGACGCGGCCCGGGTGGTCAGCACCGTGAAGAAGCCTTCCTTGGCAAAGCGCTGGGCAATCGCCCCGCCCACGCCCCAGCGCACGCCCACCGGCAGCGTGCTGTCATCCAGATGCTTGCCATGAGCGAGCATGGTGTTGCGCCCGTCCGACTGCCATTTGGACGTCGCGCCAACCACGACCGCGACCTTCTTGCCCTTGGTATTCGTATTGCCCATCTCGGGACGTCCCCTTCTCGTTTCGTTTCAGGCTGAACGGTTCCAGCCCCACCACGCGCACAGCGCGTCGCCCATGATTAGGCGCTTGTCGTCCTGGCTGAGCCAGGGCAGTTCCTCGGTGAACATCGACACGCATTTCGCCCAGGAACACGGCATCTTGGAAATATCGGTGCCCCAGAACATCCGGTTCGGCCCGAAAGCGTCATAGATCTGGCGCAGATAGGGATGCATGGAGGTGAACGGATAGTCCCCGCTGCAATAGCCAGGCGCGCCGGTTGCCTTCACCGCCACGTTCGGCAGCTTGGCCAGCGCCAGAAGCTCGGGGATATGGGTCATGGCCGCCGCGTCCTTCAGCGTCGTCAGCCCGCCACGCCCACCCAGATGGTCGATCGTCAGCTTCAACCCGGGGTGGCGTTCGGCGATCTTCCCCAGTTCCTTCAGCGAGTCCGTCGCCAGCGCGGCAACCGGAACGCCGGCCTTCTCGGCCTCGGCCCACAGCCAGTCAATCGTGCCGTCCGCCAGCCACTTGCGCGCCGGATCGTGCAGGAACGTATAGCGCAGCCCCAGCATCCCGTGCTGCTTCCGCCAGCCGGCGATCAGCCCGCGAGATTCCGGCTTGTCGAGTGGCAGGGACCCCATGATCGCGAAGCGGCCCGGATAGTCCTTGACGGCCTTGAAGGCCATCTCGGTGGAATTCGGGTCCCAGCCAGGCGGATGGATGACGGCGGCATTGACCCCGCCTTCGTCCATCAGGGCAACCGCTTCCTCCGTCGTAAAATGAGTAACCTGCCAATGCGACAAATTGCTCGGCAGGCCGGTGCCCCAGGTGTGAATCTGGGCGTCGACGATCTCCATCGGATGCTCTCCCTCTCCTGCTTGCGTGTCGGGTCGAGCCCGCGGGACGCTTGGACCAGGATGGTAGACCCAATGGGTCGGACTGTCAGCCTTGACCAGGAGCGGTCCATGGCAACGGCCGATCCCGATTTCAACGGCGATGACCGGCGCCGCCCGCGGTGATTGAGCATGTCTGCTGTGCGCGCGGTGCCATGAAGGCCAAGGGAATTTAGTTACCTTGATCTCTCACTACTGTCCGGTTGACGGC
>DIUL01000160.1 GCA_002422345.1 Acetobacteraceae bacterium UBA6159
CACCTTGGTGCATAATCCGGGCTAGATCAGCCATCAGGGTGACGCCTGTCGAATGATCATTCTCCAACCCAGGAAAGAACGCTCAGCGGAAACGATGATTCCTCGCATCCCCGCTTCGTCCTCAATCAGGTCCGCCGCTGCGATCGTCACGTCACTCAAAGGTGGCAGCAGAGCGGTCCACTGCGGCAGGGACATGTTCATCGGCAAACCGATGTGTGATGTCCCGCTCGTTGCCATCCCGAGCACGCTCGCCGGCCAGTCCCGCAGGACCAATGTCGTGCCGTCCTGCGTCAGGCCACCATACGCATTGCCACCGATACCCGCGGGCGCAACCGGACGCTTGATCGTCAGGGTCCGGTTGGTACGTACGCAAAGAACCGGCTGCAACGACTCCTGGGCTGCGACATAGAACGTTCCGCTGCCCTGTACCAGATAGTCACCAGGCTTGGTATAAGCCGCGTCAAAGTGTCCATAGCACAAGGCATTTCCGTGCGCCGCTGTCTGACCGAAGCCGGTCGGCGTTGCACTGAACGCTGCATGTAGGCGCAGATAGCGGTTCCGGGGCGACAACGGGCTACTCGGTCCGTCGGGGCGAAAGGCATCCGTCTCGACACCGATACGGCGCGCCGTAAGGTTGTTTGCCCAGGCTATCCGATCCTCGAGGTATCGCGCATCCATTCAGATCACCAGAGCCAAAGACCCGGTCCGAAGTCCAGATCCAGGAGGAACACCAAGGAACTGGCAAAGTCGTCGCCGCCATTCGTCCAGCAGACGAAGTCGGTCACGCACTTCTTCCTTGTTGTGTGTCCAGACTGCCGCTTGTGCCGTATCGAGATTCTCGCTCGCCTTTGGCACCGCAAGTTCCAGTACAGCCAACGTACCAAGATAGCGGCGAACGATCACAAGTTCAGACTGTGATAAATTGGCGAACCTGAATTCCAACGCCCCACGGGCATTCAGTTCCCCCGCACCGAACGAAGCACTAAGGCCCGTTCCCGCGGGCGGATAGCCGCAGAACCGCCGGACGTCGGTCCGCTCGGACTCGGTCAGTGACATGGATGACAACTTCCGGATTCGGGAAATGGAAGCAGCGGCGGGCCGCTGCACCTCTGATCCAGCAGCCCGCGGGGCACCAACGCCCGCGGGACCACTTGATCATCAGCCGATGTGTTCAACCACGACCGCCCGCTTGAACGCCGCGTTCGTGGCGGTCGGGATCGTGTTCGGCGTCGTCGTGGTATCGGAGGGAGCGCAGAAGCCGCCAATCCAATACCAGGACTGGGCAATGATCTGCTGAAGGCGATCGATCGCTTCCCGCGTCACCATCGCCACACCGTTGACAACCGAAACAATGGAGTCAGCCGGCACGACATCCGCCGCCGCCATCCCAGCAAAATCACCCTCCACGAGAGCGCCCGCGCCACAGATGATCGGTCGACGCACGACCTGTCCAGCAAGCGTCGGATGGGTCTGCACAAAGGTTTCATTCGTCGGAACAAACCGCAGGCCGAGGAAGTCGTTCACCATCCCGCGACGGAACACCTGATTGGCCGATGTCGCGCCCTGGAACAACTGCCGAAAGTCCGGGTCGGAGAACAGTTGGCGAGCGGAGACGGGATCGAGGTAGCAGTTGTAGGCGCCATCGATCTCGGGGACAGCGTTGAGACGCAGCTTGGTCACGGCGTCGAGCAGCGCGCTCATGTTCAGGGTATCCACACCCGTGAGCTGCTGCGTATTGCCTCGGTTACCGGGGCGAATGATGGACGACGCATTGGCGGCGACAACCGAGTTGCCCGCGGTGGCGTCAACAACCGTCACGTTGCCGGATAGCGTGATCGTGCCAGAAATCCCGCCGGGAGCGGTGGAGACGTTCGTCACGTCAGCGGTCGTGGCAACGGCGTTGTAGACGTTGGAACCAATCGTCACCGCCAGCGGCGTCGGGCCACTGAGGGTCTGCTGCACGCCATTGACGAAGGTGTTCTGGAAGCCACGCAGATCGTCGACCGCGACCACCGGACCAGCGCTGCCGAGAGTGGTGCGAACCCGGGTGCTTCCGCCAAGATAGGCAGTGAACAGCGCGTTGCGGGCCAGTTCGTCCAGGCTGCGAGCTGCCTGCTCGCCATTGGTGAATGCGTTCTGGAGGAACTGCGAGACCAGACCAACTCGGCTCGTGACCATGTTGAGGTCCGTCGTGGCAGCATACAGGTTCATGACGATTGTATACTGCTCGACGCCCCAGGTGGTCGGGGTCAGGCCGTTATCGAGGTTCGTGTTGTTGCCAGGCGGCAGCGGCGTGGTGACCGCGGGCTTCAGCCCAGCCCGCGTCTTGGTCAGGGTCTCGCCAAGACCAACCGCGATCTCCACCCGATCAGCCACGGCGCGAAAGCCGAGACGCGAACGCAGCGCGGTGTCGAACTCACGGTCCAGGAAGCCCTGTTGGATAATCGGCTGAAGGGCCGACGGGAAGCTCTGAATACCCATAATCTGTCACTACTGTCCGGTTGACGGCG
>DIUL01000201.1 GCA_002422345.1 Acetobacteraceae bacterium UBA6159
CCCGTAGGGGATTCGAACCCCTGTTGGTGCCGTGAGAGGGCACTGTCCTAGGCCTCTAGACGAACGGGACATTCAACGAGCGAGGGTTTACAGACCGATCGGGCGAACCGCAAGGGGTTAAAATGAGCAGTGTGGACGGTCGTAACGCCGGCACCAAGCGGCGTCTCTGGCATGCCATCCTGTCCTTCCGATCCGTCCAAGCAATCCTTCGTGGTCCAAGCCACGATGCTATCACGCCCGCGTCCAGGAGTCCGGAATTCCCCCACAGCCAATGCGGCTCCGCAACCTAGCCGTGATATTGACAATATTCCTATTTCATGCTATGCGCCAAGGTCCCGCCACCCACGCAACGGACCGCCCCAATCCCATGGCCTCCCAGTTCCCGCCCAAGTCCGACCTCCCCGTTCACATCGACGGCCCAGACGGCAAACTCCCCGCCTGCTTCTCCCAGGAAGTCCTCCGCATCACCGCCGCGACCACGGTCGACGACGAGAAGATGACGGACGCCGAAAGGCATGATCGTTGGGCGGCGGCGCAGGAAGCGTTGATGTCGTTCGTTCCCAGCGAACCGGTGGAGGCGATGTATGCAGCCCAGGCCGTCGCCGCCCATACCGCCGCGATGGAATGCCTTCGCAAGGCCATGGAGCATTGGCAGTCGGAAACCACCCGCATCCGCCTCCGTTCCAACGCCACGTCGCTGATGCGGAGCTTCAACGCCATCATGCGCGCCCTCGAACGCCACCGCGGCTGGGCCGCCGGCAAGGAACACTTCATCGGCTGACATTTTTTCCTACGGCCCTACCCCATGTCCGGTGAGAAATCCGCCCCAAACGGCCCCCTCAGGAACGGCAATCCCCGCCGGGACCTGTCCACCCTGCCCTGCTGCGGCGCCCGCACCCGCCAGGCCACGGCCTGCCGCCAGCCCGCCATGCGCAACGGCCGCTGCCGCTTTCACGGTGGTGCCAGCACCGGTGCCCGCACCGTCCAGGGCAAGGCCAACCAGATCGATGCCAACACGAAGCATGGCCTTTACGGCGACGCCGGCCGCCGCCTCGCCTACCTGACCCGCATGCTGAAACTGGCCGCGCACCTGGCCAACCACGGCATCCACCCGACCGCGAAAGACAAGACCTTCGGCACCTGGATCACCGCCCAGATGGCGGCCGACCCGGACAAGGCCGAACCCACCCGCACCCAACCGCCCCGCCCCATCCTGATCAGCGTCACTCCGCCTCGCGCCGCCTGGCGCGCCCAACCCCGCCGGCGCTGGACGGGGGGGCTGTGTCTGCGGCATCGGTGGGGGAGTGCTGGGGTTTCACCCCAGACCCCACCAGGGGCTTTGCCCCTGGACCCCACCAAAGGCCGACGGCCTTTGGAAACCGCTCCGTTGGGGGGAATACGGGAGGGGCCAACACGGACCTAGATGGGTCCGAGCAGGCTCCTCCCGTATTCCCCCCAAACCAATGGTTCCAAGGGCTCCGCCCTTGGCGGGGGTCCCCATGGGCCATTGGGGGGCAGAGCCCCCTGGTGGGGTTTGGGGCAAAGCCCCAACACTTCCCACCGCTGGCCAAGACCGCCGCCTCCGCCTAGGCTCCGCCCCAGCACACAGGAGGCAACATGAGCACGGGTCCCCTCTCTCGTTTCAAGGTCATCGACCTCACCCGCGTGCGGGCCGGTCCAACCTGTGTGCGCCAGTTGGCCGACTGGGGCGCCGACGTCATCAAGATCGAATCCCCCGGCGGCGACTCCGGCCTGGGCGGGGAACGCCATGGCCCCGACTTCCAGAACCTGCACCGCAACAAGCGCAGCCTGACGCTGAACCTGAAGGAACCCCAGGGGGTCGAGGTCATGAACCGCCTCGTCGCCCAGGCCGATGTGGTGGTGGAGAATTACCGCCCCGACGTGAAGTTCCGCCTCGGCGTCGACTATGAAAGCCTGCGCAAGATCAATAAGCGCATCGTCTACGCCTCGATCTCGGGGTTCGGCCAGGATGGGCCGTATCGGGAGCGTCCGGGCTTCGACCAGATCGCGCAGGGCATGGGCGGGCTGATGTCCATCACCGGCCTGCCCGGCCAGGGCCCGGTGCGCGTGGGCATTCCGGTCGCCGACCTGACCGCGGGTATCTTCGCCGCCATGGGCATCCTGATCGCGCTGCTGGAGCGGGAACAATCCGGCGAGGGCCAATGGGTCCAGTCCTCCCTGTTGGCCGCCCAGATATCGATGCTGGATTTCCAGGCCGCCCGCTGGACCATCGCCAAGGAAGTGCCGGAGCAGGCCGGCAACAACCACCCGACCTCCATCCCCACCGGCGTGTTCCAGACCAAGGACGGCTACATCAACATCGCCGCCGCTGGTGAGGACATCTACCGCCGTCTCTGCAAGGCCCTCGGCGCCGAACAACTGATCGAGGACCCGCGGTTCCTGAACGGCAAGCTCCGTTCCACCAACCGGGACGCGATGAACGCGGAAATCGAGAAGATCACGGTCGACCGCACCTCGGCCGACTGGATCGAGCGGCTGAACGCCCAGGGCGTGCCCTCGGGTCCGATCTACAAGATGAATGAGGTGTTCGAGGACGCGCAGGTCAAGCATCTCGGGATCGCCCGCAAGGTACACCACAATGTCCTGGGCGATGTGGAGGTGATCGGCCAGCCCATCGAGCTGTCCCGCACCCCCTGGACCATCCGCTCCGCCACCCCGGAACTGGGGGAGCACACGGACCAGATCCTGGGCGAACTGGGCTACGACGCCGGCGCGATCGCGGCGATGAAGGAGAAGAAGGTCGTCTGACCCAAGGTGCGGGCGGGGCCTTGGCCTCTCCCGCGCGGTCCGACCTCGTGCCGCTTGCCTCGTGGCCCGGGGTTCAGCTATATAGAACGTATCAGGAACATACATCCCCCGCCCCCCGGGGCTGTGCGACTCGTTCAGCCGGCGCATAAGGCCGCGATAACCATCGGAGCATCGGCGCCATGCAGGCGATGTTGGAGGCGGCCCTGCTGGGCCTCGTGGAGGCACTGACGGAATTCCTGCCCGTCTCCTCCACCGGTCATCTCATCATCGCGGCCGAACTGCTGAACTTCGACGGCCCGCCCGGCAAGGTGTTTGAGGTTGTGATCCAGGCCGGCGCCGTGCTGGCGATCCTGGTGACCTATTTCCGCCGCTTCTGGGATGTGCTGCTGGGCCTGGGCAAGGACCCCGCCGCCCGCCGCTTCGCCACCGCCATCGCGCTGGCCTTCCTGCCGGCCGCGCTGATCGGCGTCGTGGCCCACAAGTACATCAAGTTCTATTTGTTCAACCCGACGGTCGTGGCCCTGGCCCTGATCCTGGGCGGCATCGCGATCCTGGTGATCGAGCGTGTGCGCCCCGTCCCCACCGTCAACCAGATCGAGAACTTCACGCCCCGCCTCGCGCTCGGCATTGGCCTGGTGCAGTGCGTCGCCATGATCCCCGGCGTCTCCCGCTCGGGCGCGACGATCCTGGGGGCGCTGCTGATGGGGGTGACCCGGCGGGCGGCGGCCGAGTTTTCGTTCTTCCTCGCGGTGCCCACCCTGGCGGGCGCCGCGGTCTACGACCTGTACAAGAACCGGGACGGGCTTTCGGCGGATGGGATGGAGCTGATCGCGATCGGCTTCATCACGACGTTCCTGGCATCCTTGTGGGTCATCCGCTGGTTCGTGGGCTTCGTCAGCCGCCGCGGCTTCGCGCCCTTCGCCTGGTACCGGATCGTCGCCGGCACTGTCCTGCTGGCGGCGATCCTGATCCCGTGACGCGCCTCAGCGATGCGTGATGGCGGGGGGATTGCGGAACGGGCTTTGGACCAACGCCGATCCGCCGCGCCAGTTCAGCAGGAAATACAACGTCGCCACCTCGGCATAGTTCTCGAACGAGTCGTTCGTCTGGAAGGCGTTCCGGCGCATCTGTTCCGCCCCTTCCAGATCGTCGACCATCGCGCGGGCCCCGGCGCGATAATACCAGGCGCTGGAGTTCTCGGGGTTTACGACCAGGGCCTTTTCCAGCAGCACCTCCGCCTCCTTCGCCCGGTTCAGGCCCAACAGGGCGACGCCCTGGGTCATGTAGGCGGTGGATATCAGGACGCGGTTGTCGGCCGGGGCCCGCGCGATCATGTCCCGCATCCGGTTGTGGGCCGGTTCAAATGCCTGCAACTGGATTTCGGTGAAGGCCGCGTTGAGCACGGCCACCCAGTTGTCATGCGAGGAGTTGATCGCGCGCTGGAACATGGCCTGGGCGCCGGCCACATCGCCACTGAACAGGGTGATCAGGCCATCGACATTCTCCAGCAGGGATCGGTCAAAGCTCACGGGGATCGCGGGGAGGCCGGCCTTGGCGCGCTCCGACATGGCCTTGGCGACGGTCAGGTCCCCGTCCGCCGCGCCTACCTGCATCAGATGCAGGGTGGTGCCATAGGGTGCCAGGTGGAACGACCCGGCCAGCGAACAGCGACGGACGAAGTCGATCAGGGATTCGCCGTCCTTCGGATACAGGAGCGTGCGGAACGGTCCCACGGTCTTGCCACGGCCGGTAACCAGCGCGCCGACGCGTCCCTTGTCGGTGAACAGGGCCAGGCGCAGGCGATCAGACCGATAGCCGAGATCGACCTCGATCGCATGGGCAAGGTCATCGGCCTTCAGCAGGGAGCCCAAGGCGCGGGTGACCCCGATTTCCCGCTGGGTGCGGATTTCAGGCGGGATGATGATCGAGACGATGTCGGCCACCCGGTTGAGTTCGGCGGCGAACTCATTCTCGACCGTTTCCTGGTCGATGCTCGTTTTCTCGATCGCCGGGACCTCCGCCACCTCGACGATGACCTGGCCGGCGTTCCGGATCGTGTCGAATGTCAGCAGGCCGAACGCCATGGCGACCGCCACGAACAGCGTCGTCAGATCCATCTTGTACCCCTGTTGTACCTTGATTTCGCTTTGCAATAATGTCTCGCACAATCAACCGGACAGCGCCAGTCCCGCATGGCGCCTGGCGGCCCCGGTGTTGTGGTATCATATTACCACAACAAAACACCTTGACCGTTCAAGGCCCTGCCCTCATAAGGCGCGTCTCTTAATCAACAGGCTTCATCGAACCGATGCTCAAGACCACACCCTCCATCAAGCCGTCGGAGGTGAAAAAGGACTGGGTGCTGATCGACGCCGAAGGCGTTGTTCTCGGCCGCCTCGCCGTCCTGATCGCCACCCGTCTGCGCGGCAAGCACAAGCCGCAGTTCACCCCGCATGTCGATTGCGGCGACAACGTCGTCGTGATCAATGCCGCGAAGGTCAAGGTGACCGGTAACAAGGCCGACCAGTCGGTCTTCTACTACCACACCGGCTACGCGGGCGGCATCAAGGGCCGGTCGATCCGCCAGCGCCTCGAATCCCGTCACCCGGAGCGGGTGCTGGAGAAGGCGGTGGAGCGGATGATCACCCGCGGCCCGCTGCAGCGCGCCCAGATGAAGCATCTGTATGTCTACGGCGGCCCCGAGCATAAGCATGATGGCCAGCAGCCGAAGACGCTGGACGTCGGCGCGCTCAATCCCAAGAACAAGAGGGGCTGATCCCGATGTCAGGAATCCAGACCGGCACGCTCGCCGACCTGAAGGAGGCCCTCGCGGTCCGTCAGGCCGCCGCGGAAGCCTCCGGCGAAACCATCGACTCTCCCCTGCTGTCCGACCGCCCGAAGGTCGAGCCGAAGCGTGATGCATTCGGCCGCTCCTACGCCACGGGCCGCCGCAAGAACGCGATCGCCCGCGTGTGGATCAAGCCCGGCAAGGGTGAGATCACGGTGAACGGCAAGAAGGTGCTCGAGTATTTCGCGCGCCCCGTACTGCGGATGCTGCTGGGCCAGCCTTTTCTGGTGGCGGACCGTTACAACCAGTTCGACGTGATCGCCACGGTGACCGGCGGCGGACTGTCCGGCCAAGCCGGCGCGGTGCGCCACGGCATCAGCCGAGCGCTGACGTATTATGAGCCTGATCTGCGGCCGATCCTGAAGGTCGCCGGGTTCCTGACGCGTGACTCGCGCGTCGTGGAACGGAAGAAGTATGGCCGGGCCAAGGCTCGCCGGAGCTTCCAGTTCAGCAAGCGCTGAACCCACACTCTCTACCGACCAGGGGTCGCGGGCAACCGCGGCCCCTTTTTTTGTCCTGGGGCCTTGACCTTCGGGGGTCCTCGGTCCGATATATTGATTCACTACTGTCCGGTTGACGGCG
>DIUL01000180.1 GCA_002422345.1 Acetobacteraceae bacterium UBA6159
GGTGATTGACCGGACAGCAGTGGATAGAAATATAAAATTTCACTGTTTGTATATATAACGCGGTTTAGAGTATATACAAAAATATATATTACTACGTTGAATGCAGTTATATTAACGAATTATAATGTGCCAGTTATTAATTCTTCGATGCCAAACCGAACGGCAGCCTAAGTCTCCAGTGATGCTCACTTTCGAGGATTCCTAGAATTGTGTATGATGAATCATTCCACAACGTAGAATAGACTGTGAGGGAAACCTCGTCTAGGGGCGCGGGAGGAAGCCGGATCGGGTCACCGCCTCCGCCTCCTTCTCATCCTTGGCCAGCATCCAGCCCTGGGAATACATGCAGTCGATCCGCGCGGCGCGCCTGCCATCGGCATTGTGGTCGATGGTCTGGAAGGTGGGCGGTACCCAATAGCCGCCGATCGTGCGGCAGCTTGTCTGGTTGTTGTTCGTCGTGCACTGGCGTTGTGGCGGCACGAAATACTCGGGCCGCACCAGCACCTGCTGCAGCACGGGAGGAAACCGCGCATGGCTTTCCGCGTCGCAGCGGGCCAGCGCGGCATCACGTTGGATCGGAGTTGCCCCCGGCTTCGCCCAGTGTTCGGCGCAGCCGGAGAGCGACAGAATCGCGAGCAGGGTCAGCCCAGCCCGCCGGATCACGCGTGTTCCCTTGTCATTCCGCCTTCATGTTCAGTTTCTTGATCAGTGCCGCGTATTGGTCGTTGTCCGACCGCAATGTCTTTGCCAACTGCTCCGGTGAACTCGGATTGGGTTTCAACGCCAGCTTGCGGAACTGCGCGATCAGCTCCGGATCCTCCGCGATCTTTGCCATCGTCGCGGCGAACTTGGCAATGATCGGATCCGGTGTCCCCACCGGCGCGAACACCCCGAACCAGGCGTAGAAGTCGATCTGGGGGTAGAACTCCTGCAACAGCGGCACATCGGGATAGTCGGGATGGCGCTGCCGGTCCAGCACCGCCAGCAGCTTGCCCTTTCCCGCCGCCAGATGCGGGAAGGTGTTGGCGTCGGCATGGATCTGATGCACGCCCGCCAGGAAGTCCGAGAGGGATTCGCCGCCGCCCTTGTAGGGCACGTGCAGGATATCGACGCCGGCCGCGGCCTTGAACGCCTCACACATCATGTGACCCTGCGAACCGATGCCCGCGGTGCCCCAGCTCAATTTGCCGGGGTTGGCCTTGGCATAGGCCACCAGCTCGGGGATCGTGTTCGCCGGGATCGAGGGGTGCAGCGCGAACAGCAGCGTGCCGTCCGTGAAGCGCGACACCGGCTTCAGGTCCTTGAAGACGTCGATCGGCAGCTTGCGGAGATTGGGCAGCACCGTCACCGTCAAGGACGGTGTGGCCACGAAGGTGTAGCCATCGGGGACGGAGCGTACCGCCGCCTCCAGCCCCAGCGCGCCAGACGCGCCGCCCCGGTTGTCGATCACGAATTGCTGGCCCAGCACCTTCGACAGCCGATCGGCGAAGGGCCGCATGGCATTGTCCGTCGAACCGCCAGGCGCGAAGTTGACGATGATCTTGACGATCTTGTTGGGCCAGGTGTCGGCGGACTGGGCCTGCGCCCCGGTGAGCGGCGCGATGGCGGCCGCGGCCGCCATACCAGCGGTAAGGGAACGACGTGATAACAATTTTACCTCCCTGGTCAGTGTCTGATGCACTGGTTTCGCGGGTGGATCCCGCGTCCGGGGAGGTTACGGGTGAAATTGTCGCCGTGTCACGAAGTTTGGCGCATCGCCGGCAGGACCTCGGTTTCCAGCAGGCCCTTGGACACCGCGCCATCCTCGGCCGAGGCGCCGCGCATCCCGCCGCTGACGGAAATCTTGTCGAGGCCGAGAGCACGGATGGCCTGGAGGCGGGCGATGACGGTGTCGGGGGTGCCGGTGATGGCGAAGCGATCGATGAAGGCGGGCGTCAGCACCGCGGCCTGGCGGGAATTCGCCATCGTGTGTGCCTTCATGTCGTAGGAATTGCGAAGCTCATGCAGCACCGCGTCGTCTGACGCGGACACCGGCCCGCTGGTCTTGCCATGCATCACCGAGAACCGCGCGAACGTGGTCAGCCCGCCCTTCACCAGATCGCGCGCCTTTGTCACGTCGGTGTGGCAGCCGGTGTTGATATAGGCGCCGAACTTGATCCCGTCCGGGTCGAGGCCGGCGTCCTTGCGGGCCTTGCGGGCGGTCTCGATCCCCCAGGCGATGCGCTCCAGGTCGGCGCCGAGGGCGAACATCACCCGGTCCGCCTGGCGCGCGGCGATCGCGATGACGCGCGGGCCGCTCGCCGCGACCTCCACCGGCACCTTGCGGCCTTGCGCGATCCAGTCGATGCGGCTGGCCGGCGGGGCATCGGCGAGTTCCAGGGCGGACATCGGCGGCGCGGTGTCGACGGGGATGTCGATGTCCTCGAAGGCCACGGATTCACCGCGCAGATAGGTCTGCAACTGCCGCAGATAGCGTTCAAACGGGGCCAGCTTGCCCGGTGCTCGCCCCAGATGCGCCAGCGCGGAGTCTCCCCGCCCGATCCCCAGCACCGCTCGGCCTGACGACACGCGGTCGACGCTGGCGATCGAACAGGCGGTGACCGAGGCGTGGCGGGTGACCGAGTTCGACACGCCGGTGCCAAGCCCGATCCGCTTCGTCGTCGTGGCCGCCATGGCGAGGGCGACGTAAGGGTCTCCGGACAGGTTCTGGGAGTCGACGACGAGGAACCCGTCCCAGCCGGCTTCCTCCAGTTGCTGGGCCGTGCGCGCCGAGGCCCGCGGTGACGCCACGCCCGTGATCCAGATTTCCATCCGCCGTCTCCCCCAAGTGGTCATTCCGGGTGATATTGAAGTGGAGAAGCGGAGGAGGAAACCCCATGAAGTTCGGCATCGCGATCCCCACGGACGCGGAATCCTGGCGGCTGGTGCGGCGGGCCGAGGAACTCGGCTTCGATCATGCCTGGTTCTATGACACGCAGATGCTCAGCGCCGATCCCTTCGTCGCCATGGCGGCCTGCGCGATGAAGACGACGCGCATCCGGCTGGGGACGGGGGTGCTGATCCCGTCCAACCGCATCGCCGCGGTTGCGGCCAATGCCTTCGCGTCGTTGAACAAGCTGGCACCCGGGCGGATCGACTTCGGCGTCGGCACGGGGTTCACCGGGCGGCGGGCGATGGGGCTGGGGGCGGTGAAACTCGCCGACATGGAGGAATATATCCGGGTTGTGCAGGCGCTCTGGCGTGGAGAGACGGTCGAGAGCGTGGTGGAGGGCAAGCCCCGCCTGATTCGCCTGCTGAACCCCGACCTGGGGCTGATCAATACCAACGGCGAGTTGCCGGTTTCCATCGCCGCCTCCGGCCCCAAGGCGCGGGCGCTGACGGCGAAGATCGCCGCCGGCTGGATCGACGGGGCACCCGGGGTCGCCCAGAGTACTGCGGCCCTGGCCTCGATGCGGGAGACCTGGGCGGCGGCGGGGCAGGCGCCCGAGTCGTTGAACGCCATCGCCTGGGCCGGCGGCTGCGTGCTGCGGCCGGGGGAACCCGCGGACAGTCCCCGCGCCATCGCGCAGGCCGGGCCGCGGACCATGACGTTGCTGCACCGGGCCGCCGACGCGGTGCTGGGCGGCTATCCCCCGATCAACCTCCCGGCCGAGTTCGCCGACAAGGTCTCCGGCTATGTCGAGATGGCGCGGAACTACGGTCCCCAGGGCGCGCATTACCTCGACAACCACCGCGGCCACCTGATGTTCGTCCGCCCCGATGAACGCCCCTTCCTGACCGGAGAGATGATCCGCCGAATGACCTGGACGGCCGAGGAAGCCGAACTGACCGAACGGGTCGCGGCGCTGGAGGCGGCGGGGTTCACCCAGATCGTGTTCTCGATCCTGCCGGGGCAGGAGCAGGCGGTGGAGGATTGGGGGCGGATCAGGGGAGCATTCGCGTAGGCGGTAGGTGCCCCGGGGAAAGCCCCCGGGGCGATCCCCGTCAAACCCGCTTGGCACCCCAGAACAGCGGGAACCCATCCGGGATCCCATCGATCGACTTCTGCCACGCCACCGGCTGATACCAGATCCCCAGCGGAATATGCGGCACGTCGATCCAGCATTGTTCCTGGATGGCAACGGCGATCTTCTTCTGTGCCTCCAGGTCCGGCGCATCGACCCAGGCGGAGCGCAATTCTTCGATCTTCGGGCTGTCTGTCCAGCCGAACCAGGCCTTCTCTCCGGTCGTGCGGAAAAAATGCAGCATCGGCGTCTGCACATCCAACCCGTTGGCCGTCGTGCACAGCGCGCTCCAGCCGCCTTTGTCCATCGGCTGCTTGTTCTCCCGCCGGACGATCGCGGTGCCCCAGTCCAGCGACTGGACATCGAGGTTCAGGCCCACGTTCTTGAACATCTCGGCCGTCATGTCCCCCATCGCCTTGCGGTAATGTGGGTCGAACGGCGCCAGCAGCACGGTGCGCTCGTTGTTGTAGCCGGCTTCCTTGATCATCGCCTTGACCCGAGCCATGTCGCGCGGGCTGTTCAGCACATCCATCCCCGCGTCGTTCGCCATGTCGGTGCCGGGGGTGAAGATGCCCACCTTGTCGCGCCACATCGCCCGGTCCTCTCCTGCGATCGCGGTCATGAAGTCGGCCTGGTCCACCGCGCGGATCATCGCCCGCCGGATCGCCGGATTGTTGAACGGCGGCTGGAGGTTGTTCATCTTCAGCATGCCCATCGTGCCGTTGCGATCCTTGATCGCCACGTTGATGCGGCCCGTCTGCTTCAGCACCGGCAACAGATCGACGGTCGGCAGTTCCCACCAGTCCATCTCGCCCGAGCGCATCGACGCCGCCGACGTGCCGTCATCGGGGCTGGTGATCCACTCCACCCTATTGAAATGCACCACCTTCGCCCCAGCCGTCCACCCTGTGCTCGGCTCGGACCTTGGCACGTACTTGTCGTTCTTGACGTAGACCGCTCGAGCGCCGGACACCCATTCGTCGGCCTTGAACTTGAACGGGCCGCTGCCGACCATTTCGGAGATGCCCTTGAACGGGTCCATCAGCGCGAACCGCTCGGGCATCATCGCGCACATCGGGGTGGAGATCTTCCCCAGCGCGTAGGGCAGATGCGCGAAAGGTCGTTTCAGCCGAAACTGGAACGTCCGGTCATCGATCACCGACAATTCGTCCGTGCGCGCCATCAGCAGGCTGCCGACGCCATCGCGCCTGGCCCAGCGCTTGATGGAGGCGACGCAGTCCTTCGCCGTCACACGCTCCCCATCGTGCCACGCCAGGCCTTCCCGCAGGCGCAGGACCCAGCGCTTGCCGTCGTCCTCCAGCGACACCCGGTCCAGCATCTGCGGCTGCATGCGATAGTTGCTGTCCATGCCGAACAGCGTGTCGAACACCATGAAGCCGTGGTTGCGCGCGGTATAGACGGTCGTCACGATCGGATCGAGGATCGTCAGGTCGGACTGCGGAATGAACTTCAATGGAGCCACCGCCTGGCCCTTGCCGATCGAGGGCGCGGCGAGGGTGGCGGCGGCGGCGGTTGCGAAAGTACGGCGTGTCAGCATGGTGCGTTGTTCCAGAACAAGGGGGGCTCAGATGACCTTGGCGGTACGGAAACCGCTGATCTGATCAGCGGAATAGCCGAGTTCGCCCAGGATTTCGTCGTTGTGCTGCCCGAACATCGGCGGCGGACGATCCACCGCCGGTCCGCCATGGGCGAACTTGAAAGCGGCGACGGGCACGGTGAACGACCCCGGCACGCCCGGCGCGTTGTCGTGCTTGTGCAGGATGCCGCGGCTGCCAAGCTGCGGGTCGGCCAAGGCTTCCCCCATCGTGCGGACGCGGGAGGCTGGGACGTGACGGGCCTGGAACCATTCCTCCCACTCGGCCGCGGTCTTGCCCAGCAGCAACTGACCCAGGACTTGTTCTTCGCGCGCGTGGTCGGCGTCGCGTTCGTCGTTGGTCTTCTTGGCCATGTCCGGCCGTTCCAGCGCGATCCACAGGCGCCGTTGCTGGCGCAGGTTGGAGGCGCCGATCATCACCATGCCGTCCTTGGTCGGATAGGCCATGGAGGTCGCGTGGCCCGTGCTGTTGCCCGACGGCTTGGGGTGCTTGCCGTTGCGCATGTAGCCGGTCACGTGGCTCGCCATCAGCATCATCGCGACATCGAGCATCGCCATGTCGATGCGCTGGCCCTGACCCGTCCGCTCCCGCTGGAACAGCGCCGCCGACAGCGCATAGGCACCCATCGTGCCGGTCGCGTAGTCGATCGCCGGTGCCCCGATCTTGATCGGGTTGGCCTGTGGCGTGCCGGTCATCGCCATGATACCCGACGTCGACTGGATGACGTGGTCGTAGGCGGTGCGTTCCCGCTTGGGCCCGCCCTGGCCGTAGGCGGAGAACGAGGCGTAGATCAGCTTGGGATTGATCTTGCGCAGGTCCTCATAGCCCAGGCCCAAAGCCTCAAACGCGCCGGGGCGGTAGTTTTCAACCAGCACGTCCGCGGTGGCGACCAGTTTCTTGAGGATTTCCCGCCCCTGTTCGGATTTCAGGTTCAGGCTGATGGCGCGCTTGTTGGACCCCTGCGTCAGGAATCCCGTGCCCATCAGCGCATGGTTCAGGTCATTGTCGGACCCTGAATCACGGCTCTGGTCGGGGTCGGACGGGTCTTCGACCTTGATGACATCGGCGCCCATGAGCCCAAGCTGGTAGGCCGCGAAGGGGCCGGCGAGGACATGGGTGATGTCGATGATGCGAATGCCTTCGAAGGGGCGAGGCATGGCGGTTCCTCCGGGATTGATTTGTCCGGAGGGTGGGGGTTTGGGTGGGGGACGTCAATGTGAGGCGTTTTGTGTGGAAGGACGTCGCTACCCACGCGTCGCGTTGCCGCCTTGGCGCACCGCTTCCCAGATGTCCCGCACCGTGCGGGGGCTGACGCCGCTTTCCTCACCCTCCTGCAACGCCGAGCGCAGTGCGGTGAGCCTGGCTTCCTGGGCCTCCGGCGGACGCGGGGCGGCGGTAACGCCGTCGTTGGCGCTGACCCGGGTTTCGATGACGTGGTCACCGATGCGGAGGGACGTGTCCTTGGTCATGGGGAATCCGTATCAACGTGCGTTGCCGATGGCGTGGGGACGGGATTTGGTTGCCTTTGTGGGGGGCGTTCGGGTAGGTTGGAACAAATTATGAACATTTAATCCCCCACGCGAGGCCCGAGCGATTTTTTCCACCGATGCGACCCTATGTCCGGTGAGCACGCCACCCCTCTCCGAGCCGGGGGAGAGGGGATGGGCGCTGGTCGGATCGGGCCGGGGGAATTTTTCGTACGGTCCAACCCCATGTCCGGTGAGAAATCGGTCCTTCCCCGCGCCCTTTGTCATCGGGACATCCATCGGCCGGTGTTCGGGGTGGGCACCGCTTTTTCAGCACGGAGGAAGAGGGAGGGCGTCACGGAGGGTCATGGAGGCGTTGGGTTGTGGCCGTCGGCGGTTGGCTTGGATGGGGCCGGGGCGGGGTTCGTGCGTCGCTGTTCCTCGGTGCTGATGGCGGTGTCTGGGCGTGCCCCGCGGCCATCGGTTTTTTTCGTACGGTCCAACCCCATGTCCGGTGAGGATTGTGCCCCGGGGATGCCCCCGTTGATCGTTCTGGGTCCCGTCGATGCGCCCTCGGCGGTGGACGCGCTGGCTTGCCCGCCATAGGCTGGACGTATCGGGCAAGGAACCAAGATCGGCATGAGAGATCCCGTCTACTCGGTGATGCTGTCCAGCACCTACAGCGACCTGATCGAGCATCGGCGGGCCGTGGAGAAGGCCGCCAAGAGCCAGCGGATGTTCGCCGACATGATGGAGGACGATCCAGGCAAACCGGATCAGGGGATCATCGAAAGCTCGTTGGAGAAGGTAGACCGGGCTGACGCCTATATCGTCCTGATCAGCAACTATCGCTACGGCCAGGTCATCGATGACCCGGTCCGGAATCCGGACGGGTTGTCGGTGACCGAGCTCGAATTTCGGCGGGCGGAGGAACTGAACATCCCGATCTGCGTGTTCCTGATGGGTGACCGCGTCCCGATCGATCCGGTCGAGGCGAAGAAAGAACGACCTTGGGAAGACAAACTGGCCGCGTTCCGGGAGCGTGCGAAGGACCCAAGCCGCATCTACCTGGAATTTTCGACCATCGCCGAACTCGAACTCGGCGCGACGAAAACGCTGGCTCGGCTGAGAACGAAATTGCAGGAGCGCGCGCCGGCCAAGCTGTCACCCGTGGCCGAAGCACCTCCCCCCCCCAACGGCCTCCCCACGCCGCCTGCCTTCCACGCTCAGCCGCCCTACATCCCCTCCCACCGCTTCCAAGGCCGCGCGCGCGAACTCGAACTCCTCCGCTCCTGGGCCACATCCCCCCACGACCCGGTGCTGGTGTTCGAGGCGATCGGCGGCATGGGCAAGTCCATGGTGACGTGGGAATGGACGACGAACCACGCCCCGACCGACAGGCCCGACTGGGCCGGGCGGCTGTGGTACAGCTTCTACGAACGCGGCGCGGACATGAAGGATTTCTGCGTCTCCGCGCTCGCCTATGTCTCCGGGCAGGACCCCGCGACGCTGCGCCCCAAACCCACCTGGGACCTGTGGCACGCGCTGCTGCCTCTGCTGCGCGCGAAGCCGTACCTGCTCGTGCTGGACGGGTTGGAGCGGGTGCTGGTCGCCTATCACCGCTCCGACGCCGCGCAGGTGCAGGACGGGGATGTCGACACGGCCCAATCCTCGCTGGGCCGAGCGCCGAGGGACTGCATCCGCCCGGATGATGGGGATTTGCTGCGGGAGCTTGTAGCGGCGGGCGCGTCGAAAATCCTGATCACCTCCCGCCTGATGCCGGTCGCGCTGACCAACGCCGTAGGGCCGCGGCCGGGGGTGCGGCATGAGCCGTTGAAGGGCCTGGACCAGGCCGATGCGGTCTTGATGCTGACCGATGCCGGGATCACGGGCGACGCCGAGGCGATGGGACGGTTCCTGGACCAGCAATTCGGCTGCCACCCGCTGGTGGTCGGGATCGTCGCCGGGCTGATCATGAACTGGCCGACGGCGCCGCTGAATTTCGACCGCTGGGTTGCCGCCCCGGATGGCGGCGCGGCGGTGGACCTGGCCTCTCCCGATATCGTGCAGCGGCGGACCCATATCCTGCGCGTGGCCTTCGACGGGCTGGACCCATGGGCGCGCGAGTTGATCGCCCGCATCGCGATGATCGCCAACGCCGTCCCGCTGGACGTGCTGGAAACCCTCAACCCCGCTCGGCCGCCGCCACCGGAGGCGGTGAAGGACCCGGGGGCATTGGATGTGAAGGGCAACTGGCGGGCCCAGCACCTGCGCCGGCAGCTTGCCGAGGCGAAGACCCCGGAGCAGCGCGCCGATCTGGAACGCCAAATCCGCGATCACGCGGCCCGCTTGACCACGCGGCACCAGGCCGCCCAGCAAGCGCACGCCGCCTACCAGGCCGCGCTGGCGTCATGGCCGCAGTCGCAGCCCATGCGCGATGCCAAGCGCTGGTTGGACAACATGCTGACCGACCTGCGCACGCGCGGCCTGCTGCAATGGGACCGGAGCAGCAACCTGTTCGACCTGCACCCGGTGGTGCGCGGCTATGCCGTCGGGGTGCTGGATGGCGAGGCCCGCGCCCGATCCGGCCAGCACGTCGCCGATCTGTTCGCTGCACGCGCCGCACCAGCCTATGAGGAGGCGACCGGCCTCGCGGACCTCGCCAACCCGATCCAAACCGTGCGGGCGTTGAACCTGGCGGGGAAGGTGAAGGAAGCCTGGGACGTGCTGAACGGCGACCTGCGCCGCGCGCTGCATCGGTTGGAACTGCACCATGAGCGGCTCGGTCTGATGCAGCCTCTGTTCCCCGATGGCTGGTCAGCCCCGCCGACCGGGGTCGAGGACGTCGGTCGTGTGGCGAACGAAGGGGCGGCGGCGCTGTATCAGACCGGGTTCCGGCGGGAAGCCGCCACACAGGTGGAGTTCGCGATCCAGGCCGACATCCCATCCGGCCCGAACGCGGAACTGAGCATCCGCCTGCAAAACCACAACATACTGAGCATCCGCCTGCAAAACCACAGCATCATGCTGCGTGACACCAGCGACCTGAAGGGGCGCGAGCGCCTGCTGGACCTGGCCCGCGCCGTCGCCGCGTCCGCCGGTGACACGCATGAGGCCATCGCGTGCGACGTCTCCCAGGCCCACGACCTGACCAACCAGGGCCGCCTGACCGAGGCGCGCGCTCTCTGGTCCCGCCTCGCCCTGGACCTGCCGGCAGCCATGCGCCAGGACCGGCAGTTGGAGGCGCAGGCGCGCTTCAACGAAGCCTGGCTGCTGTTCCGCGAACGCGCCCTGACGCCGGACCATCTCCGCGCCACGCTCGACCGGCTCCACGCGCTCGGCTGGCACGACCTCGAACGCTGGTATCTGCTCATCTCCCCCAG
>DIUL01000120.1 GCA_002422345.1 Acetobacteraceae bacterium UBA6159
CGACTGGTCGGCGCGCGATATCCAGACCTGGGAGTCGGCGCCGCTGGGACCGTTCCTGGCCAAGAGCCTGTCGACGTCGATCTCTCCCTGGATCGTGATGAACGATGCGCTGGCCCCGTTCCGCAAGGCGCAGCCGCCGCGCCCGAATGGCGATCCGGCGCCGTTGCCGCATCTGTTTGATACTCAGGACCAACATTCCGGTGCGTATGACATGGATTTTGAGGTTCTGATCAGCAGTGAGGCGATGCGCGCCGCGGGGCTGCCGCCGCATACGCTGTCACGATCGAACGCTTTGATGCTGTACTGGACGGCGGCGCAGATGGTGGCGCACCACACGTCGAACGGGTGCAATCTGCAACCCGGAGATCTGTTCGGCAGCGGGACCGTGTCGGGCACCGAGCCCGGGTCGGAGGGGTGCCTGCTGGAGATGACGCGGGGCGGGCGGGTCGAGGTTGCTCTGCCTGGGGGGGAGACGCGGCGGTATCTGGAGGATGGGGACGAGGTGATCTTCCGCGGGCATTGCCGGCGGGAGGGGTTTGCGACGATTGGGTTTGGGGAGTGTCGGGGGGTGGTTTTGGGGGCTCGGTAGGGGGGCAAAAAGGGTTCTTGCCCTATCCTAAATGGTCGGGGGGTTGCTTNNCCCTCCCCCTAACCCCCTCCCTCAAGGGGAGGGGGGACTCGTGTGCGAGGTCAGGCTGAGAGTTTTCCGGCCAGCAGGGCGGCGATGCGTTTGGTGAAGGCGCTGGCGTCGCGGGGGGCTTCGCCTTCCTGCACCAGGGCCAGGTCGAGCAGCATGGGGGCGGCTTCGGCGATTGCCTCCGAGTCCTCGTGCTTTCCGGCCAGGGCCGTGATCAGCGGATGGGTCGGGTTCACCTCCAGGATCGGGCGCGCCGGCATCATCGCCCGCCCGGCCCGCCGCATCAGGCGCTGCATCTGCAAATCCGGGCCCTTGTCGTCGGCGGCCAGGACCACGGCGCTCTCGCTGAGCCGTGAGGTCGCCCGGACATCGGACACCTCCGCCTCCAACGCCGTCTTCAACGCTGCCAGCAGGGGGGAAATATCCGGCTGTTCAACGTCGGACGCCAGGTCGGCGGCGGCCTGCGTCACACTGCGGAGCTTCTTGTCCATGAAGCTGTCCAGCCGCTCGGGCCAGAAGGCGTCGATCGGGTCGGCCATCAGCAGGACTTCCCAGCCCTTGGCGCGGAAGCCTTCCAACTGCGGCGACGCCTTCATCGCGTCGGTGTTGTCGCCGATCAGATAGTAGATGGCCTCCTGGCCCTCCGGCATCCGCTCGACGTAGTCGGCCAGCGACGTCCAGCCGTCCTGGGTCGAGGAACGGAAGCGCAGCAGGCCGGCGATCTCGGTCCGGTTCTCGCTGTCCTCCCAGACGCCTTCCTTCATCAGGGCGCCGAAATTCTCCCAGAACCGGCCGTAGTCCTCCGCGTCCTTGGCGTGGGTCTTCAGTTCGCCGAGCACCCGGCCAACGACGGCCTTGCGGATGCGGGCCAGGACCGGCGTGGTCTGCAACATCTCCCGCGAGACATTCAGCGGCAGGTCTTCCGTGTCCACCACGCCCTGGACGAAGCGCAGCCAGGGCGGCAGCAGGTCGGCCTTGTCGGTGATGAACATGCGCCGGACATGCAGGCGGACATGGGATTCGCGGTCGCCTTCCACTGGATCGAAGGGCTTCATCCCGGGGATGAACAGCAGGCCGTAGTATTCGAGCGTGCCTTCGACCTTCCAGTGCATCGTCGCCCAGGGTGTGTCGAAGATGTTGCCCAGATGGCGATAGAAGGCGTGGTACGAGGCCTCATCCACATCCGCGCGGGCCTTGCGCCAGAGCGCCGTGCCCTCATTCGCCGCCTGGTCCTTGCCGTCGCGGGCGACGGTGATCGGCAGGGTGATGTGGTCGGCCCATTTGCGGATGATGGTCTCCAGCCGCATCGGCTCCAGGAACTCTTCCGCGTCGGCCTTCATGTGCAGGACGATGTCGGTGCCGGGGGTTTCGCGCTCTCCCGGCGACAGGGTGTACTGGCCCGCGCCTTCCGACGCCCAGGTGAACGCCTCATCGGTGCCGGCCTTGCGGGACGTAACCTCCACCCGGTCGGCGACCATGAAGGCGGAGTAGAAGCCGACGCCGAACTGGCCGATCAGGTTGGGCCGGTCCTCCGGCTTGGCGCTGGCGAGCGCCTGGCCGAAGGCGCGGGTGCCGGACCGGGCGATGGTGCCCAGATTGTCGATCAGGTCCTGCCGCCCCATGCCGATGCCGTCATCGGCGATCAGCAACGTGCGGGCGGCCTTGTCCGGGACGATTCGGACCTTGGCCTCGGATGGTGGGGAAAGGGCGGGGTCGGTCAGCGCCTCGAACCGGCGGCGGTCGGTCGCGTCGGCGGCGTTGGCCACCAGTTCGCGGAGAAAAATCTCACGATCCGAATAGAGTGAGTGGACAACCAGGTCGAGCAGACGGCCGACCTCGGCGCCAAATTCGTGTTTTTCGAGGACAGTGTCGTTCATGCGGTCCCTCCTGTGCGCGCGCGGATATGCGGTCGCGGAGGGGCGGTTTCAATATGGGATCGCTCCAACCTCTGAGGGCGCCGACCCCGTCGGTCATGAACCTGCCGTGGGAAGCCCGGCGAAAGTCAGATGCGACCCTCGCCCTGCCTCACGGCTTGCACCCGTGACACCTTGGGCCGCCGTTGCAGCCGGATCGTGAGTGATGTCAGAGGGGCCATCGTCTCCGATACGCAATCCTTGCCGTCGGATATCGAGTGGAGCACGCTGCCGTCCGCAAACGAGGCATCGTACGTACATAGGAACTGCCTCGCGGTACGACCGTGAAGTCGCACCGCGAATCCGAACAATGGCAGGCGCCATCCCCGGGTGCCGCAATAGGCGCCGCCTTGAACCCAAGGCGTAAGCCAGTTCTTTCCGACCACGCCCCGATACTCGATTTCAGCAGACGGCGTGTTCGGGGACGGACGAATCCCGAAACCCTCGATCGCGTGATTGGATACGGCGCCGTGGAGTGGCTCGTTGACCGCCACGGTGACATCGCCCTCGTCCTGGAAGTGGGCAAAGACCTCGATCGTGCTCCTCGGCATGCGCGGTGGCGTGGGGACAATCGTTTGCGGTGGTGGTGTCTCGGGTTCGATTCGGGAGGAATGGACTGGCCGTTGCCATTCATGGGTTGCGTCCAGGTCGTCCAGCGCCTGACTGAGCAGCGAGGGGTCGATCGTGAATGGCTGGTGTGATGGGGAGCCGGACGCTTCATCGACAGGCCCGATGATCTCGACATAGTCCATGCCTATCTGGCCGGCGAGGTCCCAGAAAAGCACATCCATCCAGCCGAGCGGCGATAGAACGACCACGGCCGCGGCGCTGGTGCAGAACAGCAGATTGGTCAGTGCAGCGCCCTTGACCCCCACGATGATGTCGGCGGCGTGGAACAGTCGCGCCTGTTCCGTTACGGAGAGTTCCTCCGGGCGCACGACCTCGAAGCCCCGGGCGACGCAGAGCGCGGCGATCGCATCCTCGTTCAACAGCCGCCGCCGGTCGGTGTTACCTCGCGTGACGTACAATTTCTTGCCAGGTGACGAGGGGCAGGCGGCCCCCAGGAATTGCGTGCGCAGCGCGACCAGGGCTTGCGGCAGTTTGAACGTCCCCGGTCGGCTGACGGGACTCGTGTAGTGAAGCTCGTCGAATACCCAGGTTTCATCGTCCCGATGCTCGATGATGGGAACGCCGGGTGCCAGCGTGGCAAGCGTCTGCTCCACGACGTCCCGCATCCCGGGTTCCGGTCGTCCAATCACGATCTGCCAGTCGCTCGGCAGCCTGATTCCGGGGATCAACGAGAGCAATGTGGCGGAATCCAGGAGCCAGTGCCCGTAGTTCCGCCACCACGGGCGCTTGACCAACAAGGATGGGCGGGTGATGCGCCGGGTTGGCGCGGTTTCCAGGACCAGGGTCGTGTCGTCCTGGCGATGAAGCCCTATCGGCACCAACTTGTGATTGAAGAATTCCCAGCAACTGTCGTGAATGAGAATCGAGTCCCGTGTGATCACGGTTCCTTGCCCGGTGACCATCGCGTCTCGGAGGACGACATGGTGCAAAGGGGGATAATCCTGCTCCGGCTGAGCCATGCCGGCGCGGATGCGGGCATTGACCGGGTGTCCGTCATCGAAGTTGTAGAGTTTCGGGGCCGATCTGACATACCGGCCGGCGGGGGCCAATTGGTCTGCGCGTTGCACGCCGGCGTGGATCCGTCTCTCAGGGTCACGCAATAGGGCGGGAAGTTCAGCGAGCGTGAGTGGACTGGCGCCCGGATCACTCACCGTGCGCGGCCCGGGCATTCGCGTACCCGCGCGCCGGATATGCGGCATCCACCTGGCAAAAAGGATGTGCTTCCAATGAACGAACCAACGCTCAGACAAAGGAATTCGTGCATCGTTCCGTGCGCCTTGTTCCCACAGTTTCAGCGTAGGACAACGGACTATCCAGGGGCAACAAATAACTATGCCGTATATGGGGATAATATCATTTGAAACACTAAAATAGGTCACTACTGTCCGGTTGACGG
>DIUL01000033.1 GCA_002422345.1 Acetobacteraceae bacterium UBA6159
ATTGACCGGACAGCAGTGATTCGTCATGGTGGCCGAAGGGCCACCAGCCACGACTTTGACGGAAAAGTCGTGGGTTCCGGCCCTTCGGCCGGGATGACGAGGATGTGAGGCCGCCGTCCCGGTTCAGCTCACCGGAACGGGCGCTCCTTCCACCAGGGAAAGAACGCCGGCATGTCGGTGCTGACCTTCATCGGGAAGTTCGGCTTGCGCTTCTCCATGAAGGAGAACACGCCCTCCTTCGCATCCTCCGACAGCCGACGGGCGTAGATACCCTTCGAGTCCAGCCGATGCGCCTCCATCGGATGATCCGCGCCCAGCATCTTCCACATCAACTGGCGGTTGAGCGCGACGGAGACGGGAGAAGTGTTCTCCGCGATCTCCCGCGCCAGGCCATAGGCGGCGGGCAGCAATTCATCCGGCTTGTGGATTGAACGCACGAGGCCCCCGCGCAGGGCTTCCTCGGCGGGGAAGACGCGGCCGGTCATGACCCATTCCATCGCCTGCTGCGGCCCGACCAGACGCGGGAGGAACCAACTCGACGCAGCCTCCATCACGATCGCGCGCCTTGTGAAGACGAAGCCGTAGCGGGCGGCTTCGGAAGCCAGCCGCATGTCCATCGCCAACTGCATCGTCACGCCGAAGCCCACCGCGGCACCGTTGCAGGCGGCGATCGTAGGCTTGAGGCAATCGAACAGCCGCAACGTCACCAGCCCGCCGCCGTCACGGTGGCCGTCGATGCCGGGGTCCTCGGCTGGGGCGGCGCCGGAGGCCAGGGTCTCCGCCCGTTCGGACAGGTCGGCGCCCGCGCAATAGCCGCGGCCCGCGCCGGTGAAGACGATGACGCGGACATCGTCATCGCGATCGGCGCGATCGATGGCGTCGAGCAGTTCCGAAATCGTGCGGTCGGTGACGGCGTTCAGACGCTCCGGACGGTTGAGCGTGATGGTCAGGATATTGTCCGTGACCTGATAGAGGATGTGTTCGTACTGCATTGGCCGTTCCTATGTCCGCCAGACGGTCTGCATCGCCCGGGTGATCCGATCAACGTCGGATTCGTTGTTGTAGCCATGGAAGCTGAACCGGATGCGGCCATGCCCGTTCCAGGCAAGGACTCCGTGTTCCGCCAACGCATCGACCATGCCCTGCGCGCGCGGGGAGGCGACGCAGACACTCGCGCCATGACGCGCCGTATCGCGCGGTGTCATGACAGGAATCTGCAGGGCCGCGAACCGGTCCATCAGGCTGGTGGTCAGGCCCTGCACATGCGCGGTCACGGCGTTCATGTCGAAAGCCGAGAGATAGTCCAGAGCCTCGGCCAGAACATACACGGGACCATGCGCGGGGTTGCCACGGGTGAAGCGCATCGCGTCGGCCCGCAGGGCGGGCGGCGGATCGTAGCCACGGGTGCCAGGGGCCATCGAATACCACCCGGCGCTGGCGGGTGACCAAGCAGGCTGGCGCGCGCGGTTCCAGAACGCGGCGGCCACGCCGGTGATGCCCAACAACCATTTGTAGCAGGCGGAGAAAGCGAAGTCTGCGACCGAGGCATGGATCGGCAGGTAGCCGGCGGCCTGGGTGTAGTCGACGACCAGCAGCGCGCCGACGGAATCCGCCAGCGCGCGCAGGCGGTCGAGGTCGTGGCGTTCTCCGGTCAGATAGGACACGCAACTGACCCCGATCAGCCGCGTGCGGTCGTTGACCAAAGGCGCGTAACGATCCGGGGAGGTACCGGTCGCCATACGCAACGCCACGCCCCGCTGGGCGATGGGACCGACAACGGACGGATATTCGTTCTCATCGATGACGATGTTGTCGCCGTCGCGCCAGTCGATGCTCTCGGCGACGATCGAGACGCCCTCGGCCACGTTTGACACCAGCCCGATATCGCCGAGGTCGACATGGAACAGCCGAGCAAGGCCGGCGCGGGCGCGCTCGACCTGCGCTTCCTGCGCGGTTCGACCGGCCATCCCGGCGCTCTTGTCCAGCAGATAGCGGGTCAGGGCGGCTTCGTGCCGGCGCAGGACGGCGGTTTCGCCACCCGCGCAGACATGGGCGATATCCGGCGGCAGGTGAAAATCCACCTGGTTGAACAGAGGCTTATCGCGCATGCATCCTTCTCCCCCCCCTCGGCTCGGCGAGGTTACACCATTTCTCCCATAGCGTCTGTGCCGGTTCAGCGGTCGTCGAATCCCATTTCCAGTGGCTCATCCGAAACATAAGCCATGTATATTAAATGATAATTATACGAGAAAATTTGTAACTCCCAAGCACCTCAGCCATCCCCTCATTTTTTCTCTCGTGATTACAACGTAGTAGGTTTGGGCGCCAAGTCGTCCTGCCACCGGCAAGGGGAAGCTGGGCCAGCTGACCGGGTCACACCCCGAGTCACGTAACCGACCTTGATACAAAAAGCGGTGTCCAGGAGAGTCGCGGCCTGCATGGACATAGTAATGCGGGAGTCAAAAATGAGGGGAGTAATGAGCCCAAGCACCCCCCGGGTGAGTCCGATTGGCAACAAT
>DIUL01000112.1 GCA_002422345.1 Acetobacteraceae bacterium UBA6159
CGCCGTCAACCGGACAGTAGTGACGACACATGACCTTTCAGATCAAACCGTCGAGCCTCAGTCAAACAACGACAGATCAATCACATCCCCCATCCGGTTCAGCCCGATATCCCCCGGATGCAGGTGATCCCCGTTGTCATAGACTGGCAACATCCGCGCCGGATGAGACGGGTCCCGTAACTCGGCGTCGAAATCAATCACCGCGTCGAAGGCGCCGCTGCCCCTGATCCATTCATTGACGGCCAGCCGCTTCGCCTCCCCCTCCAGCGTATAGGCGCCGCGGAGGAAGGTTTCGTTCTCGAACGGCGTGAGCGTGCCGCCGAAAATCTTGATCCCACGCGCATGCGCCCGGACCGTCATCTGCCGCAACCCGTCTATCATGCCCTGCGCCGTCACTGTCTCCGACGCCAGACCACGGCGGTTGCGGATGTCGTTGATCCCCAACACGATGATCGCATGCGTCACGCCCGGCGCCGCCAGCACGTCGCGGTCGAACCGCCGCACGCCGCTCTCCCCTCTGATATCGTTCAGGATGCGGTTCCCGCCGAGACCCTGGTTCATCACCCCCAGCATCCGCCCGCCCCGCGCGATCAGCCGCCGAGCGAGCTGGTCCGGCCAGCGGCAAAAGGCGTCGTGGGTGGAGATATTGCCGTCCGTGATCGAGTCACCAAACGCAACAATCCCCCCCGTCCCCACAGGCGCCACCACATCCACGCCCGCCAAAAAATACCAATCATCCACCGCTCGGCTTGCCGGTATGACCGCATCACCGGTAAAATCCCCCGGCGGAGACACATAGTTTATCTGGCGCGCATAACGGCCCGTCACGCCGAAGCTCGCCGGCAGTTCGTCCGGCAGGTAGATACTGACCGCCAGATCCGCGAGCGGCGCGACCGTCAGCGCCACCGGATCACTGATCAGGAACGACCCCGTCGGCACCACGGCCGAGGGCGACCCGTTGAACGTCAGCACCCGATCGGTGCCCGCCACCGTCGCCGGCCCCATGCCCGCCCGCAGCGCGACCCGCGCCGCCCCGATCCGGAGCTTGTCGTTCCCATGCGCGTTGGAAATCCGCACGCGGATTGTCTCGCCGCCAATACTCACGCGCGGGAACATGCGGATGGTCGGTGCGCTCAGCGCCACCCCGTCGGCCGGCGCGGGCGTCGCCGCCCAGGTCCCGACCCAATTGTCTGCCGTCATTGTTTCTCTCCCCTACCCGATCGCCGGCCCGACATAGGCCGAGGTCGGCCGGATCATCCGACCCGTCTTTCGTTGCTCCAGCGCATGCGCGATCCAGCCGGCGGCGCGTCCGACGGCGAAGACCGGGGTGAAACCCTGCCGGGGGATGCCCACGGCGTCCAGCAGCAGGGCCGCCATGATCTCGACGTTCGGAGGCAGCTTGCGGCCGGGCTTCACCCGCTCGATCGCCTCGGCCACGGCGGCTTCCAGGCGGCGCGCGAAGGCGAGGCGCCCGGCCATTGGCCCCATGCGGTCCAGCGCCTGCCGCATCGCCTCGGCGCGCGGATCGTTGCCGCTGAAGACGCGATGGCCGAAGCCCATCAGGCGTTCCCCGCCGCGCAGCCTGGTTTCCAGCCAGCCGGTCAGGTCCGCCTGCTGTTCGGCGGCGTCGATCAGGTCGAGCGTCGGCCCCGGCGCCCCGCCATGCAGCGCGCCGGTGAACGCCGCCCAGGCCGCCAGCACGGCCGCGGCCAGCGACGCGTGGGTGGAGGCGACGCAGCGCCCGGTGAAGGACGACGCCGAGAGCCCGCTTTCCCCCATGACGGTGAAGTAGACATCGAGCGCGGCCACCATCTCGGGTGTCGCGGCCTTGCCATGCAGCATCCGCAGCAAGTCGCCCGCGGTGGACAAAGCCGGATCGGGGGCAATGGCGGGCTGGCCGGAATCGGCCCGCAGCAGCGCCGGCACCGCGACGGTCAGGGCGCCCAGCAGGTCGGCCGGTGCCGCCGTGTCGGGCTGGGCGGCCAGCGCGATCCGCATGCCCTCATACAACGGCCGCCCCTGCGCCAGCGGCATCCAGCGCGGCAGGTCCCCGAACGCGGCGGTCCGCGCCTGGCCGAGGGCGGCGGTCATGCCGGCCCTCGTCAGGCCTTCCCCCGCGAAGCCGTCCCAGAGCAGGGCGACCATGCCCTCATACCCATGGTTGGCGACCAGGTCGGGCAGGTCGTGGCCGCGCACCCAGACCATGCCGTTGTTCCGGTCCGTGTGGCTCAGGATCGTTTCGGCGGCGACGACGCCATCCAGCCCGCTGCTCATGCGCTTCCCCCTTGTTGCGGGGGCAGCATGCCGGGTTGGGGCGGGGATGTCAGCCCGGCCGGATGCCGCTTGATCCGGGACGGCCACGCTGCGAAAACCCGGCGGACAGCGGGAGAGCATCGTGGCTACCACCAAGGACATGAGCGAAGGCCAGCGCGCCTACGAAGCCAAGCGGGCCGCCAAGGCCGGCATGAGCCTGGACAAGTGGCTGACCCTGAAGGAACGGGAGAAGCAGGAGGAGCAAAAGGCGCGCGAGAAAGCCGCCGAACCCCCGAAGCCGGTCAAGCCGCCGGGGTTCTTCGCTCGCCTGCTGGAACGTGCGCACAAGCCGCTGGGTTCCTGAACGCTGGGTGGTCATCCGGGGTGGGGCCGGGTGACCGCGTGGGGGCGCAATGCTTGCCTCATGGGGCGGCGGCATTGTAGGAACATAATGTGAACTCCCAACGCCCCGCAATGCACGGAGAAGACCAACCTGCTCCCTCCCCCCTTGAGGGAGAGGGCAGGGGTGGGGGGATCGCCGCACGGACCGGGGGGGGGGTACCAACCCCTCCCCCAGCCCCTCCCTCAAGGGGAGGGGAGCGCCCGCACCCCAGCCCTCGACCCACCCCCAAAAAAATGCACGCGGCAACACCCCATGCACCGTGACAACTCCACCCAACCAACCCTCGCCGCCCACGCGGATTGGAGCATGGACCCCCGCAAGCGCTGGGTCGCCATCGCCGTCCGCCACGCCAAGGCCTGGCGCCTCCCCCCACCCCGCCCCGTCGGCCCCGTCCCCGCTTTCCTGGACACCCTCCGCACCGAGGCTGCCCAAGGCCCCGTCGCCCTCGGCGTAGACCTCCCCATCGGCGTCCCCGCCGCCTACGCGGCCCTCCGCCCCGAACCCGACTTCCTGTCCTTCCTCGCCAACACCGCCCACTGGCCGGACTTCTACACCGTCTGCCCAACCCTCGAGGACATCACCCAGGAACGCCCCTTCTACCCCGCGCGAGGCCTCAAAGGCATGACCCGCGCCGCCCACGCCCACGCGCTCGGCCTGCCCCCAGTGGGTTCCGCCCTGTCCCGCCTCTGCGACCGCGCCACCGCCGAACGCCCCGCCGGCGCGCCAGTCTTCTGGACCCTCGGCGCCAACCAGAGCGGCAAGGCCGCCGCCGCCGCCTGGCGGGAAATGCTGCTCCCCGCACTCCGCCACCGAGACACCATCCGCATCTGGCCCTTCGACGGTCCGTTCCGCAGCCTGCTGACCCCCGGCGCTATCGCGATCGCTGAAACCTACCCGGCCGAGGCCCTCCGCCACCTCGGCCTGCGCCTGTCCGGCAGCAAGCGGCGCCAATCCGACCGCGCCGCCCTCGCCGAACCGCTGCGGCAAGCCATGGCCCGCCTCGACGCCCACCCGGATCCCGAAATGGAAGCCACCATCACCAACGGCTTCGGCGCCGATGCCGCCGGAGAGGACCGGTTCGACTGCACCCTGGGCGTGCTGTGCGTGCTGAATGTCCTCGCCGGCCACCGTCCCGACACCACGCCCGACATCCCGATCCTGTCGCGATGGGAGGGCTGGGTGCTGGGCCAGACCGCCCTGCCGAACGCCTGAGCCGCCTTTGCCAGCCGGCCCCGTCCCGGTGCATCCTCGAAGGCCAGGAGGAACAAACGCCATGCTGCTGCTACGCAAGACGAAAGCCGAATTCGGCCTCGACCTGTTCGACGGAACCGAGGCCCCCGCGCCCGGCCCCGGCCAGGTGACCGTGCAAGTGGAAAACGCCGGCATCTGCGGCTCGGATGTTCATGCGTATGAGTGGACGGACGGCTACGGCTTCATGGTCCCGCATCTGCCGGTGACCATGGGCCACGAGTTCGCCGGCCGCGTCATCGCCAAAGGCGCCGGCGTCACTTTGGCCGAGGGGACCGCCGTGACCGTCAACCCCTCCGTCACCTGCGGGGTCTGCGCCAACTGCGTGCGGGGCGATCAGCGCAACTGTCTGGATCGGAAGACGATCGGCCTGACCCTGCCCGGCGGCTTTGCCCGCTATGTCACCGTCTCGGCCGGCAACTGCCTGCCATTGCCCGCCAACGTCGATACCGAGGTCGGGGCGCTGACCGAGCCACTCTGCGTCGGGGCGGAGGCGGTGCTGACCGGGCAGGTCGGCCTCGGCGACACGGTCCTGGTGATGGGACCAGGCACGATCGGGCAGGCCATCGCCCTGTTCGCCCGCGCGGCCGGCGCCGGACGTGTCCTGGTCTCCGGCAGGGCCGACGGGCCGCGCTTCGACGTGATGCGGCAACTGGGGTTCAACGACATCATCGATGTGGCCGAGGGATCGTTGCTCGACCAGGTCATGGCGCTGAACAACGGCCGCAAGGTCGACGTCGTGATTGAGGCGACGGGCTACCCGCCGGCGATCAATGACGGGCTGGGCGTGCTGCGGACCGCCGGCGTGCTGGTCGTGGCGGGCATCCATCCGGGCCCCGTCTCGATCCACCTCACCAACTTCGTCCGCGCCCGCCACCAGCTCCGCGCCACCCATAGCTGCGCGCGTCCCACCTGGGACAAGGTGCTGACCTTGCTGGGCCGCGACCCGGAGAGCTTCCGGCCCATGGTCACCCACCGCCTGCCGCTGGACCGCGGGCTGGAGGGGTTCGAACTGTCCCGCCAGCGCGCGGCATCCAAGGTCATGCTGCGGCCGTAAGCAATGGCTCCAAAACGAAAACGCCGCGTCCGGGGTCCGGACGCGGCGTCATCGGGGAGGGCTCGGTTAGCCCTTCTTCACCATCGGGCAGTCGCCCTTGTCCATCGGACGGAAGGCTTCCTCGGCCGGGATGGTCCGGATCAGCTTGTAGTAGTCGTAGGGACCCTTGGACTCGGACGGCTTCTTCACCTCGAACAGATACATGTCATGCATCTTGCGGCCATCGGCCCGGACATAGCCCTTGCCGAACAGGTCGTCGTTCAGCGGGTTGGCCTTCAGCCAGGCCATCACCTTCTCGGGGTTGTCGGTCCCGGTCGCCTTCACGGCTTCCAGGTAATGCTTCATCGACGAATAATGGCCGGCCTGGATCGAGGTCGGCATCTTCTTCATCTTCTCGGCGAAGCGCTTGGAGAAGGCCCGGGTCCCGTCGTTCAGGTCCCAATAGAACGCCTCGGTCAACTGCAGGCCCTGCGCGAGCTGGAGCCCGATGCTGTGCACGTCGGTGATGAAGACCAGCAGCCCGGCGAGCTTCTGGCCGCCCGCGACGATGCCGAATTCGGCCGCCTGCTTGATGGAGTTGATGGTGTCGCCGCCGGCATTGGCCAGACCGACGACCTCGGCGCGGGACGCCTGGGCCTGCACGAGGAAGGCCGAGAAGTCGGAGCTGTTGATCGGATGCCGAACGGATCCGAGAACCTTGCCTCCGGCGGCGTTCACGACGGCGGTGACGTCACGCTCCAGCGCATGGCCGAAGGCATAGTCCGCGGTCAGGAAGTACCAGGTCTTGCCGCCCGCCTTCACCACCGCCGACCCGGTGCCATTGGCCAGGGCCGAGGTGTCATAGACGTAGTGGATCGTGTAGGGGTTGCAGGACTTGCCCGTCAGGTCCGACGACGCCGGATCGTTCGCCATGAAGACCCGCTTCTTGTCCGCCGCCACACCGGCAACGGCCAGGGACGAGGAGGACGCCGCGGCGCCAAGGATCACATCGACCTTGTCGGCGTCATACCACTTGCTGGCGATCGAGGTGCCGATATCGGCCTTGTTCTGGACGTCGGCCTGGATCAGCTCGATCTTCTTGCCGAGGACCGTCCCGCCGAAATCCTGAATGGCCATCTGCGCCGCGAACACGGCACCGGGGCCGTTGATGTCGGCATAAAGGCTCGACATGTCGGTCAGGATGCCGACCTTGAGGGTGTCATCGGAAAGCTGGGCGGAGGCCGGTTGGGGGGCAAAGCCAAGCGCCAGGGCCGCGACGGCGGCCCAGAGTGTTTTCTTCAATGGTTGTCTCCCAGATCGTCATTGAACGCACGGGCCGTACCGGCCCATTGCCGTCTTTTACCTGTGAAACAGCCGCGACGCGAGGGTGAATCCCGCCCCTACAGGATGCCGAGGACCTGGTCGCCCTCCCGAATCGCGGCGGTCAGGCGGTCCGCGTCCTCCCGCAGCAGCAGCCGCTGGGCCACGAGCTGTTCGGTCGCCGAGAGCACACGCGCGACCCAGATCACGCGGGAGCCATAGCGTTCATTGAACGAGCGGCGCGGATCGCCGCTGGCGGCCCGTTCGTCCTCGGTCCGCGCGAAGGGCAGGTAGGAGCCCTGGACGGTGAACAGGTCGCCGCCAGCATAGCCCGGGATGCGGACGGCCCAGCCGGTATGGGTGCCGATGGGCGCGGTCAGCAGCGGGTGGCGGAGGCCGCCGAGGCTGTTCCCGTCCTCGTCCGGGGCGGCGACCATCACCGGGTAGGCGGGCCCGTCGATGGGCGGTTCGACCGAGTGGTCGCGCAGATGCAGCGCGTTCAGCACGCCGGGGAAGGTGACGTTGGGCAGGCGGGGGAAGGTCGCCTCGGCCTGTTCGCGGGTGACCAGCGTGCCCTCGGCGCGGGAGGGGAAGCGGCTGGCCGGCGGTTCGGCGCCGCTGTCCACCCACTCGGTCAGCGCGATCAGCAAGGCGCGCATCCAGGAGCCATAGCCGAGCGGATTGCCCGGGAGTTCGGTGACCTGCTTGATGGCTGGTTTGTAGACCGCGTGCTGGGTGCTGGCGGCTACGAAGATGCGGACATCCGCCGGCATGGCGATATCGGCCCCGGTCGTGTCGGTCGCGACCAGGGACGCGCGAGCCGCCCAGATATCGGCGTCGGCGTCGAGGTGGATGACCTTGGGGGAAACCCCGGCCTTGCGCGCGGGTTCCAGGATGCCGCCGGTCTTGCCGCTGAGCGGGTCTGTCAGCGTCGGGTAGGTGAAGGGGAACTGGTCGTCGAGGTAGGAATGATCCTCGTGCTGGCGGGAATACCGGCCGGTCTGGGCGAACTCGAAGTTGATGAAGGTCCGGCGCGATCCGGCGACGACCGGCATGATGGCGTCGAAGACGGGCCGGCCCGCCATATCCTCGTTGAAGCCCAGATAGACCTGGTCGCGCAGCACCCGCCCGCTCTGGGAAATGCCGAAACCCAGCACATGACGGATCGCCCCGCGCAGCGGATTGGCCCCGCCCGGGTCGTGCCGCAGGTGGGAAACCAGGTCGCGGATCGCGGCGAAGCCGATGCCGAGGACCATGGGGTCACGGGCGGGGAAGATGAACTCATAGATCGCGCCGCGATCGGCGCCTTCCGGCCGGGTGACCTCGATCCGGTTGGCGTCGAGGTAGCGCCAGGACAGGCCCGCCGGGGTGGCACGGGGATCGCCCTCCCGCACCCGCATCGTCAGGCTGGCGCGGGCGGGATCGAGATCGGCCGCCGGATAGGACAGCGTGCCGATGAAGACCGTGTCGGAGGTTTCCTGGATGTAGGCGTCGCCCGGAGCGCCGAGGGCCTCGGGGATGAATTCTTCGCGGATGACCTTGGTGATCGGGCCGTCCGGGTTGCGGGCGATCGGGAATGTGGCGGTCAGGCGGCCGGCGCCGGCGGGGGTATCGCCCTGCCACCCGCTCCAGACCACCGCGTAGCCGTGGCGCATCAGCAGCCCGTCGCCGGCATGGGCGGCGGTCAGCGGATCGTTGCCGTCGGCGCCGCGGTTCAGCCGGGTCAGGGCGAACTTGTTGCCGCGGTTGACCACGTCATACAGCATCCAGCCATTGCCGCGGGTCGGATCGGTGGGGATCATCATCGCCACCTCCGCCTGGTACTCGACCCGCCCCGCCGCGTTGCGGGGCGCCTTGTCGAGGTTGACGATCGCGGCGTTCAGCGCGTGCGCTGGGTCGAGCTCTCCATGCACCGTCCCGGTCAGGTAGTCATAGGTGCCGACGCCGTCGAACACCCGGCCCTCGAAGGCCGGGCTGACCCGTTCGGCGATGTCGAGGCGGATGATGCTGCCGGGACTGGTGGTCATGGGGTCAGGTCAACTTCCATTGCACGAGGGTATAGGGCGGATCGGCGCTGTCATGCGGCTCGAACACCGCCTCCACCGCCGCCCCGATCGTCACGGTCTGCAGGGGATCGCCCAGCAGGTTGCCGACCATGCGGACATTGCCATAGTCGGGCAGTTCCACCAGCACGACGATGTAGGGGCCGTGACCGTTCAGCGACGAATGGACCGGATGATGCGGCCGCTCATAGCTGTAGATACGGCCCTTGCCCTGGATATCGACCCATTCGAGGTCGAAGGAATGGCAGCGGTGGCAGATCCATTCCGGCCCCCATTGCCACGATCCGCAGCCCTTGCACTTCTGGATGCGGAGCTTGCTTTCGCGCGTGCCCTTCCAATAGGGCTCGCTCAGGCCGTCGGGGCCGGTGCCGGGACGGGGCAGCCCGTCGGGAAGATAGGTGCTGCTCACAGCGTCGCCTCCGATCCGAGGATGATGGAACTGACCGGCGTGACCATCGGCCCGCCCATGATGATGGCGGTGTCGTGCTTCTGGCTCTGGTTGATCGCCACGCCACGGATCTGGCGCACCGATTCATGCACCAGTTCGAGGCCGTGCATGTAGCATTCCGCCAGGTTGCCGCCCGAGGTGTTCAGCGGCATGCCGCCGTTCGGGGCGATCAGGTTGTCCTTCACCAGGAACTCATTCGCCTGCTCGGGCTTCACCAGGCCATGTTCCACAAGCGACATGAGCACGCCGCCGGTGAAGTTTTCGTAGCACTGGACGATGTCCATGTCGGACGGGGCCATCTTCGCCATCTTGTACATCCGGGGCGCGAGTTGCCCGAAATGGCTGGACGGATAGTTCGGCATGTTGTGCACCGGCGCGGCGCTGCGGGTGTCGCAGCCCTGCGCGCAGGCCATGATATAGGCCGGCTTGTTCTTCAGCTCCTTGGCCCGTTCGGCCGAGACAACGATCACCGCCGCCGCGCCGTCGTTTTCCTGGCAGCAGTCGTAGAGGTGGAAGAACGGCTCGATGATCCAGCGGGAGCTGTCGTATTTCTCCTCGGTCAGCGGCCGGCCGCGCATCACCGCGTTCGGGTTGTTCTGCGCATGGTGATAGCAGGCGAGCGAGATCGCCCGCAGCGCTTCCTGCTTGATTCCGTGGTCATGCATGAAGCGCGTGACCTTCATGGCGAAGCGTTGCGCCGGCGACATGATGCCGTAGGGGAACAGGAACGCGTCGTCGCCGGATGCCAAGGGCGCGCCGCCGCTGCGGCCATAGCGCTGGTACTGGCCCTGCGCGAGCGAGCGGAACGCCACCACGCAATCGGCCATGCCGGTCGCGACCGCCGCGGCCGCATTGCCGACCGCGCCGCAGACGCCGCCGCCACCGCCGCCCCAGAACATGTTGGAGAAGCGGAGCTCGTTGATGCCCAAGGCGGCGGCGAGGCGCCCGGCCTCCGACCGGTCATTGCCGTAGGAGGCAAAGCCATCGACCTCCTTCGGGTTGATGCCGGCGTCCTTGCAGGCATTCACCACGGCCTGGAGCGCGAGCTTGAACTCGCTGTCCGGCGACTGGCCGTGCTTGTAGTAGGTCGTCTCGCCGATCCCGACGATCGCGGTCTTTCCGCGCAGTGTTCGTTCAGCCATGCGTTTCGTCCCGTTTGATTGCGGCATCCTAGCCATGGTTCGGACGGGTTGCCTAGCGTCGCGGCCCCAGGTTCAGAGCATCTGTCCGCCATCGACAACGATCGTCTGGCCGGTCACCCAGGAGGCGAGCGGGGAGGCCAGGAACATGACCACATTCGCCACTTCTTCGGGGTATCCCAGGCGGCCGAAGGGGATCGAGTTCAGAACGGCATTGTAAAGACGCGGTGCCTCGGTCTTGCGGCGGTCCCAGACTCCGCCGGGGAACTCGATGGAGCCGGGGGCGACGCCGTTCACCCTGATGCCGTCGCGGGCGTACATGGCGGCCTGGGTGTTGGTGTAGTGGATGACGGCGGCCTTGATCGCGCCATAGGGCGGTTGGCGGGCGGCGGAGCGCAGGGCGGAGACGGAGGAGGTGTTGATCACCGAACCCTTCGACTCCTTCAGGAACGGCAGGGCGGCATGGGTGGCATGGACGATCGCCATCATGTCGATGGCCATGGAGGACATCCACCCGGCTTCGTCATCCGTGGAGCCGAAGGCGGAGGCGTTGTTGACCAGGATATCGATGCCGCCGAGCGCGGTGGCCGCGTCGGCGATGTAGGATTTGAGGGCGTCGGCGTTGCCGAGGTCGGCCGCACCGCCATGGGCCTTGCGGCCGAGGGCGGCGATCTCGGCGCGGGTCTGTTCCAGCGTCTCGGCGCCGCGGGCGCAGATCGAGACATCGGCGCCGGCGGCGGCCAGGCCGAGGGCGATGGACCGCCCGATGCCGCGGCTGCCGCCACAGATGACGGCGCGCTTGTTGGTGAAATCGAAGGTCATGGGGTGGGTCTCCTCCCGGGTCTGGGCGGAGGATAGGGGGGATTTGGTAGGGGTGGGAGGGGGTGGGTCAGGGTTCGGCCAGCATGGCGCCGCTGATACGCCGCCGCCCGTGCACGATCCGCAGGACCGTGACGACATCGTCGTTCGGCGTGTGGTCGTAGATTACGATGTAGGGTGGGACGATCCCGATCCGTATCGTCGGCCCCAGTGCGGGGCGGAGCGGCCCGATTTCCGGATGGCGTGCCAGCCGGTCGAACAAGGCGCTGAACAGGTTTCGGAATTTCACGGCCGTTACGGGTCCGGCCTTTGCCATCAGATCGGTCAGGATCGCAGCCTGGTCGATGGAAGCCGACGCGGCAATGACGACCCGCGCCATCAGCCCTTCAGGGAGATCAACAGAGCATCCATCAGGGCTTCGTGCTCCTGGACCGTCAGGACCCGGCCAGCGGCAATATCGGCGCGGGCCTCGTCAATGTGGGCGCGCGCCCAGGCCAGATCATCGCCTTCCTCAGCCGCCCGTTCTGCCATGCGTTCGTCGAGCAGTTGGCGGACGCCGTCCTCGATCGAGCGGAACTCCCCGCGCGAGACGTGATCGAGAATCCATGCCTGCTGCTGATGGGTGATCGTGATGGTCATGAGAGGCAGCGTATCATCGCGCGGATCGCCGATCCAAGGACTTCCGGGACAACAGGCGCCCCTACCCTCCCTCGATCTTGGGAATGAAGAACACCTCACCCCCATCCTTCACCGGCTGGGTGAAGTCGATCTCATACAACTCGCCATCGATGGCGACGGTTGTCTCCTCCTCCAGCGCATGCGCCAGCCCTGGAAACAACCGGTCCATTTCCCGCACCACGCCGCGCAGGTTGCGTGCCTCGATATCGAAGTCCCGCGTGCCGCCGGTGTAGCGGCGCGCGAAGCCCGAGGTGAACGCAACCCGTACGGTCATGGATCAGCCCTTCGCCGACAAGGCTTCCAGCACCTTCGGCGGAGACATTGGCAGTTCCGACATCCGCAGGCCAATGGCGTTCTCGATCGCGTTGGCGATCGCGGCCATCGGCGGGCAGATGCAGACCTCACCCACGCCCTTCACACCATAGGGGTGCGTCGGGTTCGGCACTTCGACCAGCACCGCGTCGATCATCGGCAGATCCGAGGCGACCGGGCAGCGATAGTCGAGGAAGCCCGGGTTATCGAGCTGGCCCTTGGCGTTGTAGATGTATTCCTCGTTCAACGCCCAGCCGATGCCCTGCACCACACCGCCGTGGATCTGGCCTTCGACATAGGACGGGTGGATCGCCCGCCCGACGTCCTGGGCCGCGACAAAGCGCAGGATCGTGACCTTGCCGGTTTCCGGATCAACCTCGACATCGCAGAACTGCGTGGCGAAGCCAGGGGCCTGGCCACCGGCGTTCACACCGGAGGACGCGGTGATCGGCCCGCCGGTCGCCGCCGCCTTGGCCGCGATCTCGCGCAGCGACAGCGGCTTGAAGTCACCGACATTGGCGCCCGCCGGCTTGGCGAACCCGTCTTCCCAGATCACGCCTTCCGGATCGACGTCCCACAGGATCGCCGCCCGCTTGCACAGGTCCTTGATCACCGTCTTGGTCACATTGACGACCGCCATGCCGGTGGCGAAGGTCACGCGCGACCCGCCGGTGACATGGGTGTAGCCGATGTTGCCGGTGTCGGAGACGATCGCGCGGACGACGTTGTAGTCCACGCCCAGCGTCTCGGCCGCCATCATGGCCATCGACGCGCGGGAGCCGCCGATGTCCGGGCTGCCGGTCGCCACCAGCACGGTGCCGTCGGCATTGACCTGCATCGTGGCCGAGCTTTCGCCGGCGCCGTTGAACCAATAGCCGGAGGCAACACCGCGGCCCTGGTTCGGGCCGAGCTTCACCTGGTAGGCGGGGTGGTCCATCAGGGCCTTGACGGTCTCGAAGTAGCCGGCATGGGCATGCTTGGGGCCGGCGATGGTCGGCGTGCCAATGCGGCAGGCGTTCTTCGCGCGGAGTTCCAGCGGGTCCATCCCGATCGCCTTGGCGCACATGTCGACGACGCTCTCGACCGCGAAGGCCGAGATCGGCGAGCCAGGCGCGCGATAGGCGGCGGCCTTCGGGCGGTTGGAGACGACGTCGTAGCCCACGGCATGCTGGTTCGGCACGTCATAGGGCGCGAAGGCGCAGAGGCAGCCGTTCATCACCGGCGAACCCGGGAAGGCACCGGCCTGGAACTTGAAGATGCCGTCCATGGCGGTGATCGTGCCGTCCTTCTTGACGCCGATCTTCACCCACATCGAGGCACCCGAGGTCGGACCGGAGCCGCGGAAGCAATCCTCGCGGGTCATCATCACGCGGACCGGCAGGCCGGACTTCTTCGACAGCGTCGCGGCGACGGGTTCCAGATAGGTCACGGTCTTGCCGCCGAAGCCGCCGCCGATTTCCGCCGGGGTCACGCGCAGGTCGCTGATCTTCGCGCCGATGATCTGCGCCGTCAGGGCGCGCATCGCGAAATGGCCCTGGCTGGACGACCAGATCTCGCACTGGCCATCGGCCTCGTACTTCGCCACACAGGCATGCGGTTCGATATAGGCTTGGTGGACGGCGGCGGTCTTGAACTCATGCTCGATCACGACGTCGGCTTCGGAGAAGCCCTTCGCCACGTCGCCGATGCCGAATTCCAGCCGCTTGGAGACGTTGGAGGGCGTGGTCGGCGCGGGTTCGACACCGCGGGTGATCATGTCCTCGAACAGCAAGGGCGCGCCGGGCTTCATCGCCTCGTCGACGTCGATGACGTGCGGCAGCACCTCATATTCGACCTTGATCAGCGCGCAGGCTTCCTCGGCGATCGACATGGATGTCGCGGCCACCGCGGCGATCGCGTGGCCTTCGTACAGGGCCTTCTCACGCGCCATGATGTTGCGGGTGATGTGCCAGAAATTCTGGGCGACACGCTCCGGCCCGATATAGTCGAACTTCTGCTGCGGCAGGTCGGCGGCCGTCATCACGGCCTTCACGCCCGGCAGCTTCTCGGCGGCCGAGGTATCGACCGACAGGATGCGCGCATGCGCGTGCGGAGAACGCAGCACCTTTCCATACAGCATGCCGGGCAGCTTCAGGTCGGCGCCATATTGCGCCCGGCCGGTCACCTTCGGCACGCCGTCGGGGCGGATCGGCCGCGTGCCGATCCATTTGAAGCGCTTTACGGAATCAGTCACGATGGTCGAGTCGGTCATGGGCTCCCCACTTTTCTGCGTGGTCATGGATATGGGCCAAGGGTCGCCCAAGGGAAGCCCGAACGCAAGCCCCGGCAACCGGGCGGCTTATAGGCCTCGGCCGTAACCCGGTTGCAAGACGCCCCCTGCCATGAAGCCTCCGGTGCGGGGCGCTCGGTCCCGCCACCGGCATGGGGACGGCGAACACCGACGATGCGGCTTGAACTGCCGGACATCATGGGGCTGACGATCGGGTTCACCCTGGGCGGGCTGGGCCTGTCCGTCGTGCTCCTGCTGCGCGACGAGCCACCGCCCGCGCCCGTGGAACCGCCGCCGCCCCCGGTGGTGATCACGCCCCGAACGCCCCCGCCTGCGGCACGTCCCGCGGCGCCTCCCCTGCCCGCGATCGTCCGTCCAGCGGAACCGGTCACCGAACCGCGGCGGATCGCGATGCTGCCCAATGTCATCCACCCTTCCGCCCCAGGCCAGCAACCCCGTCCCCGCGGTGCGCCGCCTGGCAACATCAGCGGCACCGGGTTCTTCATCGGCCAGGACGGGACGATCCTGACCGCGGCCCACGTCGTCGATGGCTGCGCCAGCACCCAGGTCGTCTCCCGCTACCTGCCCAAGACCTCGGCCCGGATCGTCGCCACCGATACAGGCCAGGACCTGGCCTTGCTGCGCGCGCGGGTGCGCCCACCGGCCTTGCTGTCGCTGACCGACCGGCCGCCGGGGAACGGTGAACTGGTTGTCTATGGCTATCCGGCCCAGAGCGACGCCCTGATCCCCTCCGAAACCACCGGCCGCGCCCGCCCTGACCTGCGGCGCCGAGCGAACTGGTCGGACAATCCGGGTCTGTGGATCGAGGCCGGCGGCGTCCGGCCAGGCTTCAGCGGCGGGCCGGTGGTGACCGAGGATGGAGAGGCCGTGGGCCTGATCAAGGGCATCGTGCTGCGCGCCGACCCGGCGGACCAGCGGCCATCCGGGATCGCGATCGGTCCCGACACCAGGGATATCGGCGTCTTCCTGCGGCGGGAGGCGCCGGAACAGGAGGACTGGAAACAACAAACGGGCGGCAATGACGCCGCCCGCAAGGCTGTTGTGCACGTTTTGTGCTGGCGCTGATCCACCCATAGGGCGGGGCGCCAGCGGTCTACCGTCCCACCCGGCCAAAGACCGAATGGGACGGATCGCTTACTCCACGAAGGCGGTTTCGCGCGCCTTGCGGATATTCGGCAGGATGATGATCACCAGCAGGATGCCGGCGGCGATCAGGAAGCCCAGGCTGAGCGGCCGTTCCAGGAACACCATCGGATCGCCGCGTGACAGCAGCATCGCGCGCCGCAGATAGGTCTCCATCATCGGCCCCAGGATGAAGCCCAGCAGCATCGGCGCCGCCTCGCAGTTCAGCTTCACGAAGACATAGCCGACGAAGCCGAAGAACGTGATCAGCAACACCTCCTCGGCCGAGTTGTTGATGCTGTAGACGCCGATGCAGCAGAAGAAGAGGATGGCGATCGACAGAAGGCGGTACGGCACCGTCAGCATCTTCACCCAAATCCCCACCATGGGCAGGTTGAAGATGATCAGCATCGCGTTGCCGATCCACATCGACGCGATCATGCCCCAGAACAGGCCGGGCTTCTCGCTCATGACCTGCGGGCCGGGGATGATCCCGTGGATCATCATGCCGCCGACCATCATCGCCATCACCGCGTTGGACGGAATGCCCAGCGTCAGCATCGGGATAAAGGAGGTCTGCGCGGCGGCATTGTTCGCGGCCTCGGGACCAGCCACGCCCTCGATCGCGCCCTTGCCGAACCGGCTCGGGTCCTTGGCGAGCTTCTTTTCAATGCTGTAGGACGCGAACGACGCCAGCACGCCACCACCGCCGGGCAGCACGCCCAGGATGCTGCCGATCGCCGTGCCACGCAGGATCGCGGGATAGGAGTCCTTCAGGTCCTTCTTGGTGGGCATCAGGCCCGTGACCTTGGAACTGACCAGTTCCCGCCGTTCCGGGTTGGTCAGGTTGTTCATGATCTCGTTGATGCCGAACACGCCCATCGCGATCGGCACGAAGTTGATGCCGTCGAACAGGATGCCGATGCCGAAGGTGTAGCGCAGGTTGCCGGTGTTCACGTCCGTCCCGGCGATCCCCAGCAGCAGGCCGATGAAGATCATCCCGATCGCCTTCACGACCGAGCCATGCGCCATGACCACCGCGGTCACCAGGCCGAGGACCATAAGGGAGCAATAGTCGGCCGGACCGAACTGCTGTGCCAGCGCGACCAGCGGCGGGGCCGCGACCGCGATCAGCAGGGTGGCGACGCAGCCGGCGAAGAACGAGCCGATGGCCGCGATCGCCAGGGCCGCGCCCGCGCGCCCCTGCCTCGCCATCTGGTAGCCATCAAGGCAGGTGACGACCGACGAACTTTCCCCTGGCAGATTGACCAGGATGGCGGTTGTCGATCCCCCGTACTGCGCGCCGTAATAGATGCCCGCCAGCATGATCAGCGCGCCCTCGGGCGGCAGATAGTAGGTCACGGGCAGCAGCAGGGCCATCGTCGCGACCGGGCCGAGGCCGGGCAGAACGCCCACCGCGGTGCCGATGATGGCGCCCATCAGGCACCAGAAAAGGTTCTGGAAGGTTAGCGCAACCCCAAGACCAAGCGACAGGTTACTGCCGAGATCACTCAGCTCCATGGGAACACCTTCAGCGGCATTTCGAGACCCCAGACGAAGATGCCTAAGGCCATCAGAACCATGATCACCGCGAAGATCCCGAATTCCTTGTTCGAGTGATCGTCACCGGCAAACCGGGCGAGGATCATCATCACGACCATGGCGATGATCAGCCCCGCGGTTTCGATCAGCAGGGCGAAACTTGTCGCGGCGAGCGAGATCAGGATGACGGGACGCCAAGCGATCCGTCCGATCGGCGGGCCGGCCGTCATCAGGCCCTGCACCATCACGATCAGGCCAATGACGACCAGACCCCAGGAGAGGATGGCCGGGAACACACCGGTTCCCAGCCTGACAGGCGTGCCACGAGGATAATCGGCGCCGACCCAAATTCCCAGAATGCCCACGCCAATATAGAGCAGGCCGCAGTAGAAGTCCTGGGGCGCCTTCAATAGTCCTCGTCCGGGCTGCGGTGAACCGCCGGCCATTGTTTCCCTCCCATTATCTCGTGACGCATGGCTTCGTGACGTGACGCTTGCCGTCTGGCGGCTTTGCGGCGACACTCTTTCACACAAAACTCACACTCCGTCCACCCGAGGGATCGCGCCATGAAAGCTACACGCCGTTCGATACTGGCCGCCGCGGCCGGTGCATCCGCTGGCGTGTTCGCCGGCGCTCGCGCGGGCTTCGCGCAGGGCGCCTGGCCGACCAAGCCGGTCAAGCTGATCCTGCCCTATGCCCCTGGCGGCGCGACCGATCTGATCGGACGTCCGTGGGCCGACAAGCTGACCCAGGCCTTCGGCCATCCCTTCGTGATCGACAACAAGGGCGGCGCATCGGGCGCGATCGGGACCGAACTCGCGGCCCGTTCGGCACCCGATGGCTATACCTTCCTGCTGACGCCGGGCGCGACGCTGACCGTGCTGCCGCAGCTTCGCAAGGTCGGCTACGACCCCTCCAAGGACCTGATCCCCGTAGCCCGAGTCGGCGACCTCGTCTGCGGCTTCGTCATCGTCCCCTCGCTCGGCATCAACACGATCCAGGAGCTGATCGCCTACGCGAAGAAGAACCCCGGCAAGCTCGCCTACGGGTCCGCCGGGCTTGGCACCTACTCGCAGATGCGAATCGAGATGCTGAAGGACAAGGCCGGCATCGACATCCTGCACGTGCCCTATCGCGGCAGCGCCGACGCGCTGAACGACCTGCTCTCGGGCCAGGTGCAGATGATGAACGAGATCAACGTGATCCCGCATGTCCGCGCCGGCAAGCTGAAGCTTCTGAACATCAACTACAACTCCCGCCACCCGGATTTCCCGGACGTGCCGACCCTGACCGAAGCGGGGGTCCCCGACGCCGATGTCTCGATCCAGTACAGCCTGCTGGCCCCGGCCGGCACGCCGCGCGACATCATCAACGCGCTGAACAAGAAGGTCGTGGAGATCGCGCAGACCCCGGACATGATCAAGCGGATGCGGGAGATCAACGTTGTCGTCCCGGTGCAGACGCCCGAGGAGATGGTGGTCGAGCAGAACACGCAGATCGCCGCGAACGGCCGGCTGATCAAGGCAGCGAACATCAAGCTGGACTAGGAACAGGCAGGGGGGCGAACAGCCCCCCTCCCCCGGATTCGGTCAGGCGGCGGTGATCGCCGCCCAGCTATTGTGACCGCCGACGCCCGCCATATGGCGGCCGAGAATCCGCTGCCAGCTCGCGTCGTTGCCGAATTCATCGCGCCAGGACCACAGCCGCTTCGTCGTGAAGTGCAGGCTGTGCTCGAACGTGAAGCCGATCGCGCCATGCACCTGGTGCGCGATGCCGGCGCCGATCGAGGCCGCCTCACCCGCCCGCGCCTTGCCGGCGGCGATCGGCAGCATGTTCATCGTCTCTCCCACGGCCTCGGCCGCGATATCCGCCGCGGCGCAGGCCGCCGCGGTCTGGCCGGCCAGGACCGCCATGCTCTGCTGGATCGCCTGGAACTTGCCGATCGGCCGACCGAACTGAGTCCGATCGAGCGCGTACTGCGTCGTCATCGCGGTCAGCCGCATCAGCCCGCCGGCCATCTGCTGGGTCCGCGCAGCGGCACCCGCCATCCGCAGATCGGCGGCGGTGACGGGCAGCGGAGCGGCGGCGGCCACCACCCCCTCGAACGTCAGGGTGTCACGGGGTTCCCGCGCCACGTTCTCTCCGGTCTCCACCGTCCAGTTGTCGCGGGTGATCAGGGCGACATGGCCGGCGCCCTCGTAGTCCGCGACGACGACGGCGGCGACCGCGTGCCGGCCCCACGGGACGCGGCGCGCGGAACCATACAGGCGCCAAGCGGTGCCTTCCCGCGTCAGGCTCAGGGTCTCATCCCCCATCACCGGGGCCACCGTCAGCGCGCCTTCGGGGATTTCGATGCCGGCCCGTCCGAGCAGCCAGCTTCCCAGCATGGTCTCGGCCAGCGGCAGCGGCAGGGCGTATTCACCGGCCACCCGCAGGATCGACAGCGCCGCCGGGACCGACACGCCGTAGCCGCCGGCCGCTTCCGGCACCAAGGCGCGATGCAAGCCCGCCTCGCTGACCGCGTTCCAGGCCCCCAGCGGCCAGGTCCCGTCTTCCAGCGCGGCGAGCATCCGCGCCTCGGTATGGTCGGCGAAGATGCGGGCGGCGGTTTCCCGCAACAGGGCTTCGGTGGAGTCGGCTGCTTCGGTCATGGTCGTCCGGCTTCAAAGTGTTCCGGGCGTTCGTGCCACGAAACCGGCCGCGCGGGCAATCAAGCGATCAGGGCCGGGTCGAGCCGGTAGAACCTCGCCGCCGTGTCGTGGAACAGCGCCGCCTTCTCGGTTGCCGAACAGGCGGCAGCGATGCGCTTGAAGGCGTTCCAGATCGGGACATAGCCGCACAGGCCCTTGTCGACGGGGAAGTTGCTCTCGAACATGCAGCGGTCGGCGCCGAAGGTCTCGATGCAGGTTTCCATGATCGGGCGCCACGCCTGGGCCAGTTCGCCGGAGGATGGCGGCAGGACCTGCTCATGAAACGTCCAGCCGCGCACCGGCATCGCCTGCCCGCCGAGCTTGAGGGTGACGTTGGGGCAGGCGGCGAGGGCGCGGAGGCCGTCGCGCCAATGGGCGAAGCTGGCCGCTGGGTCGGCGGCATGCGGGCCCACCACGATCAGCCCGGCGCAGTGATTGGCGAGGATCGGCAGGTCGGGGAAGGCGCGCGCCAGGTCGGCCAGTTCGCCAAGCTGCGGGTGATAGAGGGAGGTTTCGTAGGACAGGCCAAGGCGGCTCAGCCGGGAGATGCCCTTTCGGAACATCGGATCGGCCAGCATCCCGCCGATCGAGGGCGCGGTCGGGCGGCTGGCGATGGCGGGGTCCCAGCCGATGATCTGGCGGATGCCGCGAAAGCGTCCCTTGCCGGCGGCGACATGCGCTTCCAGGACCGGATCCACGCGCTCTCCAATCCGGAAGTCGCAGAAGCCGACGATGCCGGCGCAGATGCCGGGATGACCATGGCGCGCCGCGTCCTCCGCTACGCGCACGACGAATTCGGTCTCGCCGACGGGGCGCATCTCGGTCGGACCGTCAGGGCGGAAGCCGGTGCCGCACTGGACATAGACGGTGCCGCGGACGTCGTGGCCGGCGCGGGCATCGGCGAGCAGTTCATCGAGGAAATACCGGCCTGACTCGCGATCCCACAGATGGTGATGGGCGTCGATGATGGGCAAGGCGGGTTCCAGCACATCCTCCCGCAGACGGGCCAGCCAGTCCTCGCGGACATGCGGGTGGGGGTAGGCCTTCGGTTCGGCGCTGGGTGAGGCTCCGCTGGGTTCCGTGGCCATCCTGTTTTCCTCCGTTCCGCCGGGTCCTTGTCGGATCAGGACCTTCGGCGCCGGAGTCATTCTATCGGGGTGAGGCCGACGGGGAAACGGCTTGACCCGTTCCCCCGCCTGCGTCGTCAGACGACCCAGGGGGCCGGCACGAACATCCGCCCCGACACCGTCTTCAACGCGTTGTTCCCGCTCTCCATCCCCGTTCGGCGGAGCGCCTGCAGCAGGGCGCCGCCGATCGTGGCCCGCCAGAACCAGGTGTCGACCTGCCGGCTGGACGGCGCCGGTCCCACGGCCTGGCCGGCTTCCCCGTAGAAGGCCTTGATGTCGTCGCACAAGAAACGCAGCCCCAGCGCGGTGGTCGCGTGGCCGTCGATCAGCGGCAGGTCCCCGGCGAGGCAATGGTCCACGAACGAAGGCCATTCCGTGGGTGGAAGAAACGACAGCCCGGTCGTGGTGCGCCCGAAGCGGGCCTGCACCCTCTCCCAGGCCGGAGTCAGGCTTCGCAGTTCGGCCGCGAAGGCATCGGCCCAGGCGGACGGCGTATCCGGCATCGTCCCCGGCATCGCGACACGTGGCGCGACCCAGGCCGGATGATCCGTCCAGGCAGGCGGATCGTCATGGAACTCTTCCAGGATCACCGGCCCATCCGTGCGTTCCAGCAAGCCCAGCGCGGCCAGCAGGACGCGGCGCTGGAACGCGGCATCCCCCGGTTCGCCCAAGGGGCGACCCAGTTGAGAGGACGTCCACAAGGCCCGTGGCGGCCGCGTGTTCTCGGCCTGCGCACGCACCGCGGCGATCGCCACCGTCGCCAGCCCCCGGCTTTCCAGCATATGCCCCAACGCGCTCACGGCGCGCGTGCACAGCGGTCAGACCGGAGACAGCAGAACCGTGTCGGCGCCTTCCAAGCGCATCTGGGCGGCGATCCGGTCGGCGGCCTCGGTCATGCCCACGGGATCGGTCGAGCCCATCACCGTGTAATGCGTGTCCGCCACGCCACCGATGACGCCGTCGGCGGCCATCTCATGCAGCCGGTCCAGCGGGTAGACCACGTTCACGTCACGCTGGAAGCCGGTGCGGTCGAAGTTGATCGACACATGGCTGATCAGCAGGTCGTTCGGCGGGATCGAGGCTGGCAGGAACCGTGCCTCCGCGCTGCCGATCGGGAAGGGCTGCGCGCCCCGGGGGATCAGCGCGGCGGAGGACACGATCGCGACCTTGCGGCGCGACAGGGCCGGACCGGTGACGAAGGGGGCGGTGTCGAAGCTGGGACATGCGATCGAAACGGCGGCGTCCCGTGTGGGTTGAGGGATATCCTCGACGCGGGCCATGCGGCCTCCTGCTCAGGGGGTAAGGAACCAGTCCATGATTTCCGGGTTTCGGTCGCGCGGATAGGCGTGCGACAGATCCTCGATCTCCCGGTAGGTGACCGCGGCCCCCGCGGCCGTCAAGGTCCGGTTCGCGGTGCGTCCGACGCTGATCGGGAACATCCAGTCCAGCATGCCATGGGTCAGCAGGATCGGCAGGCCGCGGATACGCCGGGGCTCGGTCATCGTCAGCAGCAGCGGATGGAAGCTGGCCGCCACGGGGGCGAGGTGGGTGAAGGGCGAGTCCTCGTCCAGGCCGGCCAGCAGGGTGAAGGTGCCCCCGTCACTCATGCCCGTCAGCAGCATGCGGGCCGGGTCGATGGTCCAGCGGGCGCGCACGCCATCCAGGATGCGGGTGATGTTGGCGGTGTCGACCGGCGGGTCCATCAGGGACCAGGTGTCCCCGACGGCGGTGGGGGCGATCAGGATGGCGCCTCGGCTGCGTGCCTCGGCGATCCAGTTCCAGAGGAACAGCCGCCCGTGGCCCGCCCCGCCATGGAGCGCGACGATCACAGGGTGGGCGCGGGCGGCGTCATAATATTCGGGCACGTAGACGGAAAACCCGCCCCGCGTGGCGGTTTCGTTATCGGAATGCATCACCCCGCTGTCCTGCACCGGCTGGCGCAGGCGGGCGAGCAGGTCCGGGTCATCGCGGTACCCGGGTTCGAGGAAATACTGGCTGACCGTCGGCAGCACGGCGGTGACGGGATACAGCGCCTCCTGCGCCCGGGTCGCGTGGCGCATCGCGCGGTAGGCCCCCAGCATGGCGTTGGTGGAGGTCAGGGCGACGCGCAGCCCCTCGGCCGCCCGCAGGACATGGGAGGCGACCAGGTCGAGCTGGTCGCGGAAGGCGCCCATCCCCTCGGGCCAGGCGGCGGCGCGGAAATGATCGCGCGCCAGGACCAGGTCGGCGTCACCATCGCCCAGCCAGTCGACCAGTTCGGCCAGACGCGGCGGGTGCATATGCCGCCCGATCAGCGCCAGCCGGTCCATCATGCCCAGCAGCCTGGGCAGAAGCTGGGTGATCGCCTCCACGATCTCGTCACTGGTCCCGCTCATCGGCTTGTCCGCCCCGTGGTTCCCCCCGACAGTAGCGCAGGGACGAGGAAACGGAGAATACGCGTGACCGACACGATCATGGGTCTCGATGTTCGGCTGCTGGCGCTGTGGGATCACTTGGGGCTGGCGTCGGCGCATGTCGCCACACAGGTGCCGGGGGATTTGGCGGCTTTTGCCCGCGCGCATCCGGGGCGGATCGCGGGGGCGGCGCTGTGCGTGCCGGTCAGGCTCGATCCGGCCGGGTTCACGGACATCGCAACGCGGGTGCTGCTGATCGCTGGGGAGCTTGGGCTGACGAACGCGGTCACCGCGCGGGCCGCTGAACGCCTGCCTGGCTGCGGGCGGGTGGTGCTGGAAGGTTATGACGCGCCGGGCTGGGCCGATGTGGTGGCGGATCGGACCGGTGAACTGGTCGGCCTGATGACCGGATTCCTGTCCCGGCATGAGGCGACCGTGCTCTCCGGGCCCGCGCGGACCGGGTCCCATGCAGGGATTTCCTACCGCATCCAGGGTTCGGGGCCGGCGCTGGTGCTGTTCCCGTTCTTCCTCGCGCCATCGCAATGGGACCCGGGTATCGAGGCCCTGTCGCGGCATTTCACCGTCATCGTCCTGGGCGGGCGGCATCTGGGAGGCGTCGCGGCGCTGGAGGACCGGGCGCGATCAGACAGTTATCGCCGGCTGGTGCGGACCCTGCTCGAAACCATCGCACCGGCGCCGGGGGCGAGCATCCTGGATGTCGGCTGCGGGTCCGGGGCGCTGGACCGGATGCTGGCAGGATCGGTGACACGCGACTGCACGATCACCGCGACCGACCTGAACCCGTTCCTGCTGCGGGAAGCCGCGGCGCTGGCCGAGGAGGAAGGGATCGGGACCGCGATCCGGTTCCAGGTCGCGAATGCCGAGGCCCTGCCCTTCCCCGACGCCCATTTCGACCATGCCTTCACGATCACGGTGATAGAGGAATGCGACGCCGACCGGGCTCTGGCCGAACTGCATCGCGTGGTGCGTCCCGGCGGGCGGGTGGGGGTGATCGTGCGGGCGATCGACCTGCCGCAATGGTGGCATCTTGACCTACCCGAAACGATCCGCCGCAAGGTGGACATCCCCCCGCAGTCGGTCGGTGCCCGCGGCGTGGCGGATGCCAGCCTGTATCGCCGGATCGGCCGAGCCGGCTTCACAGATGTGCGGTGTTTCCCGAGCCTGGTGACCTTCGACGCGCCGGACGGGCCGATCTGGCGGTATCGGGAGGATCACGTGCTGTCCCTGCTGACGCCCGAGGAACGGCCGCTGTGGCAGGCGGCGGTCGAGCAGGCGCGGGCGGAAAGTCTGCTTTTCATGGCCAATCCGCTGCACGCGGTGGTCGGAACCAAGGCAATCGCGTGAGCCTTTCGACTCGAGGAGGCCCGTCAAAGCGTTAGGCATATGCTCAAAATGTAACCATCGGCATTGCGGGGCGTGTCCGGCGCCCCGGAAATTCATGGATTTTCGTTTATTTTTCAGTTTGGCACGGCAGTTGCTTTGATTTCCTCCGACCACCCGCTGATGGACCAGCGGCGGATCGGAGACATGGCAATGCAGGACACGCCGACATGAAACTCATCATGGCCATCATCAAGCCCTTCAAGCTTGACGACGTGCGAGAGGCCCTTACGCCGCTTGGCGTGCAAGGCCTGACCGTTTCAGAAGTCAAGGGTTTCGGCCGGCAGAAGGGCCAGACCGAGATCTACCGCGGCGCCGAGTATCACGTGAGTTTCCTGCCCAAGATCAAGATCGAGGTCGTCGTGGGCGACGATCTCGCGGATCAGGTGGTGGAGGCGATCGCGAAGTCCGCGCACACCGGGAAGATCGGCGACGGCAAGATATTCGTCATGGATATCGAACGGGCCATGCGCATCCGTACCGGCGAGGCCGACGGCGAAGCGCTCTGATAATCAAGACGACAGGGAAACAGAACCGATGACGAACTCCCGCCTGGTCAAGGGTGCGGCCTTGCTGCTGCCCGCCCTTCTGGCCACTGTACCGGCCTTCGCCGCCGATGATCCGCCGAAGATCGACGCGGGCGACACCGCCTGGATGCTGACCAGTACCGCCCTTGTGCTGATGATGACCATCCCCGGTGTCGCGCTGTTCTATGCCGGCATGGTGCGCAAGAAGAACCTGCTCGCGACGATGATGCAGTCCTTCGTGATCTGCTGCATCGTGACGATCGTCTGGGCGGTCGTAGGCTACAGCCTCGCGTTCGGCAACGGCAATGCCTACATCGGCGACCTGTCCCGCGTGCTGCTGCGCGGCATCACCGACGGTTTCGCCAAGGGAACGGACGTCGCATTCACCCTGGGCGCCGGCACGGATGGCGCGATCGCGACGACGATCCCCGAGAGCGTCTTCATGATGTTCCAGATGACGTTCGCGATCATCACCCCGGCGCTGATTGCCGGCGCGGTGGCCGATCGGATGAAGTTCTCCGCGCTCTGCATCTTCATGGCGCTGTGGTCCCTGTTCGTCTATGCGCCGGTTGCGCATTGGGTATGGGCGCCGACGGGCTGGATGTTCGGCCTCGGCGTGCTCGACTTCGCGGGCGGCACCGTGGTCCACATCAANNCAACGCCGGTATCGCCGGTCTGGTCTGCGCGCTCGTGCTGGGCAAGCGGATGGGCTACGGCACCAACAACATGGCTCCCTACAACCTGACCTATGCCGTGATCGGCGCTGCCCTTCTGTGGGTGGGCTGGTTCGGGTTCANNCGCCGCTGCCGCGCTGTCCTGGATGGTCGCCGAGTGGATCACCAAGGGTAAGCCGTCCGTCCTGGGCGTCATCTCGGGCGCCGTGGCAGGTCTGGTCGCGATCACCCCCGCCGCGGGCTTCGTCCTGCCGGGTTCCGCGATCATCATCGGGCTCGTGTCCGGCGTGGTCTGCTTCTGGGCCGCTACCAGCCTCAAGCACCTGCTGGGCTATGACGACAGCCTGGACGNNGCGGCATCGTCGGCGCGCTGCTGGTCGGTGTCTTCGCCTACGGCCCGCTCTCGGCCACCGAAGCCCTGCCCGACGGCCTGGTCGGCGGCATGGACCAGTTCAAGCTGCAGGTCATCGGCGTCGCCGCGACCGTCGTCTTCACCGGTGTCATGACGTTCATCCTTCTGATGGTCACCAAGGCCCTGGTCGGACTGCGGGTTGGTGAGGAAGAGGAACGCGAGGGCCTGGATATCGTCCTGCACGGCGAACAGGTCTTCTGATCAAGCGCACGCAATCCGGGGCATCCGGTCACGGATGCCCCGGTCTCGTCCCAAGACAAACACAAACAATCGACCTCACATCGGAGCCTTGCGTGATGTCACGTCACACAGCCACTCGCCACAGGACCTGGCTCACCGCCACCCTGCTCGCAACGGTCGCCCTGCCGGCCTTTGCACAGACCCCCGCCCCGGCGCCCGCAGCCGCCACCCCGGCCCCGGTACCGGAGCCCGTCGCGGCGCCGGCTTCCACCGGTCTGGTGATCGAAGGCATCAAGCTGTCCGGCCAGATCCAGGCCGGGTTCATGATGAACCCGTTCCGGCCGAGCACCGGGCTGAACTTCGGTCATTCATTGACGGATCGGGCGAATTCCGCCGCGCTCAATCAGATCCTGCTGACCGCGGAAAAGAAGATCGACACTGCCAGCACCGAGTTCCAGTGGGGCTTCAAGGTGCAGGGGATGTACGGCACGGATGCGCGGTTCACCCAGTATCTGGGCGTGCTGAACAACGTGTTCCCCGACTCCCGCTATCAGTTCGATATCGTCGAGGCGAATGTGCAGCTTCGTCTGCCGATCTTCGCCGGCGGCATGGACCTGAAGGCCGGCATGTACTCGACGCCGATCGGGTATGAGACGATCGATCCGTCGACCAACCTGTTCTACTCCCACTCCTACATCTTCCAGTTCGGCCTTCCCTTCAAGCACACCGGGCTGCTGACGACATCGTATGTCAGCGACACGGTCGCCATCTACGCGGGCGTCGATACGGGCGCCAACACGACGATCGGTCCGCTGGGCGACAACAACGGCGCGATCGGCGGCATCGCCGGTCTTGGCCTGACGCTGATGGAAGGCAAGCTGACCATCCTCGGCCTGTCGCACTTCGGTCCCGAGAACTCCACCCGCGCGCTGTCTCCCCTGGGCGTCAACGCGAACGGCCAGTGGCGGTTCTTCAACGACATCGTCGTGACCTACAAGGCAACCGAGGCGCTGACCCTGGTCACCGAGGCGAACTGGATCCGCGACAACTACGGCTATACCGGGAAGGCGGTGAACGGCTTCGGCCTGGCGCAGTACGCGTCCTATGCCCTGACCGACACCGTGTCGCTGAACGCGCGCGCCGAAGTGTGGCGTGACGACAATAACTACTTCGTCGCCTCCTTCGCGGGTAACAACGATCCGGTCCGCTTCCAGCAGGGCCTGCCGACCCGCCGCACCGTCTACGCGGCGCCCGGCACCAACACGACCTATGGATCACTCACCCTGGGCGTGACCTGGAAGCCGGAACTGCCGACCTCGGTCGCCACGCTGGCGATCCGGCCGGAAATCCGCTGGGATCATGCCATGACCAGCAACAAACCCTTCAACAACAACGCGCTGACCAACACCGGCGGCACGAACGACAACTTCACCTTCGGCGCCGACATCGTCCTGACGTTCTGATCGACGCACGCCTATCGGGGCGGCCGGGAGCGATCCCGGCCGCCCTTTCTGTGTACGGGGGACGTGTTGGGGCTCCGCCCCAAACCCCGCGAGGGGCTTTGCCCCCTCGACCCCCACCAAGGGCACAGCCCTTGGGACCGCTCATTGGTGTGATGAAGGGAGGGGCCAACCCGGACCGGGACAGGTCCGGGTTGGCCCCTCCCTTCATCACACCAACCAATGGTTTCCAAAGGCCTGAGGCCTTTGGTGGGGTCCAGGGGCAAGGCCCCTGGTGGGGTCTGGGGTGAAACCCCAGCACGTCCCCCGTTCACCGACGGCCGGCCAGGGTCACCTCCCGGCGCCAGATATACAGGCCGGCGCCGACCAGGATCAGGACGCCGGTCAGGGACCAGATGTCGGGGTATTCGCCCCAGAAGATGATCCCCAGGATCGTCGCGTAGACGATCGCGCCGTATTCGAAGGGGGCGACGACGGTGGTTTCGCCGGTGCGGTATCCCTCGGTCATCAGCAGTTGCGCCACACCCGACATGATGCCGGCGGCTACCAGCATGCCGAACTCCAGCGGCGTTGGCGTGACCCATCCGGGGATGGCGCAGATCGTGGCCAGCACGGCGGTGCCCAAAGTGAACCAGGCCACGATGGTGACGTTCTTTTCCCCGGCCTCACCCATGCGGCGGATCGTGATCATGGCGAGTGCCCAGGCGACGACCCCGGCCACGACCAGGAACACGGCGAAGGGCTGTTGGGAGGCCTCGGCCAGGCTGTTCCAGGGACGCAGCATGATCAGCACGCCGCCGAGGCCGACGACGACGGCGCTCGCCCGCCGCCAGCCGACGCGTTCCCCCAGCATCGGGACGGACAGGATGGTCAGGAACAGCGGCATCGCAAAGCCGAGCGCCGTGACGGTGACGATGGGCAGGAAGGCATAGCCGTAGACGCTCGTGAAGGTGCCGAAGAACCCATACAGCGTGCGCAGGATGTGCCCCAGGGGACGGCGGGTTTTCATCGCCTCCAACCCGCCTTGGCGCCACAGCACGGGCAGCATGGCCAGGAAGGCGATATAGCCGCGCACCATCACGATCTCGAAGACCGGGACGGTGACGGTCAGGGTTTTGATCAGGGCGGCGCCCAGCGTGAAGGTGGCCGAGGCCGCCAGGACGCACAGGATCGCGTGCCGGCGCGCGGCGCGTGGGTCGGGTCGGGACGGTTCCATTGCTGGGACCGTAGCACTGGAATCCTACGGCGCGACAATCACCGAGATCTGGTGCCCGATCGGCCCGCCGCCGGCCAGGGTACGGCGGCGGTGGCTGAAGAATCGGGATTCTTCGGCCAGCGTATCGACACCGGTCACGACGACGCTGCGGACGCCGGCCAGGCGCAGGCGGTGGGCACAATAGCCGGCCAGGTCGAACTGCCAGCGCGCCTCCCGCAGGCCGGGTGCGAAGAAGGCGGCGTCGGCGGGATCGTGGGCGAGGACGGCATCGCGCAGGTCGGCGGCGACCTCGTAGGAGTCCTGGCCGATGCAGGGTCCGACCGCGGCGGCGATGCGGGACGGGTCGGCGCCGAGGGCTTCCATCGCGGCGATCGTCGATTCGATGACGCCGATGACGGCCCCGCGCCAACCGGCATGGGCCGCGCCGACGATCCCGGCCTGGTCGTCGGCGAACAGGATGGGGGCGCAATCCGCGGTGACGATGCCCAGCGCGAGGCCGGGACGGTCAGTCACCATCGCGTCGGCGCGCGGGCCGGCACCGGGTTCCCATGTCTCGGTGACGGTCGCGACATCCAGGCCGTGGACCTGGGTCAAGCCGAGAAGGCGGGCGGGATCGGCGCCGAGGGCGCGGGCGGCGCGGGCGCGGTTTTCCAGCACATGCGCCCGGTCATCCTGGCCCGAGAGGCTGCAATTGAGGCTCGCGAAGGGGCCGGAGGACACCCCGCCGGCCCGGGTGAAGAAGCCGTGGCGGGCGGCGATGTTGGCCGTCGACAAAGGCTCGGTCATCGCGTGACCGCCTTGGGCACTCTGGCTCATTCGATCCCGACTCCGCTGTGTCCCTGGTGGGCCGATCTGCGCGGATTCCCGGTTCGGGTCAATCACCGCCGGCCGTTGACAACATGGGCAAAGCGGGCCGCTAATCATCGGCGCAACTCGGACGGATCGGCCCCATGAACCATATCGGCGCGTCTTCCCTGGCAACCGACCCCGTTGCCCGCGCGCGGGCCGTCGGACCCGCCATCGCCGCGGTCGCCGATGAGATCGAGCGGGCGCAGGCCATTCCCGAGCCCGTCCTGTCCCAGATCCATGACGCCCGCCTGCCGCGGATGCTGCTGCCCCGCTCGGTTGGCGGGGATGAGATCGAGCCCTGGGTCTATATGCGCGCGATCGAGGAGATCGCTCGCCACGACGGTTCGGTTGGCTGGAACCTGTTCGTGTCGAACAGTGCCGCCCTGATCGCGCCGTTCATTCCGGAAGAAGCGGCGCGCACGATCTTCGGCGACCCGCGCGGCTGGATCGCCTGGGGCCCGCCCAACCAGTATCGGGCGCTCGCGGTCGAGGGCGGGTACCGGATCACCGGGCAGTGGCATTTCGCCAGCGGGTGCCGGCAGGCCAACTGGATGGGCGCGCATTGCCATGTGCAGGAGGCCGATGGATCGCTGCGGCTGAACCGCTTCGGCCGGCCGACGGTGCGGACGCTGCTGTTCCCCAAGCACCACGCGACCCCGATCCATGACTGGAACACGCTGGGCATGCGCGGCACGGCGTCGGAAGGGTATTCGGTCACGGATCTTTTCGTGCCGGAGGGTTTCTCGGGCACGCGCGAAGACCCCGCCCTGCGGCGCGATCGCGGACCGTTGTATGCCTTCACGATGCAGGGTCTTTACGCGGTTGGCGTGGCGGGCGTCGCCTTCGGGATTGCGCGCGCCATGCTGGATGCCTTCACGACGCTCGCCAAGGACAAGGTGCCCCGCGGGCATATCCGTCTGTCGGACAGCCCCGTCGTGCAGGCCGATCTTGCGCGCAGAGAGGCGAACCTCGGTTCCGCGCGGGCCTATCTGACGGAAATCCTGAAGGACATCTGGGAGTCCGCCGACGACATCGAACCGATCGGCGCGCATGAACGGATGCGGGTACGCCTGGGCTGCGCGCATGGCATCAACACGGCGATCGAGATCGCGGACTATGTCTACAAGGCCGCCGGCGTATCGGCGATCTTCCCGGGCACGCCGTTCGAACGCCGGTTCCGCGACATGCACACGCTGTCGCAACAGATCCAGTCCCGCGACGCGCATTTCGAGGCGGTCGGCCGGGTCATCTTCCATGGCGACCCGGACGGATTGTTCCTGTAGCATTCCGGACGGATCATTCATCCGCATCAAGAAATAAGGGAAGGCATCATCATGGCAGCACTTTCTCTGGCCCAGGCGCAGACCATCGTCCGCGTCGCCCTGGAGCATTGCCGCACCAACAAGTTCGCCCCGATGGGCGTGGCCGTGCTGGACGCGCGCGGCGCGCTGAAGGCCTTCGCGGCCGAGGATGGCACCTCCATGCAGCGCTCAGTTGTTGCCATCGGCAAGGCGAATGGCTGCCTCGCGATGGGTGTTGGCGCCCGCCGGCTGGAGACGATGGCGCAGCAGCGGCCGCATTTCGTCGGCGCCCTCGCCGCGTCCGTCACCGGCCCGTTCATTCCGGTGCCCGGCGGCGTGCTGATCAAGGCGGATGGAGAGATCATCGGCGCGGTCGGCGTGACCGGCGACACGTCCGACAATGACGAGGCCGCGGCGCTCGCGGGGATCGCGGCGGCGGGCCTGGCCGGCGACCCGGGCTGATCGCGCGCCATGCGCCTCGCGGTCATTTCCGACATCCACGGCAATCTGCGCGCGCTGGAAGCCGTGATGGCGCATATCCAGGACCGGGATGTGGACGCAACGGTCAATCTGGGCGACTGCGTGGCCGGTCCGCTATGGCCGCGTGAGACGTTCGAGATGCTGCAATCCCTCGCGCTGCCGACCGTGCGGGGGAACCATGACCGCTGGGCCCTGACCCGCCCGCCGGAGAAGATGCCGCCCGCCGGCCGCTTCGCCCAGGCGGCGCTGGACCAGGCACAGCGGCAGGCGCTGCATGACCTGCCCCCCAGCCTGCTGCTGGATGGGGATGTGCTGGCGGTGCATGGCACGCCGACCAGCGACAGCACCTATTTGACCGAGGAAACCCACGACAACCGCCTGATGCCGGCCTCTCGCGGCGTCGTGCTGGAACGGTTGGGCGACGCGGTCGGGCGCGCGGTCGTGCTGTGCGGGCATAGCCACCGGCAGAGCGTGACGCAGGTGCCGAACGGCTGCCTGATCGTCAATCCGGGGACGGTGGGCTGCCCGGCCTTCGCCGACGTGCCGACCGCGGATCACCTCGAACATCGTTCCCCGCACGCGCGCTATGCCATCCTGACCCGGCGCAACCGGCGTTGGGGGGTGGAGTTGTTCGCGCTCGACTACGACTGGGAAGACGCGGCCGCCTGCGCGGAGCGGAACGGATTCCCCCGCTGGGCCCAGGCCCTGGCCACCGGGGCTGTGGGGTAGCTACCGCCAGGACGCCTGATCCCTGGGCAGGTCGGTCTGGGGATCGAGCGCGGTGATCTGGCGGTCGGCACCGTCATTCCAGCGCCACAGCACCAGGTTCCTGCCGCCCTTGAACTGGGCCGAGGGAACGATCACCCCCGCCCCGCCCGCCTGGATCACTCGCGTCACGACTCCCCAGCCAGGCGGCGTGCCGCGCTGGACCAGGAAGATCGACTTCCAGGGCGCGAAGCAGTCCTCTGGCTTGAGGCCAACGGTCGGCGGCACGGCGGGATCGGTCAGGTCCAGGACGCCGTCGGTCGTCACGTCATAGGCGCAGAACGTGCCCGGGCGGATGCCGATATCCTGCTCATACTCCGCGACCGCGGTCGGCAAATCGGCGGACAGATAGAGCGTATTGACCCCGGGCGGATTCCAGCGGCCGGCATGGCGCGCGGCGCCCTTTCCGCTGAGTGGCTGGTGCGCCCAGCGCGGGGCCAGGACGCGCCAGAACCGGGCCCTGACCGAACGGAACGGCAGGTCAGGCGTGGCCGCCGTCCCGCAGCATGGCCAGATGCTTGAGCACGGCCTGGGCATGGCCGGCGGTGACAAGTTCCTCGGCCGTCTGGTGATCGAAGCCCGACAGCGGCTGATGCCGGAACCACACCGCGGCCCGCCCGAGGTCGCCGCCCATCAACTCGGCGGCTTCCGTCAGGATGCGCATGATCGACCCCAACCCGGCCTGGACCTTGGGGGACGTCGGGGTGCGGGCCAAGGTGTTGCGATGGACATCCACCACCCGGGCAATATCCGCCAGCGGCATATGCAGCGTGGCGGCCACCCGGTCGGGGGAGAGACCCTTCAGGACGGGATCATAGACGGTGTCGAGCGTATCGAGCATGGCTGAGGCTTTCCGTTGAGTGCATAATAGGTGCACTCGACGCACCTATCAAGCCCGAACTATGCCGCGTTGCGCGCATCCTCCTGGATCATGTCGGACGCCTTCTCGGCGATCATGATCGTGGGCGCGTTGGTATTGCCGGCGATGATCACCGGCATGATGGAGGCATCCACCACCCGCAGCCCCCTCAGCCCATGCACCCGCAGGCGCGCATCCACGACCGCCATCGGACCCTGGCCCATCCCGCAGGAGCCGACGGGATGCAGGTTGGAAACCCCGCGGCGGCGCGTATCCTCGATGATCTCCTCATCCGTGCGGACGGAGACGCCGGGCAGGGTTTCCTCAACGAGTAGCTTCTGCATGGCATGCTGACGGACGATGCTGCGGGCCAGATGAACGCCCTTGATCATCACCTGCATATCGTAGTCGGACTTGATGAAGTTGAAGTGGATCGCCGGATCGGCCAGTGGATCGGGAGATTTCAGACGCACCGTGCCACGCCCGTCCGGACGCAGATGCACCGGGCTGATCGAAATGCCCGGATGCGGATGCGAAATGACCCCCTGGCGGGTGCGGTCGATCGTGCTCCAGGCGGAGATGTTCAATTGCAGGTCCGGCCGCTCCAGGCTCGGGTCGCTGCGCACCAGCGCGCCGACATAGAGCCCGTTGCCCGACATCGGTCCAGCCTTGAACAGGAAATACTGTGCCCCCGCCATCAGCCGAGCCCCCAGCGAGTAGTGAAGGGAGTTCAGCGACAGGTTCTTGGAGATGCGATAGGTGCAGGACGAATTGAAATGATCCTGCAAATTCGATCCGACGCCCGGCAGGTCGTGCACCACCGGCACGCCCATGTCCTGCAGATGCTGCGCCGGCCCGATGCCCGACAGTTGCAGCAGGTGCGGCGATCCGTAGGCACCGCCGGAGACGATCACCTCCCGCGCCGCCTTGGCGGTTTCACGGCCACGCTGGGTCTGGAATTCCACCCCCACCGCGCGGCCGTTCTCCACCAGCACCTTGGTGGCATGGGCGCGGGTCTTGATGGTCAGGTTCGGCCGCTTCTTCGCCTCGGTGAGATAGGCAGCCGCGGTGCTCCAGCGGCGCTTGTCCTTCGTTGTCGTCTGGTAATAGCCGCAGCCTTCCTGGCTGGCGCCGTTGAAGTCCTCATTATACGGAATGCCAGCCTGCTTGCAGGCTTCCACCAGCGCCTCGGCGATCTCCCATTTGTAGGGCTGGTTCGACACCCGCAGCGGCCCGCCCGAGCCATGGAATTCGTTGGCGCCGCGTTCATTGTCCTCGGCCTTACGGAAATAGGGCAGCACCGAGTCGTAGTCCCAGCCTTCATTACCCATCTGCCGCCACTGGTCGTAATCCTTGGCGTGTCCACGCATGTAGATCATGCCATTGATCGACGACGTGCCGCCCAGCACCTTGCCCCGCGGCTGGTACATGGTGCGGTTGTTGAGTTCGGCTTCCGGCTCGCTTTCGAACATCCAGTTCACGCGCCGATCGACGAAGGTCTTGGCATAGCCGATCGGGATGTGGATCCACATCGACCGGTCCTCGCCGCCGGCTTCCAGCAGCAGCACCTTGTACTTGCCCGACTCCGACAGGCGGGACGCGAGCACGCAGCCGGCCGAACCGGCGCCGGTGACGATGTAGTCGTAGGTATCGGCGTCGTTGGCCATTTGGGTCCCCTCCGTTTCGGTGGTGCGAGCATCCGACAGGGCGGCGCGGCTGGCAATGGTTCCGTCCGTGGAACCCTTGTGCGGTCCTCGAACCACGTCTTTTGCCGCGAGGCATCCGTGGCTTCCGAGCCGGCCCCGCCTGATCGGGCCAGGCCTCATTTCCCACCGGCCGCATGCTCGGCTAGACTTCCGCAATGCAACACGATCCCGCCAATCCCGCCCTGGTCTATCCCTTCGCCACGCCCCCCGCGCCCGGTGAGATCACCGAAGTCGCGCCCGGCGTCCTGTGGTTCCGGCTGAAGCTGCCCTTCGCGCTCAACCACGTGAACATCTACCTGATCGAGGATGACGGCGGCTGGCTGGTGCTGGACACCGGGCTTGCGACCGACGACGGCCGCAACGGCTGGGACGCGATCATGAACGGCCCGCTGGCCGGCCAGCGCCTGACCGCGATGCTGGTCACGCATTTCCACCCCGATCACGTCGGCCTGGCCGGGTGGCTGGCCGAACGATATGGCCTGCAACTACGGATGACGCGGACCGAGTATCTGTTCCACCTCCAGGCCCGCCAGCCAGGCGGAGACATGCGCGGGGAGGCGCATCGGGACTTCTACCGCCATCACGGCCTGGGCGAGGAAGTGACCGAGCTGGTCATGACCCGCGGCCATGGCTACCTCCGCCGCACCACCCTGGCCCCCCCGGTCTACAAGCGTATCCAACAGGGCGACCATCAGCGCGTCGGCGGGCGGGAGTTTGAAATCCTCACCGGCGGCGGCCACGCGGTGGAGCAGGCGATGCTGCACCGCCCGCAGGAGAAGCTGTTCTTCGCCGCCGACCAGGTGATCGCGAAAATCTCCCCCAACGTCTCCGTCCACCCCATGGAACCCGACCAGGACGCGCTCGGCACCTACCTCACCGATCTGGGCGCGCTGCGCGGGGCGGTGGGACCGGATGTACTGGTGCTGCCGGGGCACGGGCTGCCGTTCTATGGGCTGCACGCCCGCATCGATGAACTGACCAGCCACCACGCCGAACGCTGCGGCCTGATCGCCAAGGCCTGCGGGCTGCATCCGATGACGGTCACCGACCTGCTGCCGCATGTCTTCGACCGGGAGCTTGACCCCCACCAGATGGGCTTCGCGTTCGGGGAGGTCCTGGCGCATGTGAACTACATGCAGGGACGCGGGGAGTTGCGGGAGGAACCCGGCAACGACGGCGTGATGCGGTTCCGGACCTAGGCAGCGATCGCGGGTCCTTCCCCCACCGAATGGCGGGGGAAGGAGCGTCACCTACGACTGGGGTGGTCCAAGTCGTGGATGGTGGCCCGGAGCCTGTCCTCGGGCCGGCTCTTCGCCGGACCCGGGGGGCCACAACGACGAAGCAGCACCGTTCGAAAGGTCAGTGGTTACGCCCGTCTGGTATCAGTTCGCGACGTCGCCGCCTTCCCGCCGAGCCTGCGCGACGGCCTCGCGGGCGGCCTTGGCCATCAGGCCGGAGTCGTTCGCGATCGTCGCAAGCTGGAAGCCCATCTTGAACATCCGCGCGGCATACGACCCGGTCGCGTTGTGCAGGCCCGCGAACTTGCCGTGCTTCTTGCAGGACGCCAGCAGCTTCTCATAGATCGCGAGGATCACCGGCTCCTCCCGGTCCAGGGTCGGGATCATGCCCAGCGACAGCCCCATGTCGGACGGGCCGATATAGATGCCGCTGATCCCCGGGACCGACAGGATTTCGTCGATGTTGTCGATGCCGGCCTGGGTCTCGATCATCGGGATCACCAGGATTTCGTCGTTCGCGGTCTTCTGGTAGCTGCTCGCTTCCCCGTACATCGCGGCACGGATCGGCCCGTTGGAGCGCTTGCCGAGCGGCGGGTACATGCAGGCGTCGGCGAGGGCCTTCGCCTCGGCCGCGTTGTTCACCATCGGGCAGATGATGCCCATCGCCCCGCCGTCAAGGCACTTGCCGATGATCCCCGGCTCATTCCACGGCACGCGGACCATCGGGGTGACCGGATGCGCCTGCATGGCCTGGAAGCACTGCACCATGGACTGGTAGTCCTGCACGCCGTGCTGGATATCGACCGTCACGCTGTCCCAGCCGCACTGGGCCATGACCTCGGCCGAGAACCCGGACGGGATCGCCAGCCAGGCGTTGACGGCGGCCTTGCCGGCCGCAAGGCGAGCCTTGAGTTTATTGGACATCTGGAGATTCCCCCGGTCTGATGGAAACGGCCGGCACGCTAGGCGCGGGGACCAACAGCGTCAACGCGGGAGGACCGGTGGGCATGGGTATGCGTTCGTCTGTAATGAGTAGTTACCCTCAGATGTATTGAATGGTCGTTATGCTGCGCCCACTTTATGTGTAGGCGGCATGCCGGTTCTGAATCGGCAATAAACGGCTGACGAATATTGTGCCCAGATTGAACCCCACGACGTTGAAGCCAGCGTCCAGGCCGCCTGTCATCCATGCAAAAGGCATTCGACATGAAGATCATCACCACGCTCATTCTGGTCGGCACCGTCGGCATTCTCGGTGCATGCGGGGCCAGTGAGCCTGGCCGTGTCCAGGGCGGCGCCGCGGCCGGTGCCGCGACCGGGGCGACCGTCGGCCTGGTCGGCGGACCGGTTGGCGTGGCCGCCGGCGCCGTCATCGGCGGCGGGGCCGGTGCCCTGACTGGCGCAACCACGACGCCCGAGCAGGTCGATCTCGGCAAGCCGGTCTGGGACAAGAAGTAACCCCGCACGCAGCAACGGCCTCCGCGGCACCGCCTATCCGGGCGGTCCGCCTTTGCCCACCGCGACCGGATTGGACGGAATCAAAGGAGGCCCGCGGGTCCGCCCAGACGCATGCCATCTCAGGAAGGTCAGATATCATGAACAAGGATCGAACCACCAAGGCGAAGGTCGCCAAGCCGCACGCGCATTTTGATGGACCGGCGGACGTCGTGATCGACCCCGCGCTTTCCAAGGACCAGAAAAAGGAAGCCCTCGACGCGATGGAGCAGGATGCCCGGCAGTTGCTGGACGCGTCCTCCGAGGGGATGACCGGCGGTGAGCCGAACAACCTGCATGAGGTCCTGGACGCCAAGGACTCCCTGGAACTGCCCCCCGTGGCCCAGGCCTACAATGTCGTGGTCAAGGACCTCCGCTCCACCCTGCAGGCCGGCGTCAGCCAGGAAGAACGGGTCGAGGTCGAACAGGCGCTGACCGCGCTGAACGCCGTCGCGCGGGCCACCGCGGTCAAGTCCGATCCCAGGATCGTCACCACCAAGGACGATGGCGTGCTCGCCCCCGGCTCCGAGGCGGAGATCGAGGACGAGATCGCCCGCGAAAAGCTCGACCCGTAGCGCCAGCGCCGTTCGGGCACCGTCATCAGCCAACAGGAAGGAACCCCGCCATGTTGTGGGATGCGTCATCCATGAAGGGCTATTCGATCGAGGCCACCGACGGCCAGATCGGCACGATCAGCGACATGCTGTTCGACGACATCGACTGGAAGGTCCGCTGGCTGGTGGTCGACACCGGAGACTGGCTGCCAGGCCGAAAGGTCCTGCTGCCGCTCTCGGTCCTGGGCCAGCCCGACGAGACACAGCGCGCCCTGTCGGTCACCTTGACCATGAAGCAGGTCGAGGACAGTCCCAACATCGAGGCGGACCAGCCTGTCTCCCGCCAGACGGAGGGCCATCTGTATCGCCATTACCGCCATGAGCCCTATTGGGGCGGCGGGATATTCCCGCTCAGCGACCAGATGGCGACGCCCGTGCTCACACCCCTCGGCTATGCCGACATGGGAGCGCGGGTGACCGATGACCTCTATGTCCCCGCCAATGACGGTGATCCGCATCTGCGGAGCATCGCCGCGGTCACCGGCTACCATATCGCCGCGACCGACGGAGAGATCGGCCATGCCGAGACATTCCTGCTGGACGTGGAGGGCTGGTCCATTCGTTACATTGTCGTTGATACACGGAACTGGTGGCCGGGTGAGAAAGTTCTGATCTCACCGGCGATGGTGGAGCGGATCGATTGGCCGAAGAAGCTGGTTCACGTGAAGGTCGACCAGCAGAAGATCAAGAACGGGCCGCGCTACGATCCGATGATCACGGTCGACGGCGCCTACGATGAAAGCTTCCTGACGTACTACGGCATCCGCTGGACCGCGGCCTGACCGGTCGCCCGGGCGGCCCCTCCCGGCCACCCGCACGAAAGGAGATATCATGCGTTATGTTCTGATGTGGCTGGTCGGCATACCGATCCCGATCCTGATCGTCCTGTATCTTCTGGGCGTCATCTGATCACCCGGAACAACCAGACCCGATCGTCCAGGTCCGCCACGGACCTGGACGAGCACTTCATGCGCACCGCCATCGATCTGGCGCGCAAGGCCGAACGGCGGCCGGGCCTGGCACCGATCGGCTGTGTGATCGTAGCGGGGGGTGCGATCCTCGCCGAGGGCAGCAACGAGGTTGCCCTGCGGAACGACCCGACCGCCCACGCCGAGATCGTCGCCATCCGCCGAGCCGCCGCGAGCGGGGCGACGACCGAACTCCGCGGTGCGACGCTGTACTCGACGCTGCAACCCTGCGGCATGTGTACCATGGCCGCGATCTGGGCCCGCGTCGGCCGCATCGTCTATGGCGCCGAACGCCATCAGGTCCACGAGATGTATTTCGACGCGCGCCATCTGGACACGATCGACTTCATCGGCGACGCCTTCCGTGATGATCTTCCCGTGGTCCCCGGCGTGCTGGGCGAACAATGCGCCGAACTGTATTTAAAGCCCGGCGATGTCGTGCCCGAGGCGGAACAGGGCAATATCTGATCAACCTGCCAGTTCCAGCACCGCGTCCAGCAGAACCCGCGCGCCCAACGCGACCTGCTCCTTGGTCGAATACTCCTTCGGGTTATGGGTGATCCCGCCCACGCTGGGGATGAACAGCATCGCACTCGGGCAATGCGGCGCGACCAGCACCGAGTCATGGCCCGCCGCCGCCGTCATGTCCCGCGTGGTGAGCTGCCGGTCGCCGGCCTTGCGCCGCAGCAGCGCCCCCAGCGCCGGGTCGAAATGGATGGGCCCGAAGGTCGTGTAGGGATCGACCTCGATCGTCACCCCGCGCCGCGTCGCGATCGCCGCCAGCTCCGCCCGCAACGCCGCCTCCATCGCAATCGCCCGCGCCGCCTCGTCATGGCGGACATCGCAGTGCAGCCGCGTGACGTTGGAGACATTGCCCCGCGCGTTCGGATAATTCTCGATCCATGATGCCGAGGCCCGTCCGCCCGGTTCCGCCGCCAGGGCAATCCGTTCCACGGCCAGGATCACCTCGGCCGCCGCCGCCAGACTGTCCCTCCGCCTCCCCATCACCGTCGGCCCCACATGGCTCGGCTCTCCGGTCACGACCAACTGGAAGTAGCGGGCGTGCATCGTGCCCGTGACGATGCCGATATCGGTGTTCGTCGCCTCCATCACCGGCCCCTGCTCGATATGGCCTTCCAGCCAGCATGCCCAGTCGCGCGGGCCGGGCACCAGGGAACCGCCCTGGCCGGAGGTAGCCAGCGCCTCCCGTACCGACACGCCATGATCGTCCGTGGTGGAGAGTGCGGTTTCCAACGCCAGATCGCCCGCGAAGACGCGGCTGCCCATCATGGCGGGGCGGAAGCGGCTGCCTTCCTCATTCATCCAGTTGACCAGTTCCAGCGGCGCGGCCGTGGTGACACCCGCGTCATGCAGGGCCCGCAGTACCTCCAGCCCCGCCAGCACGCCGAACACGCCATCGAAGCGCCCACCGGTCGGAACGGTGTCGAGATGGCTGCCGAAGGCGACGGCCTGGCGCGACGGATCGGTTCCGGGACGGCGGAGGAACATGTTGCCGATCGCGTCCTGCTCCACCCGCAGCCCCAGCGGGCGGACCCAGTCGAGCAGCAGGGCGCGGGCCGCCGTGTCCTCGGGCGTCAGGGCCATCCGGTTGCTGCCGCCCTCGGGCGTGGGGCCGATGGCGGCGATACGCATATGCGCGTCCCAGAGGCGGTCGGCGTCGATCTCGGGCGTCATGGAGGGTCCTTCCAGGCGGGGTGGCGAGACCGGAAACTTCGCGCGTCTGGTGACGGGGTGTCGAGGGGTGGCGCGTTGGGTCTCACTTCGTCCTGGCGGGCTCGCGGGGTGGCGCGTTGGCCCTCCCCTTCGTCATGGTCGGGCGTGACCCGGCCATCGCCAGGGACCCCGGCGTTCGAAAATCCCGGGCAATCCCCACCGCCAGAATCCCGGGCGATGGCCGGGTCGAGCCCGGCCAGGACGGGCAAGCCATTGCTCGGGGGGCGATTGCCCCGCACGTTGTCCCCCCGGAGACTTGGCCGTTCAGGCCGCCATCAGCATATCCCCCAGCTTTTCCAGCAGGTACTCGGAATCGCCCGGATCGGCGGGCGCGTCCTCCTGCGTCAGGACACGTGTGATAACACGCGTGCGGAACCGCTCCAGGTCGTGCTCCTGCCCGTCCAGGCGGGACTCGTCCACGACATCCACCGCCGCGCGCACCATCGGCAGCAGGGCCGCCGGCATCGCGGCCTTGCGATACAGCGACAGCAGACCGTTCCGGCCCGGGTCGTGGACCAGCAGGCGGGCATTGTCGACGGAGATCCCGGCCAAGGCCGCCATCGCCGCCTCGAAGAACGCGATGTCCCCGGTGCACAGCGCCCGCACCACCAACGACGGCGTCAGCCGCTTGGTGTGCTGCATCTGGGAGACCATGCGGAGCAAATTCGGCTCATCCGCGCCGGCGCTCAGGCGCAGGATCGCGTCTTCCCGCCCGCGCATCACCAGGTCGCTGGCCAGCGTCGGCGACATCGCATGGTTCTGCACCAGGTGGTTCTGCAGCCGGCTCGACACGAGCACGGCCAGGCGTTCGGCGACCGTCATCGGCAGGCTGTCGCGATGGACCATGCTCTCCTTCACCAGGTCGCTGTCGGCGAAGCGCTCCACCGCCTTTTCCATGCTGGCGTCGCTGACCTGCGCGGTGGGGTTGGACATCAGGGTCGCCACTGCCTCCTCATGCGCATGGTCGATCAGCACGTCGGACACGACCTCCGACAGATGCGGCCGGCTGGCGATCGAGGTCTGCTTTTCCGGCGACCCGCCGCGGACGAGTTCGATCAGGTCCTCATCGGTCAGCACGAGCGACTCGCCCAGGATCGGCAGCGCGACCGATTCGATGTCCGCGGCCATCCGCAGGGCGACATCGCGCGGCAGGTCGCGGGCATGGCGCAGGTTGTTGGACAGGGTGGCGCGGACGGTCACCTCCACATCGCGGGCGAGCAGGCGGACGATGTCCTGCGCGATGGCGAGTTCGCCGGCCGAGAGGGTTTCCCCCGTCACCTGCCCGCCGAGTCGTTCGGCCAGGTCGGCGCGCGCGTCGGCGGAGGGATCGGAGAGAAGGCGGGCAACATCCGCGGTCGAGAGCAATCCGGGCATGGGACACCATGGCTGAGGTTTCAGCCGATCATGCCTCCAACAGATGAATCCGAGGTTAACGCGGCCCGATTGAATGCGCCGATCATCCGCCCGCGTGCAGGCGTTCGGCGATCAGCGGCGCGGCGGCATCCGACATGCCGCGCCCCTGGTGACCCACGCCCGGCACGTCGATCACCCGCCAGGCGCAAGTGACGCCCAAGGCCTCGGCCGCCGCCTGGCCGGCGCGGAGGTAGCTATGCGCGCGTTCGTAGCGTGTGGCGCCCTGGCGGTTCGAGCGCGGGCCCTTGGGGAAGAAGCGGCCGGTGGTCTTGGTGTCCTCGGTCCCGGCCATGATGGTCATGGGAAAGGCCAGGATGTCGCGCAGGCGGTCGGGCGTGACCTCGGTCTCTCCCAGGCCGAAGGGCCAGGGGATGTCCAGGTCGGGCATCGCATAGGTGCCGGCATTGGCGCTGACCGCGACGGCGACCCGGTCGCGGTAGCCGAAGGACAGCATCCGATGCACCAGTTGCCCGCCGGCCGAATGGCCGAACTGGCCATACGTCTCCCGCGTCGTCAGGCCCTGCGCCCGCATCGCGTCGAACAGACGGGGGATGATGCCGAAGCTCCAGGCCTCCCGCGGGTTCGGGATGCCGTCCTTGGCGTGCAGGTTGCCGAAATTGTACCAAAGGTACTCGGGGAAGGTCGCCTCGGGGAACTCGATGGAGACGACGAACAGGCCGAGGTCGCGGGCATGGTCGATCCAGTAGTCGCGGTAGTCCCTGCCGTTGCGGGCGACGCCGTGATGGACGAACAGGACCGGCGCGTCCGGGCGATGGCGGACGGGGCCGGCGGCATGCAGGACCAGGGTCCGTTCCGGGAACAGCGGGTCTTGATAGGGCAGGCTGGCATGCGGGTCCGCCAGCGGGGCCAGGTCGGTCAGTGGTTGGGCGACGGACATAGCGGTCTCCTGGCCCTGGGGAACGGGCCGCATGGCGGCGGTGCGGGTCATCGCATGACGCCCCTCGGCCGGACCGGATGCGATGGGCCTGGTGCGGTCTTTCCTTGCTCCCGCGCAGGCGAGACTCCAGGATATGCCATGGATACCGCCCCGGACGCCCCAATTCCACCGCCGAACCGCCCCGCGATCCGAAGACCGGCCCGCCGGCACCTGGCAGGCGCGACGATCCCCGCGCTGGCGGTCATGGCGGTGCTGGCGGCCACGCCCGCGCTGGCGGACACCCCGCCGGAGCAGATCACCCTCGACCCACCCGCCCCTTCGGAGACCTCGCTCTGGCGGCGCTCCTTCTACAAGCTGCTGACGTATGAGACGATGGCGAATGCCTCCGACGTGGTGATCCTCAGCGCCCTGAGCGGCGGGATCGGCTCGGTCGGCACGGGCTTCCTTGTCGCCAACGTCGCCACCGCCGCCACGGTCTATTATGGCCATGAGATCGCCTGGGGCCTGCTTGGGCCGCCGCCGGATGAGCACACGGCGCTGACCACCGGCGCGAAGGCGACGACCTATCGGTTCCTGAGCGTCAGCCGGAGCTTCGGCCTGGCCTATGTGCTGGCCGGCAGCACCGAGATCGCGACATCCTTCGCGTTGATCGGCAACGTCGCGGACACGATCATCTATATTGGGAACGAATGGGCCTGGAATACCTTCTCCCCCTACGTCGCCACCCCGCCGGTTCGGCCGTGACCGATCCGGCCGCCCGTTGACCCACATCATTGCGCCCCGCCCGGTACACCCACCATCTGCCGGCCATGCCAGGCCGGCGCCATTCGCTCCGTCCGGCATGCGCCACCCAGGCAAAAGGATCAGAACGATGCGGGACGAAACCGAAGCACGCTTCCGGCGTCTGCTCGAACGTCATGACCGGGAAAGCCTGCGCGCCGTCACCCCGGATGAGCGGCGGGCGCTCCGGGCACGGGAATGGGACACACAGTTCCTCGAAAAGGCGGAAACGGTCGTTCGCCCCATCCTGGCCAGGCTGCAAACGCTGATGCACGACCACGGCCTGCGATCGGGGATCGTGCTGAACAAGCGGCGGACCGAACCCGACGGTTCGGCCACCCCCGCCTCCATCACCTTCGAGTTCCAGGTGCTGACCGATCCGGAAACCCACGGCTTTCCCATCACCCTGCCCACGCTGGCGTTCATCGGCGACCCGGTTCATGGCATGGTCATGGTGCATGAGAACTCGGTCCTGCCCTTCATTGGCGGTCATGTCGGCATCATCGACCAGTGCCCGCTCGACGGCCTGACCGGCGATTTCGTGGAGCGGCATCTGTTCGCCATCGCTGCGAAGGTCCTGCGCGGGACCGACGTGGAATAGGAACGGCGGCCGATCGGAGGCCGGATCCCACCCATCGGAGGCCGCATCATGACCGCGAGCGCCCAGATCGCCATCTACCCGCTGCGCCAGGACCGCCTGACCCCCGCCGTCAACGCCGTCCAGGCGGCGCTGGCGGCCAGCGGCCTGCGCACGGAACCCGGCCCCATGAGCACGATGGTCCTGGGCGACGGCGACGCGATCTTCGCCGCCCTGGCGCGCGCCTTCGCCGAGGCCTCGGCGCTGGGGCATGTCGTCATGACCATCACCGTCTCGAACGCCTGCCCGGTCCCGGATTGACCGCCATGCCCCCGGACAGCCACGGCGCGGGCGGGCGGTTTGGGCCGGATGTCTATGCCGCGTGGCGGGACTCGTCCCTGGGCGAGATCACCGAGGCTCTGGAACACCGCTTGATCCTGGACTTGGCCGGCCCCATTCCCGGGCGGGCGGTGCTGGATGTCGGCTCCGGCGACGGCACGCTGCTGTCGGTGTTTCGCGGTCTGGGTTCGGCCCGGATCGCCGGCTGCGACCCCGACCCGAGGATGGTCGATCGCGCCCGCGCCCTGCTGGCCGATGGTCCGGCCGAAGTTTCCGTCGCTCCCGCACAGTCCCTGCCCTTCCCCGACGCCAGCTTCGATGTCGTCACCTGCATCACCGTGCTGACCTTCGTGCCCGATGCCGGGGCGGCCGTGCGGGAGATGGCGCGGGTGCTGCGTCCTGGTGGACGGCTGGTCATCGGCGACCTCGGGAAATGGAGCTACTGGGCCGCGCGCCGACGCATTCGTGGTTGGCTGGGCGCGAAGCTGTGGCAAACCGCGCATTTCCGCACCGCGGGGGAACTGGCCGGCCTGGTCCGGGCGGCGGGCCTCACACCCGGCCCCATCCACGGCGCGATCTTCTTCCCCCCTTGGACCCGCCTCGCTCGGCTGATGGCCCGCTTTGACAGCCGGCTGGGCGCGATGACGACAATCGGGGCGGCCTTCCTGGCGGTGCGAGGCACAAAGCCGCCAGCGGGAGGTTAAGTGGCTGGGAGGGGTTCTCACGGTGCATGGGGTGATACCGCGTACAAAATCCTCCTTGAGGGGGAGAGGTTTGGCGCGGACCCGCCGGACATGGATCAATCCTCCGTCCGGGGGTTGAAGGTGTGAGAGGCGTCCTCACGGTGCATGGGGTGATACCGCGTACAAAATCCTCCCTCCCCCCTTGAGGGGGAGGGAGCTGGCGCGGGCTCACCGGACATGGGGTACGACCATGCGGAAAAGTTCGGGGCCATCGCGCGGGGGTATGTTCATCATTTGTTCCCTAATAGCCCGATCACAGGGTTCTAGGCAACCATGCCATCAACCGCCGAACCCACCGGTGGGCGCGGGCCAGAAGGACAATGCCCTCCTGGCCCTGAACACTACGCCGCCTTGGCGACGGCGCGCTTGGCGACGACGCCCACCAGATGCGCGCGATACTCGGCGCTGCCGTGGATGTCGTTGTTCATGTCGTCGGCTGGCGTGGACACCCCATCCAGGGCACCCGGGGTGAAGCTGGCGGCCAGCGCCTTTTCCATGTCGGCATGGCGGAACACGCCCCCCTGCCCCGCGCCGGTCACGGCCACGCGCACGCCGCCCGCGGTCTGGGCCACGAACACGCCGACCATCGCATAGCGGGATGCCGGGTTCGGGAACTTCTCATACCCGGCCTTGGCGGGGATCGGGAACTTGACCGAGGTGATGATCTCGCCCTGCTCCAGCGCGGTCGTGAACATGCCCTGGAAATAGTCGTCGGCGCTGATCGAGCGACGGTCGGTCTTGATCGTCGCCCCCAGCGCCAGCACCGCGGCCGGATAGTCCGCGGTCGGGTCGTTGTTGGCCAGCGAGCCACCGATCGTGCCGCGATGGCGCACGGCCTCGTCCCCGATATGGGCGGCAAGCCCGGCCAGCACCGGCAGCTTCGCCTTCACATCCGCGCTGGCGGCCACGTCGCAATGGCGCGTCATCGCCCCGATCGTGACGGTCGTGCCCGACACCGTGATCCCCGCCAGGCCGAGGCCCGACAGGTCCACCACGGTCGACGGCTTGGCCAGCCGCTGCTTCAACACCGGGATGAAGGTCTGGCCACCGGCCAGGGCCTTCGCGTCCTCATCCCCCGACAGCGCCTTGACGGCGTCCGCGAGGCTGGTGGGCTTCTGATATGCGAAATCGTACATCGTCTTCTTCCCTTCTGCCTCAGGCGGCCTTGCCGGCCCGCATGATCGACCAGAGCTTCTGCGGCGTCGCCGGCATATCCAGATGCCGCACGCCGTAATCCTTCAGCGCATCCACCACCGCGTTGATCACCGCGGGCGGGGACCCGATCGCGCCGACCTCACCGCAGCCCTTCACGCCCAGCGGGTTGTGGGTGCAGAGCGTGATCTCGGTGCCGACGGTGAACGACGGCAGGTTGTCCGCGCGCGGCATGGTGTAGTCCATGTAGGACCCGGACAGGAGCTGGCCGTTGTCGTCGTAGACGGCGCTTTCCAGCAACGCCTGGCCAATGCCCTGGGCGACGCCGCCCTGGATCTGGCCCTCGACGATCATCGGGTTGATCACCCGGCCCACGTCGTCGACCGCGCAGAAATTCACCACCGTAGTGACGCCGGTGTCCGGATCGATCTCGATCTCGGCCACATGGCAGCCGCCGGGGAAGGTGAAGTTCTTCGGGTCATAGAACGCGGTCTCATCCAGGCCGGGTTCCAGTTCCTCGATCGGATAGTTGTGCGGGACATAGGCCGCCAAGGAGATATCCGTCAGCGTCTTGGTCTTGTCCGTGCCGGCCACCTTGAAGGTGTTGTCGGCGAACTCGATGTCCTCGACGGCCGCTTCCATCAGATGGGCGGCGATCTTCTTGCCCTTGGCGATGATCTTGTCCATCGCCTTGACCATGGCCGATCCGCCGACCGCGAGGCTGCGGCTGCCATAGGTGCCCATGCCGAACGGGATCTTCGCCGTGTCGCCGTGGACGATCTCCACCTGGTCCATCGGCACGCCAAGCTGGTCGCAGACGAGCTGGGCGAGGGTGGTTTCGTGGCCCTGCCCGTGGCTGTGCGTGCCAGTGTAGACGGTGACGCTGCCGGTCGGGTGGACCTTGACGTTCGCGACCTCATACAGACCGGCGCGAGCCCCCAGCGATCCGACAACGGCGGACGGCGCGATGCCGCAGGCTTCGAGGTAGGTGGACACGCCGATGCCGCGCAGCTTGCCGCGCGCCTTGGCCTCGGCGCGACGCGCCTCGAACCCGTCATAGTCGGCCGCTTTCAGGCAGGCTTCGAGCGTCGCCACGTAGTCGCCGCTGTCGTACTGCAAGGCCACCGGCGTCTGGTAGGGGAAGGCATCGGAGGGGATGAAGTTCAGCCGCCGCAGCGCCACCCGGTCGATCCCGGTGTCATGCGCGATGACGTCGACCAGACGCTCCAGCAAAAAGGACGCTTCCGGCCGGCCCGCGCCGCGATAGGCATCGACGGGGACGGTGTTGGTGAAGACGGCCTTCACTTCGCAGTAGATCGCCGGGGTCTTGTACACACCGGCCAGCAGCGTCGCATAGAGATAGGTCGGGATGCAGGGCGCGAAGGTGGACAGATAGGCGCCCATGTTCGCCAGCGTGTGGATCTTCAGGCCCAGGAAGTTGCCCTGCGCGTCCAGCGCCATCTCGGCGGTCGAGATATGATCGCGGCCATGCGCGTCGGACATGAAGCTTTCGTTGCGCTCCGCCGTCCACTTCACCGGCTTGCGGACCTTGGCGGACGCCCAGGTGACGATCGCTTCCTCGGCGTAATGGTAGATCTTGGAGCCGAAGCCGCCGCCCACGTCCGGCGCCACGACCCGCAGCTTGTTCTCCGGGATGTGCAGCACGAAGGCGCCCATCAGCAGCCGGATCACATGCGGGTTCTGGCTGGTCGTGTACAGCGTGTAGTCGCCCGAGGACGTATCGAAATCACCCAGCGCCGCGCGCGGCTCCATCGCGTTCGGCACGAGGCGGTTATTCGTCAGGTCCAGCTTCACGATCTTGTGGGCACTGGCGAAGATGCCGTCGATCACCGCCTTTTCGCCGATATGCCAGTCGTAGCAGAGGTTCGACGGCACATCGTCATGCACCGCGGGCGCCCCGGCGGCGAGCGCCTGGGGCATTGTCGCGGCGGCCGGCAGATCGGTGTAGTCGATCTCGATCAGTTCGGCCGCGTCCTTGGCCTGCTGCTTGGTCTCGGCGATCACCACGGCGACCGGGTCGCCCACATGGCGCACCTTGCCGATCGCGAGCACCGGATGCGGCGGCTCCGCCATCGGAGAGCCGTCCTTGTTGTGGATCTGCCAGCCGCAGGGCAGGCCGCCCACGTTGTCGGCGGCCATGTCGGCGCCGACGAAGACCGCGATCACGCCAGGCGCGGCGGCGGCAGCGGTCGTGTCGATGGCGTTGATCGTCGCGTGCGGCCGGTCGGACCGCTTGAGCACGGCATGCAACTGCCCGGGACGGTTGATGTCGTCGGTGTAGTTGCCGCGGCCGGAGAGGAAGCGAACATCCTCCTTGCGGCGGACGGCGGCACCAATGCCTTCATAGGCCATGACGGTGTCTCCCTTGATGTTGGGGCGCCGGTTGCGCCACCGTCACGTTCCGCGAAGGCGGACCAGCCGGGACCCTGTTCTGGCGGGGTCGCGGTGGCGGGCCTCCGGTCGCCATGACGGCGGGGCGCACCCAGGCGAGGCCACGGCCCCGCCGGACGCCCGATTGCCCTACTCGGCGGCCTTGGCGTGCATCAGCGGATGCGCCGCCGCGATCGCCTTGACGATGTTGTGATAGCCGGTGCAGCGGCAGAGATTGCCTTCCAGCCCGGCGCGGATTTCGTCCTCGGGCAGGCCCTGCGGATTGGCCATCACCAGGTCGATCGCGCTCATGACCATGCCGGGCGTGCAGAAGCCGCATTGCAGGGCGTGATGCTCCCGGAACATTTCCTGCATCGGGTGCAGGGTGCCGTCGGCGGCGGCGAGGCCCTCGATCGTCGTGACCTTGGCGCCATCGGCCTGGACGGCGAGCATGGTGCAGGACTTCATCGCCTCACCATTCACATGCACGACGCAGGCGCCGCACTGGCTCGTGTCGCAGCCGACATGGGTGCCGGTCAGCGCCAGCTTCTCACGCAGCAATTCGACGAGCAGGGTACGGCCTTCGACCGCGACCGTGTGCTGCTTGCCGTTCACCGTCAGGGTGACCTGAGGCATCGTGCTCCCCTTCTCTGGACGTGTCTCATACGGGTCGGGCCGCCCCGGGAGTATCGTTCCGGGGCGGTCCGCTGGTGGCGAGTGTGGTCGGGCGGACGGGGGGCGGTCAAGCGGGGTGATGGAGGAAGGCGCGGGGCTTTGCCCCGGACCCCACAAAGGGGCGCTGCCCCTTTGATCCCCGCTAAGGGCACAGCCCTTAGAACCAATTGGTTGGGGGGATTCCGGGAGGGGCTGAGGTGATGTTTCAACCACCACCTCAGCCCCTCCCGGAATCCCCCCAAACTGACCGGTTCCAAGGGCCGTCGCCCTTGGCAGGGGGTCAAGGGGGACAGCGTCCCCCTTGCGGGGTCCCGGGGCGGAGCCCCGCCTCTACCGCCCGTCCGTCTTCACCACACCCTTCGCCACCAGCCCATCGATCTCGGCCGCCGAGTACCCGACCTCTCCCAACACTTCCCGCGTATGCTGCCCCAGCCGAGGCGCGAACCCACCCACCCTAGGCTCCGTCTCGGACCAAACGCTCGGCTCCCGCATCGTCCGGATCCGCCCTTCGGAGGGATGATCCCGGAACACGAAGAACTTGCGGTCGGTCAGATGCGGGTCGTCCATCAGGCTCTCCAGCGTATGCGGCTGGATGCAGGGGATGTCGTTCTTCTGCAGCAGTTCCACCCATTCCGCCGTGGAGCGGTGCTTCAGCTCCGCCTCCACCATCCCGTACAGGTCATCGATATTCGCCGTCCGCGCGCCGATATCGGCGAACCGAGGGTCCCCATCCAGCAGATGCCCCTTCCCCGCCGCCTGGAAGAACCGCTGCCATTGCCCGTCATTGTAGGGCAGCACGGCCAGGAACCCATCCGCCGTCGCATAGGGCCGCCGGTTGCGCGACAACGTCCGGGGATAGCCGGCCGGGCTGGTCGGAGGATCGAACGTCGTGCCCTGCATGTGCTCGGACAGCACAAAGCGCACCATCGTCTCGAACATCGGCACTTCGATGAACTGCCCAACCCCGGTGCGAGCCTTGCACAGCAGCCCGGCGAGCAGGGCGTTCGCCGCCTCCGACCCCACGATCCGGTCGATCGCCGCCATCGGGATGTAGCGCGGCTGCCCACTGGACCGTTCCAGCAGCATGGCGACACCCGAGGCCGCCTGGATCAAATCGTCATAGGCCGGCCGTCCCACATAGCGCCCGCCGCTGCCGAAGCCGACCATGTTCAGGTAGACGATGCCGGGATTGACCGCCTTCACGCCCTCATAATCCAGCCCCAGCCGCTTCAGCGCCTGGGGGCGGATGTTGGAGGCCAGCGCATCGACACCGGTGGCCAGGCGCAGCAGCGCCTCCTTCGCCTCGGGCTGCTTCAGGTCCATGCAGATGGAGCGCTTGGCGCGCGCATTGTGCTGGAACGTCCCGCTCATGCCCCGATTGCGCGGCACGCCGGTGTAGCGGCTCGAGTCGCCCTCCGGCGCCTCCACCTTGATCACGTCGGCGCCGAAATCCGCCACGGTCCGGGTGCACCACGGGCCCATCTGCACCGTGGTCAGGTCGAGAATACGTAGGCCGGCGAGAGGTCCGCTCATGGGGCTGGGATCCGAAACTGTGCCGCGGATCACAACCGACCCGCCTGGAAGGCGGCGATGTTAGGCAGGCCCGCCAGGATCGGCAAACTCGACACCGGGACGCCGGACGGGGACAATGCCCGCATCATCCGCCGCAAGACCGGACCAGCAAAAGGAAACAGCCATGACCGTCCCTGCCGCCGAACGAAAAGACCAGATCAAGCAGGATTTCATCAACGCCCGCGGCTACTGGAGCAAGAGCTGGGACACCCTGCTCGACATCTCCCCCGCGTATTTCGAGGCCTATTCCAAGCTCTCCTCCGCCCCGTGGAAAAGCGGCACCCTGCCGCCGAAGGTGAAGGAATTCATCTACATCGCGATCGATTCCTCGACGACGCACATGTACGAACCCGGCCTGCGCGTGCATATCCGCAACGCGCTGAGATACGGCGCGACCCGGGATGAGATCATGGAGGTCTACCAGCTCACCTCCGTCCTCGGCGTCCACACGATCACCTCCAGCGTGCCGATCCTGGTGGATGTGCTGAAGAACGCCGGCCGCGGCGGGGAGATGCCGAAAGGCCCCCTCAGCCCCAGACAGGAGAAGCTGAAGGCCGATTTCATCGCCGCCCGCGGCTACTGGGCGGACCTGTGGGACAACGTCCTGCTGCTGTCGCCCGACTATTTCGAGGCCTATGCCGAGTTCTCCTCCGTCCCCTGGAAGCACGGCACCCTGGAACCGAAGGTGCGGGAACTGATCTACATCGCCATCGATGCCGCCACGACGCACCTCTACGACCCCGGCACCAAGATCCACATGGAGAACGCGCTGAAACAGGGCGCCACCCCGGCCGAGATCATGGAGGTCCTGGAACTGACCAGCGTGCTCGGCGTCCACACCATCTCGGTCGGCCTGCCGGCGCTGCTCGACGAACTGCAGAAGTGGGAGGCGGAAAAGAAATAGCCCCAGACACTGGCTTTCGGGCGCGGGCCGGCTGACACTGGCCCGATGCCTCATCCCGAAACCTGGCTGCGGACGCGGCCCGAGGGCCTGTGGTGCGAACCGGGCGATTTCTTCATCGACCCGGTCCGCGCCGTCGACCGCGCCATCATCACCCACGCCCATTCCGATCATGCCCGCCCCGGCCACCGCGCGGTCCTGGCAACGCCGGAGACCCTGGCGCTGATGCGCGCCCGCCTCGGCGAAACCGGGGCCGGCGCCTCCCAGCAGGCCATGGCGTTCGGGGCGCCGGTGACGATCGGGGATGTCCGCGTCTCCCTCGCCCCCGCCGGCCACGTCCTCGGCAGCGCCCAGGTGGTGATGGCGTATCGGGGTAGCCGAACCGTCGTCAGCGGCGACTACAAGCGGGCGCCGGACGCGACCTGCACGGGCTTCGAACCGATCGCTTGCGACGTCTTCGTCACCGAGGCCACCTTCGCCCTGCCCGTCTTCGTCCATCCCCCGGCGGACCAGGAAATCACCCGCCTGCTCGACAGCCTGGTCCTGTTCCCCGACCGCACCCATGTCGTCGGCTGCTACGCGCTCGGCAAATGCCAGCGCCTCATCAGCCTGCTGCGCGCCGCCGGATGGGACGGGCCGATCTGGCTGCACGGCGCCCTGGCGGCGATGTGCGACGTCTACCGGGCCTGCGGCATCGACCTCGGGCCGACCAGGCTGGTGGCCGATGCCGCGAAGGGCGACCTCGCCGGCGCCATCGTCCTCGCGCCCCCCAGCGCGATCGCCGACCGCTGGTCCCGCCGGCTGGAAGACCCGATCGCAGCCCTCGCCTCCGGCTGGATGCGCGTCCGCCAACGCGCCAGGCAACGAGGCGTCGAACTGCCGCTCGTCATCTCCGACCACGCCGACTGGAACGAACTCAACGCCACGCTGGATGACGTCGGCGCGCCGGAGGTCTGGGTCACCCATGGCCGCGAGGAAGCCCTGATCCACGCCGCCGCCCAACGCGGAATCCGAGGCCGCGCGCTTCGCCTGGTGGGCTATGGCGACGAGGACGACGAACCCCTTGCACCGGATGCACCAAACATCTAAATTGGCGCCATAATGGAACCACCGGAAATAATCCGATGCCTGTTAACCTTTCGATAAAGAATGCCCCTGATGATGTGGTCGCCCGCCTGAAGGACCGGGCGACGCGCAATCATCGATCCCTGCAAGGTGAACTCATGGCCATCATTGAAGAAGCGGTCACCCTGCCCCCCAAGCGCCCCCTCACCCTCGAAGAATACCGCGCCCGCATCCAGGCGCTCGGCCTCAACGCGGTGGACGAATCGGCCGCCATCATCCGGGCCGATCGCGATGCGCGCGGTCAGCGTTAAGGTCGTCGACGCCTCGGCCCTGGCGGCTCTCGTGTTCGGCGAACCCGCCGGGGACTGGGTGGCCGACCAGATCCGGGACTGTGAGCTCATCGCCCCGGCGCTGCTGGACTATGAAATGGCGAATGTCTGCCTGGTCAAAAGCCGCAAGCAGCCCGCACTCCGGAACGCCCTGCGGCGCGCGCTGGCGATGCCCGGCCCGGGCGTGGAGACGATCCAGGTGGACCACATGGAAGTGCTGACCCTCGCCGAGGACACCGGCCTGACGATCTACGACGCGGCCTACCTCTGGCTGGCGCAGTCGATGGGAACCGGGCTGGTGACGCTCGACAAGCAGCTCGCCGCCGCGATGGCGTCCCCCCGATGACCCAGCCGTTGAGGTTCACCTTCGCGGATGATGGCGCGATCCCGAACTCCCGCCTGCCGTTGCTGGTCTATCGCGCGGCCCTGCCCGCAGATCCCGTGGCGATGGAGCAGGCCTTCGCGGCCCATCGCTGGCCGCCTGCCTGGCGCGACGGGGTCCACCCGTTCCACCACTTCCACAGCAACACGCATGAAGCCCTGGGAGTCGCCCGCGGCAGCGCGAAGGTCCAGTTCGGCGGCCCGACCGGCCAGGCGCTGACGGTGCAGGCCGGCGATGTCGTCGTGGTGCCCGCCGGCGTCGGCCACTGCAACCTGGAGCAGACGGCCGACCTGCTGATCGTCGGTGCCTATCCCGACAACGCGCCCCGCCCGGACATGCACCGCGGCCGGAGCAGCGATCACGCCCGCGTGGTGCGCGACGTGGCGGCCGTGCCGATGCCGAACGCCGACCCGGTCTCCGGCGTCGACGGACCGATGCGCGACGCCTGGTCCTGACCTACTCGTGCGGCCGCAGGTCGTTGTTCGGCCGGTGGTCCCCGCCCACCCACCGCTTCAGTTCAGCATGCGCGTCGGATCGGCGGATGCGGTCGATGGCGGCGGCCTCGGGCGGATCGACGGTGAACTCCACGATCAGCCCATCCGGCGATGAGCAGTACATCGACTTGCAATAGCCATGATCCGTCTCCCGCGCCGGGGTGCCAGCGACCTTCAGCCGGTCGACCAGTTCCGTATAGCCCGCCTCGTCCACCTTGAAGGCGACATGGTCGAAGATGCCGATCTCGGCCGGCTTCTCTGCCTGCGTCCGGCGATAGACTTCGTCATCCGCGAAGGAGAAGAACGCCAGCGCCCCGCCATCCGCCATGCCGTAGAAAGTGTGGCACATCGGGACCTCCCGGTTGACCCAGGGGCTGAAATGGCTCTCGCACCAGGTGGCGATCAGGGGAATGCCGAGCACATCCTCGAAGAAGGCGCGGTTCGCCTCCTGGTCACGGACGACATAGGCATGGTGATGCAGGCGCTCCGGCGGGTGGGACAGCAGCTTGGTCATGACGGGATACTCCGATCCCAGCTTGCCCCCGGCCCTTGTGTCGCCGCAAGCTGATCCGAAGCACAGGGCAATCGGGTGAAGGAGTA
>DIUL01000153.1 GCA_002422345.1 Acetobacteraceae bacterium UBA6159
AGAAATACTTGCCGCCGAACTGCGCCCCGATCCCGATGTTGCGGGACAGTTCCAGCACCTGCTTTTCCAGCTCCACGTCGCGGAAGGCGTGGCCGGCCTTGCTGCCCTCGGTGGGTAGCCCATCCAGCCAGCGGGTCGAGGCCAGCTTCACGGTCTTCAGCGTCATCTCGGCGGAGGTCCCGCCGATCACGATCGCCAGGTGATACGGCGGGCAGGCCGAGGTCCCCAGCGTCTTCATCTTGGTTTCCAGGAACTTCAACAGCCGCTCGGGCGAGAGCACCGCGCGGGTTTCCTGGAAAAGGAAGGTCTTGTTGGCCGATCCGCCGCCCTTGGCGACGAACATCAAATGGAATTCATCGGCGTGGTGGTTGCCGGGGGCCGCCATGATGTCGAACTGGACGGGCAGGTTGTTGCCCGTGTTGACCTCGTTATACATCGACAGCGGGGCCATCTGCGAATAGCGCAGGTTGGTCTCCGTGTAGGTGCGATGCACGCCCCAGGACAGCGCCTCTTCCTCATCCCCATCGACCCAGACGCGCTGGCCCTTCTTGCCGAAGACGATCGCGGTGCCGGTGTCCTGGCACATCGGCAGCACGCCACCGGCCGCGATATTGGCGTTCTTCAGCAGGTCGAGCGCCACGAACCGGTCATTCCCGCTCGCCTCCGGGTCATCGAGGATCGCCCGCAACTGCGCCAGGTGCCCCGGCCGCAGCAGGTGGGAGACATCGTGGAACGCCCGCACGGCCAGCTCGCTCAGGGCATCGGGGGCGATCCGCAGAACCGTCTGCCCGTCGCAATTGACGGTCCGAACCCCTTGGATATCCAGCTTCTTCCATGGTGTCGTCTCCGGCCCCAGCGGGAACATCGGGGAATAGAGGAAACCGGCGGGGCGGGGGCTGGGCGGCTTCATGGGGGCGTTCATGGTCATGCTCCTTCAAGGAGAGCGGGATGGGCGTCGATATGGGGGCGGCGGGCGGCGCGGTCAGGGGCAATCCGACCGGCGCCGAACACACAGGCCACTGGAAGACGTCAAGTGCGCGGCGGCGACCGGCGGCGGAACGCGTCGAGGCTGACGACCTGCGGGCTTTCTGATTCGGCTGCTTCCGAGGCTTCGGCGGCCGGCTCCTCGGGCGGTGGCGGCGGCGTTTCGACCTTCACCTCCTCCTCGGTCACCGGGCGGAAGCGCAGGCCATAGCGGACATGCGGGTCGGCGAAGGCAACCACCGCGTTCAGCGGGACATGCAGCATCGAGGGCACGCCACCGAACGACAGGCCAACGGAGATCATGTCCGTCTCCCAGTCCATCCGCAGGTCCCAGAACTGGTGCTGCAGGACGATGGTCATTTCCTGCGGATACTGCGCCTTGAGCCGAGCGGGAATCGACACGCCCGGGTGATCGGTACGGAACGTCAGATAGAAATGATGTCCGTCCGGCAGGCCCTTCTCGACGACGAACTCCACCGCCTTCGCCACGACATGGCGCAGGGCGCGTTCCGTCCAGTCGTCATAGGGCAACAGGCTATCCGGCCGCTGCTCCTTATCGTCTTCCATCCGGCAACCCTCGTGAGATCCATCAACCCATAGCGCGGGCGCGCGGGGTCGCAAAGTCGGTACTTCACGCAATTCGGCCAGGCACGCGGCGATTGCAATAGGGGGCGGCCGGTTCTCCCATCCACACGCACCGATATGCGTGCCCTTTGACAGCGCCGGTGCCGCGACGAATGCTCGTCGCATGACCGAAACCGAACCCAGCGCCGACTCCACGGAGCAGGACGAAGACCACGGGGCCTGGCGCAGGACGCTGTGGGCGATGGTCGCGGTGCAGTTCGTCATGAGCATCTCGTTCAACATCGTGGCCCCGATCATGCCGCTGTTCCTGCCCGATCTGGGGGTGACGGCGCCGGCCGCGGTCAATCTCTGGGCCGGCGTGCTGGCGGCGGCGACGTCCTGCGTGGCGGTGTTCGCAGCCCCGGTCTGGGGAGGCCTCGCGGACCGGCACGGGCGCAAGCTGATGGTGCTGCGATCGACCCTCGGCATCGGCATCTTCACCTTCCTCATGGGCATCGCCCTCGGTCCCTGGCAGATGCTCGGCCTGCGCGCCGGAATGGGGCTGCTGGCCGGGTTCAACTCGGCCGCGACCGTGATGGTCGCCTCTCAGGTGCCCGAGCGGCGGCTGGGCTACGCGATGGGCTGGATGAGCACGGGGACCCTGGTCGGTTCGCTGATCGGCCCGGTGATCGGTGGGGGGATCGCCGACCTGACCGGCAGCTACCGCCTGCCCTTCTTCTTCGGCGGCACGATCTGCGTCTGCGCCTTCCTGGTAACGCTGTTCCTAGTTCCCGAGCGCTTCACGCCGCCCGACAAGTCCAAGGCTCGGCCGTCGCTGCTGGCCGGCATCGCGATCGTCGCCCGCTCCCGTCCGCTGCTGTCGCTGATCGTCGTGCTGATGATGGGCCAGTTCGCGACCCATGCGGTGCAGCCGATCATCACCCTTCATGTCCAGGATATGCTCGGCCCGAGGCCCAATCTGGCGACACTGGGCGGGATCGCGTTCTCGGTCACCGGGATCGCGGGGGCGCTGGCAGTGCCCTTCCTCGGACGGCGCAGCGACCGGATCGGCTACCGCACCACCCTGCTGATCTGCCTGGCCGGGGCGGCCCTGTTCACCGCGCCTCAGGCCCTGCCTCTGGGGTATCCGGCCTTCGTCGCCGAACGCTTCGGGCTGGGGCTGTTCGTGGGCGGAGTCCTGCCCGCCGCCAACGCGCTGATCGGCAAGCTGACCGATCCGGCGCAGCGCGGCACGACCTATGGGCTGCTGTCGTCGGCCTATTTCATCGGCAACACGACCGGCCCGCTGACCGGCGGCGTCGTGGCGGCCAGCGCCGGGATCAACTGGGTCTTCGCCCTGACAGCCGCGATGCTGACCGCGAACCTGATCTGGGTCTGGCTGGTCGTGCCGGATGAGCGGAAGACCGGATTGAAGTAAGGCGATCCACGCCTTACGTTCTGAAGCATCATCAGGTCGGAGGTCCCATGCCGCTGGAATTGACCGTGACCGCCAAGGGACAGGTCACGCTGAAACGCGAACTCCTGCGCCACCTTGGGATCGGCCCCGGAGACAGGATCGGCGTCACGTTGATGCCGGATGGCAAGGTCGAACTCACCACGGCGCACACGGCCCATGACATCCGCACCCTCCGCGGTGCCTTGAAGCGCCCTGGTGCGCCGCCAGTGGCGTTGGAGGACATGCAGCATGCCATCGAACAAGGTCGGCGGGGGTGAAGGTCGCTGTCGATACGAATGTCCTGGTTCGATATCTGACCGAGGACGATGAACATCAATCCGCCCAGGCCGCCCGATTGATCGAGGAGGCCGATGCGATCGTGATCCCCACCATCGTCCTGTGCGAACTGGTCTGGGTGCTACGCCGAGCCTATCGGTACTCGGGCGCCGAGGTCGAGGCATTGGTGCAACGTCTGATCACCAGCCGCCAGGTCGAAACCGACCACCCCGCCGCCCAGGCCGGCCTCCGCGCGCTTGGCCGTGGCGGAGACTTCGCAGACGGAGTCATCCACCACGACATGAAGCGGTCGGGGGCAGACCACATCGCGACCTTCGACCGCGCCTTCGCCGCATGGATGCCGTCGTCCGAGGTGATCCTGCTGGGCGATGGCGCCTGAGCGCCGGTTCTCAGACCGCCAGCCGCTCCGCCACCCGACCCATCAGCGCTTCCCGCTCGGTCCGCATCCCGGACAGATGCTTGCGCGCCATGGCGACCACCTGTTCGGGGGCGGTGTCGGGCGACCCCGACTCGAACGGCGGCGCCGGGGCGTATTCGATCTGGAGCTGGATCGACTGCGCGACGGTCGGCCCGCACATCTCTCCCACCAGCGTCAGGGCGAAATCGATCCCCGCGGTCACGCCACCGCCGGTGAAGATGTTGCCGTCGCGCACGACGCGCCCCTTGGTCGGGATCGCGCCCAGCGAGGCCAGGAAATCATGCGAGCCCCAATGCGTTGTCGCGTGCTTGCCCTTCAGCAGCCCCGCCGCGCCAAGAACCAGCGCGCCGGTGCAGACCGAGGTGATGTAGCGCGCGCCGGCGGCCTGGCGGCGGAGGAAATCCAGCACCTCCGGGTCCTCCATCACCGCGGCGACGCCGGACCCGCCGGGGACGCAGATGACGTCGAGCTGCGGGCACTCGGCCAGGGTCGTGTCGGGCACGATCTTCATGCCGGTGATGGCCTGGACCGGGTCCTTGGTCTTCCACAGCAGATGGACGGTGGCGCCGGGGGTGGCGGCAAAGACCTCGAACGGGCCCGTCAGGTCGAGTTGCGTCAGCTTGGGGAACAGCAGCAGGCCGATATGCATGGACGGTCTCCCGGAAACGAGGACCGCACCGGTATCACAGCCCCCGCGAAGCGTCACGGGCCAGCAGCCAGGGCGCCACGGCGAACAGCCCGAACAGGACCAGGGACACGAGGCCCGAGGGCGTGAGCAGATGCGCCAGGTAGACGGCGGGCGGCATGCCCCGCAGCAGAGCGGCCCCCACCAGCTCCATAACCGCCAGCAGGCCGAAGGCCCAGGCGCCCAGGACCAGGCGCGGCCGCCCGCCCGGGATGGCGAACCAGCCGGTGATCAGGCGGGCCGCGGCCAGCATGGCCAGCAGCATGACCGGTGCCTCGGCCAGCACGGCGCCGAGCGGCCCGATCGCGGGCTCGACGAAGAGGACGCGGATGATGCCGAGGACGAAGCCGACGGCGAAGACCATCAGGAAATAGGAGAGCGCGGCGAGGACGAGGCGCAAGGGCGGCGCTTTCGAGGGAGGGTAAGTGGGGGGCTTCTGTTGCCCGGTGCCCCCCGAACCGCGCTTATCGCTTATGCAGCGACAGCGAGCGCCTCATTGTCATTGGCACTTGAAGTTTGACCCGATAACGGCGGTATCATGCCGGGCAAAAAATGGGTCTTTACCACGCGTGTCGAGCCTGTTTCGCCCCCATGAATCCGCCCTGTTTCCAGGAGGATAATGGTGGAGGCGCCGGGCACTGCCCCCGGGTCCACAACGCTTATTCCAACCACCGTTTATCACCATAGTCAGCAAGCTGACGGGGAGAGATATAGGGGGTTGGCCCAGCGGATGGAAGGCCCCTTGGCTCTTCGCGCCGGGGATATTCGTGATATGTCGGCGCCATGTCCCTCTCCCCCGATCAGGCGAACGAGATCGCCGCCCAGCGCGCCCAGTCTGCCCTCACCGCCCGCCCCACCGTGCCGGCGCTGGAGGCCATGCTGTATGAGGCGATCCCGATCCTGGACCACGGCTTCATCCGGGTGATCGACTACATGGGCGACGACGCCGCCATCGTGCAGGCCGCCCGCGTGTCGTATGGTCGCGGAACGAAACGCGTGTCCGAGGATGCCGGGCTGATCCGCTATCTGATGCGCCACCGCCACTCGACCCCCTTCGAGATGTGCGAGATCAAGTACCACGTCAAACTGCCGATCTTCATCGCCCGCCAGTGGATCCGCCACCGGACCGCGAACGTGAACGAGTACTCCGCCCGCTACTCGATCCTGGACCGGGAATTCTACATCCCCGCCCCCGAGCAACTCGCTGCCCAATCGCTGGCCAACCGCCAGGGCCGCGGGACGGTGCTGGAAGGCGAGGAGGCACAGGAAGTCCTCCGCCTACTCCAGGACGACGCCGCCCGGAACTACGACCACTACGCCCACATGCTGAACGAGGACGCGTCCGGCGCCCCCGTCGATCCCGACCGCCAGGGCCTGGCGCGGGAACTGGCGCGGATGAACCTGACGCTGAACACCTATACGCAGTGGTACTGGAAGACCGACCTCCACAACCTGTTCCACTTCCTCTCGTTGCGCGCCGACCCGCACGCGCAATACGAAATCCGGGTCTACGCCGAGGCCATGCTGAACACCGTGGACGCCTGGGTCCCGATCGCCGCCGCCGCCTTCCGCGACTACCGGCTTGGCGCGGTAACCCTTTCGGCCGGGATGCTGGCGGTCGTGAAGCGGATGCTGGGCGGAGAATCCGTCGATCAGGCCGACAGTGGCCTGAACCGGCGGGAGTGGTCGGAACTGATGGCCTCCCTCAGGGGAATCGGGTGAAGCCCTTT
>DIUL01000202.1:0-36013 GCA_002422345.1 Acetobacteraceae bacterium UBA6159
TTGACCGGACAGCAGTGATGTTTTGGCTGATCTTGTGGATGACGCGATCGCTTGCGATAGGCTTGTCACGATCGCAGCTCCAGCGGGCGCGAGAGGCATTTGATCGTCGAACGGCCTTGGTGGAAGCGGCTCGCGGCAGGATGAGAACTTAGGCGGTCAGCGTACCAAAGCAACAACGGAGAGCGTCGAGCTAATACACGCGGCGACGGCGGGACGGATGATCCGACGACGCCGTCGAACCAACTCAATGATCGCCGCCAGTCCAATCAGGTTGTGCCAGTTCTGGCCAACGCTGCGGCATATCCGGGCGCGACGGGCTCGGGCCTGTCTGACGCGCGTCCCCGATGTCCGTGCCCAAATCAAGATCGTGCCGCCTGGGATGGCGCCCGAGAAGCGATACGCTCCGGCGGTCGGCCATCTGGTCACACGCCGCAGCCATCAGGGCGGCGAGCGTGCCAGTGCCGAGAGAACAGTGAATATATATTGTGACGTCCTCGCTGTGTCTCCCTTCCATCTGCCTTATTTGCGAATAGTTCGCAATATCAAATTGGCCCGAGGCATCCAGTCAGGATCACAGACACGATACCCGCGCCGCGCCGGCCCCCAGTTCCATCAGGATGGCCGATCCCCGCGCGATCCAGGCCATGGCGCCACCGGCGAGCAGGGTTACAATGGCCATTCCGAGCACGACCCGCTCGGCCCGGTGCATCAGGCACCCTGTTCGGCCAAAACCCGCGGCACCGGCCGCTTCTGAATCGGCCAGTGCATGGCCGCGGCGAACATGCCGAGGCCGGCGGCAATCCACCACATCGTGTCATAGGACTTCGTCAGGTCGAACACCCGCCCCGCCGTCCACAATCCCAGGAACGAACCGATCTGGTGGGAGAAGAACACGAAACCGAACAGCATCGACATCCAATCCGTGCCGAAAAACGTCGCCACCAGGCTGGAGGTCAGCGGTATCGTCGACAGCCACATGAGACCCAGCATGGCGGAGACGTCGATGGATGGGGCCCTCCACCCGGCAACCCCGCGCGGAGTCCGAAAAGTGCAAAAAATTGTAAAAATTGATTGAGCGGGCTGAAGCGCACCACGCAATGTGCTAAGGGCGTTCCTGTTTCCAGTGGGTAGAACCGGACATGGCCAGGACGATCACGAATACGACCGCCAGCAGCATCTCCCTGGTCTCGGGAGACAACCCGGTCACGCTGACGGGGACGAACAGCTTTACCAACAACGCGACCATCACCACCTCCGGTCGGCGCGGGCGGCGTTCGGCTGCTGGAGATCACCGCCGGGTGTCGTGACGCCTATTCGGTCGACCAGGCCGCCCCGCAGCCGGCGTCGAAAGCCGCCTAGCACCGGCGACCGGCCGCGTCCGCGCGTTCTGTCATGGATCGCGATCCGAGGCCCAGCCCGCATCCGCGCCAGCCGTTACGCGGTCGCCACGCCCCGGTGCCGCCTCAAGGGCTGCCATGCGGCGAGCCCCGCCATCCGGGTGGGGCCGAACCGACGGTACGGGCGGCGGCGGTTCATTTTCGCGATGCGCGGCCATCAGAGCGACAAGCGATCCGACGCCAAGGGAACGGTGAATCCGCATCCGGTGCCTCCTGGATAACGCGCGCACCCTGCCGATATTGCGAATGATTCGCAATAGCGATTCTCGGGCGTGGCATTCGCGGCACCCCAGCGCTATCGTCTCGCGGTGAATGTCATCCTGCAACGACAGCAAGGGAAGCGCCCACCATGACGCCAAACGAGGAATGGGGCCTGATCGGCAAGGTCGCGATCGTCTCCGGTGGCGGTGCGGTCGGTGACGGCATCGGCAACGGCCGAGCGGCGGCGATCTTGCTGGGACGGGCGGGCGCGCATGTGCTGGTGGTGGATCGTGATATCGCGCTGGCGGAACGCACGGTGGCGATGATCGCGGCCGAAGGCGGCAGTGCGGCCGCGGCGTCCTATGACGTGACTCGCGCCGCCGATTGCGCCGCGATGGTGCAGGACGCGGTGTCGCGCTGGGGCCGGCTGGATTGCCTCGACAACAATGTCGGTATCGGCAGCAAGGGCACTGTGGTCGACGAAACCGAGGAAACCTGGGCGCGGGTGATGAATGTGAACGTGGAAACCATGTTCCTGACCTGCAAGCATGCCATCCCGGCCATGATTCGCACCGCGGGGGGAGGGGCGATCGTCAACATCTCCTCGATTTCGGCGCTGCGGCCGCGGGGACTGACGATCTACTCCGTGTCCAAGGGCGCGGTGATCGCGTTGACGAAGGCCATCGCGGTCGACCACGGGCCGGACGGCATCCGCGCAAACTGCGTCGTGCCGGGCGCGATGTATACACCGATGGTCTATGCGCGCGGCATGACGGACCAGGCGCGGGAAACCCGCCGCAAGGCCTCCGTCCTGCAGCGCGAGGGGACGGGCTGGGACATCGGCGCCGCGGTGCGGTTCCTGCTATCGGACCAGGCCCGCTACATCACCGGCCAATGCCTGGGGGTGGATGGCGGCGCCACGCTGATGGGGCCGAGCCGCGCGTCGGATTAAAGGCAGAGCAATCGCGCAGCCCCATTGGTCAAGTCCATCAGGATCGCCGGCCCCCGCTCGGCCCACGCCAGGCCGCCCGCCACGAGCAGGAACCCGACCGCCAGGATCAGAACGACGCGGACCGGCAGCGGCATCTCAGGCCCTCTGTTCGGCCAGGATGCGCGCCACCGGACGCTCCTTGATCGGCCAGTGGATCAGGGCGGCGCACAGGCCGAGCCCGGCGGAAATCCACCACATCAGGTCATAGGACTTCGTCATGTCGTAGACTCGTCCGGCGGCATACAGCCCCAGGAACGAGCCGACCTGGTGCGACAGGAACACGAACCCGAACAGCATCGACATCCAGCCGGTGCCGAAGAACGTCGCCACCAGGCTGCTGGTCAGCGGCACGGTCGACAGCCAGAACAGACCCAGCAGCGCCGAGATCGTGATGATCGTGAACGGCGTGATCGGCAGGTACAGCAGCCCCAGGAACAGGACCGTCCGCGCCAGGTAGATCACGGTCAGAGAAATCCGCTTCTGCATGACCCGCGCCGACTGCCCGGCCAGAAAGGTGCCGATGATGTTGGCGATCCCCACCGCCATCAGCGCCCAGACCCCGACCCAGGCGTTCAGCCCCTGGTCCTGCACGAAAGCCGGCAGATGGACCGAGTAGAAGGCGACATGGAAGCCGCAGACGAAGAACCCGGCGGTCAGCAGCCAGAAGCTGGGATGGGCGAAGGCCTCGGCGAAGGCTTCCCGCAGCGTCTGGACCTTCACGCCCGGTGCCGCGGCTTGCGGCCGGCCTCGCAACGCCAGCCCCAGCGGCATCATCGCCAGCGCCGTGCAGGCCAGGACGACCAGGCTGACCTGCCAGCCGTAGACCTCCATCAGCGTGTGGGCATAGGGAAAGGCCAGGAACCCGCCGATCCCGCTCGCCATCCCCAGCGACGCAATGGCCGCCGTCCGCTTCTCGGCCGGCGCCGCTCGGCCGACCGCGCCGACCAGGCTGTTGATGCCGGTGCCGGTCACGCCCAGGCCCAGCAGCAGCCCGGCGACCATCAGGTCCATCGGGGAGTGCGCGGCATACATCGAAAGCAGGCCGAGGACCGTGCAGATGGTGCCGGCGACGATGACCCGGCCGGCGCCGTAGCGGTCGGCGACGGCCCCGGCCAGGATCGCTCCGGCACCGTTGATCAGGTTGGACATCGCCATGGCGTTGGAGAACGGCTCCCGCCCCAGGCCCAGGTCCATGGACAGGGGGCGCAGATACAGGCCCATCACCTGACGCAGCCCCATCGCCATCCCGACGATGATGCCGGCGGCGAGCAATACGATCCACAGCGGGCGAACCGTCGTTGGCGTGGCGGTCATGGTGGTGTAACTCCGTCAGGCATCGCGGCAGCGGCCATGCGCGAGATTATGGGCATATGAGCATAAGTGGCAAGACCAGTCAGCCGAGCGCGGAGCAGGGTCCCACTCTCTGCAACTGTCAGGCTTTGCGTCAGGCGACCCGGCGGGTGACCCAGTTCTATGACCACGCGCTGGCGTCCACTGGCATCCGGATCACGCAGTTGCCGATTCTCTATCGGCTGGGGCGGAATGGCCCGACCACGATGAAGGCGCTGGCCGAGGCGATGATCATGGACCGCGCCACGCTGGGCCATAACCTCCGCCCGCTGGAGGCGCAGGGCTTGGTCACCCGCGCCATCGGCAAGGACCGGCGGGAGCGGCTGGTGACCCTGACCCCGCTCGGCGCTACCCGCCTGGCCGAGGCGCGGCGCGCCTGGAAGGACGCCCAGGCCCGGTTCGAGGGTGTGTTCGGGTCCGGGGAATCGGAGGCGCTACGGGCCACCCTCGCGCGGATCGCCACCTTGCGGCTGGACGATCCGGCGGTGGGTGCATCGGCGGGGTAGGGGCTCTGGGCGTTCGCGCCTGGTTGCCTTTTCGTCTTGGCCGGGCTTGACCCGGCCATCGCCGGGCAGGCTGTCGGTTGAAGTCCTTCGCACTCTTTATCACCGGTGTCCCGGGCGATGGCCGGGTCAAGCCCGGCCAGGACGGTCAAACCGTACGCGGCCCCAAAGCGACGATTGTGGCCGCCCCAATCCCCTCAATCAATCTGAATCCCCGTCTCCTTCACGATCGCCGCCCATTTCGCGACCTCGGTCCGCAGGAACGCGTCGGACTGCTCCAGCGTCCGGGGCGGCTGGAACACCTCCATCCCCGTATCGCGCAGACGCTTGATCACGGCTTCCTCGGCCAGCGCGGTCACCAGCGCTTGGTGCAGCGTGGCGACGATCGGGGCCGGAGTCTTGGCCGGCGCGAACAGGATGCCCCACGAATAGCATTCATACCCCGGCACCCCTTGCTCCTGCACCGTCGGCAGGTCGGCGAGCTGCGACGCCCGCACCGCCGCCCCATTCGCCAGCGCCCGCACTGTGCCGGCCTGGATCTGCGGCAGGATCGTCGGCAGCACGTCGAAGGCCATCGGCAACTGCCCGGACGCCAGGTCGTTCATCATCGGACCCGAGCCGCGATAGGGCACATGCTCGATATCCAGCCCGCCGGCGCGGACCTTGAACTGCTCCCCGCACAGATGAAGGATCGACCCGACCCCGCCCGACCCGAAGCTGTATTTGCCCGGATTGGCGCGCACCAGGGCGATCAGCGACTGCACGTCCTTGGCGGGAACCGAGTTGGCGACGCCGAACGCGGACGGGTTGATGCCCAGCGCGCCCAGCGCGATGAAGTCCTTCACCGGATCATAGGGGAACTTCTTGTACAGCGCCGGATTGGCCCCATGCGTCGAAGCCGAGGCCATCAGGATCGTGTAGCCATCCGGCGCCGCCTTGGCGACATAGTCGGACCCGAGGTTCCCGCCCGCGCCCGCCTTGTTCTCCACCACGAAGGTCTGGCCCAGCAACTCGCCCATCCGCTGCCCGACGATGCGCGCCATGATGTCGGTGGCGCCACCGACGGCGAAGGGCACGACCAGACGGATCGGCTTGCTGGGATAGCGTTCCTGCGCATCGGCCGCCGGTGGGACCAGCAAGTAGCAGGCAAGCAGTCCCAGAACGATGGTGCGGATTTTCATGACGGTTCCCTCCCGGCGGCATGCCTTGATTTGCCGGCACGGGTAGCACCGATGGCGCCACGCGCCCAGCCGGGGGCAAACCAGGACGATGCCCGGGGGACAACCAGGATGCTCAATCCGCCGATCGGCGGGTACCAGAGCGTGTTTCTGCCCCGAGGCCGCTTGCTTGCCGCCGGACTGATCGTAAATTAGGGACTGGCGCCAACTCGTACGTCCAAGCCCGTCGGCCAAATCGACTGCCCAACAGGAATACCAGCCCCCATGGATCACATCATCGACCCATCCGCGCCGGACGCGGTTCCTCCCCCGGCCATGATCGTCGACGGCGACCAGAAGACCTTCATGCAGGATGTGGTCGAGGCATCGAAGACCATGCCCGTCCTGGTCGATTTCTGGGCAACCTGGTGCGGCCCCTGCAAGCAGCTCACGCCGACGCTGGAAAAGGTGGTTCGCTCCGCCAACGGCCGGGTCAAGCTGGTCAAGATCGACATCGACCAGAACCGTGCCCTCGTCCAGCAGCTCTCCCAACTCGGCCTGCCGCTGCAATCGGTGCCGACCGTCGCCGCCTTCTGGCAGGGCCAGATCGCCGACATCTTCCAGGGCGCGCTGCCCGAATCTGAAATCAAGCGCTTTGTCGAAGGCCTGCTGAAAGCCGCCGGCGGCACCATGCCGACCGCCGACCTGCTGGCCGAGGCCCGCGCCGCCCTTGAAACCGGCGACCCGCAGAACGCCGGCGCCATGTTCAGCGCCGTCCTGCAGGAAGAACCCGAAAACCCCGAAGCCTGGGGCGGCCTCATGCGCACCCTCATGGCGCTCGGCCGCGAGGAGGACGCCGAACAGGCCCTGTCCCGCGTGCCGGAGAAGATCAGCGAACACGCCGAAATCTCGGCCGTCCGCAGCACCCTGGCCCTGGCGCGGGAAGGGCGGGAGGCACAGGCGAAGCTCCAGATCTTCCAGGACCGCCTCGCCGCCGACCCGGCTGACCACGAAGCCCGCTACGAACTCGCCACCGCCCTGAACGCGATGGGCGAACGCGAGCAGGCCGCCGACGCGCTGCTGGAAATCATCCGGCGCGACCGCGCCTGGAACGAAGGCGCCGCCCGGGTCCAACTGCTCAAGCTGTTCGAATCCTGGGGATCGGAGGAGCCGGTGACCGGTTCCGCGCGCCGCCGCCTCTCCGCGATCCTGTTCAGCTAGATGGCCGCCTTTCACCCCCGTCCGGAAGACCTGCCGTCGGAGTTCGCGGTGTTTCCGCTGCCCGGCGCGCTGCTGTTGCCGCGGGGGAAGCTGCCCCTGAACATCTTCGAACCCCGCTACAAGGCGATGGTCGAGGATGCACTCGGCGCCGGCCGGATGTTCGCGATGATCCAGCCCGACCCGACGCAGCCCGAGGTCCCGCCGGGGCCTGGCCTGTTCCAGGTCGGCTGCCTGGGCCGTCTGTCGTCGTTCAGTGAGACGGAGGACGGACGGTTCCTGATCACCCTGACCGGCGTCGCCCGCTTCCGCGTGGCCCAGGAACTGGCGATGCGGAACGGCTATCGCCGGGTGCGGGCCGATTATGGCCCCTACCGCGCCGACCTCGATCTCGCCCCCCGCAGCCTCGGCCTGGACCGGGAGGCGTTCCTCGCCGCCCTCAAGGCCTATTTCTCCCAGCGCGGGGTGGATGCGAACTGGGACGCGATCCACCGGATGGACGACGACACGCTCGTCGTCACGCTGGGCATGGCGTGTCCCTTCGAACCGGCCGAGAAACAGGCCCTGCTGGAAGCGACGACCGAGGCTGATCGCGCCGCGATCCTCCTCGCGCTTCTGCAAATGGGCGCCGCCGGACCAGACCTGCCGCCGGGGCGGGTCGTCAGTTGATGGCGAAGCATTGATGACCGAACCCGCACCCCAATCCGCGCCGATCGACCCGCGGCTGCTCGAACTTCTGGTCTGCCCCCTCACGAAGGGGCCGCTGGAGTACGATCGCGCGGCCAATGAGCTGATCAGCCACAAGGCCGGCTTGGCTTACCCGATCCGGGACGGCATCCCGGTCATGCTGGTGGACGAAGCCCGCAAGCTGGCGCCATGACCGTCACCCCTGTCGAAATCCGCTATGCGCGGGCCGACCGGACGCTGCATGTCAGCTTCGAGGACGGCGCCTCCTTCGATCTGCCGGCCGAATACCTGCGGGTCGAAAGCCCCAGCGCCGAGGTGCAGGGGCATGGGCCATCCCAGCGCAAATACGTCGCGGGCAAGCGGCTGGTCGGGATCACGGCGATCGAGCAGGTCGGCGTCTATGCCGTCCGGCTGGTGTTCGACGACCTGCACGATACCGGCATCTACTCCTGGGACTACCTGTATGAGATGGGGCAGGAGCGGGACACCCGCTGGGCCGCCTATCTGCGGGCGCTGGAAGCCCGTGGCCTGAGCCGGGACCCCTGATCCACCATGGCCCTGCGTGCGCGGAAACTGACCGAGGCGGACCACGCCGACTGGGCCCATGTCGCCCGCCAGATCGCGCCCTTGCCAGGCCGCCCCCGCCTCCTGCCCGTGGCGGCTCCCGCCGCTGAACCCGCGCCGGAACCGCCCGTCAGGCCCGTCGCCGTGTCCGTGCAGCCCCGCCCGATGCCGGCCCCTGTGGTGCGCGCGAAGCCGTTCTCGGTCTCCATCGGGGATGAGCCCGCGGGCCTCGACAAGGCCACCTGGCACCGGTTCCGGGGCGGCAAGCTGGCCACGTCCCGGCGGCTGGACCTGCACGGCATGACCACGCAGCACGCGTTCCATGCCCTGACCGCCTTCCTCCGCACCGCCCACGCCGATCATCTGCGCTGCGTGGAGGTGATCACCGGCCGAGGCTCCCCCGAAAAGGGCGGCACGATCCGGCGGGAGCTGCCGATGTGGCTGAACCGGCCGGATATCAGGCCGCTGATCCTGGCGGCCTCCCACCCGCACGCGGCCAATACCGGCTCGGTCCGCATCCTGCTCCGCCGGATGCGATGACGCCCTTCGGCGCCCGCCTGCGGACGTTGCGGGAGGAGCGGGGGATCACGCTGAAATACCTCGCGAACGCGCTTCAGGTCTCGGCCGCCTATCTGTCCGCTCTGGAACACGGCAAGCGCGGGGCTCCCAGCGCGGGGCTGGTTTACCAAGTGAATGAGTTCTTCGGGCTGATCTGGGATGAGGCGGATGAACTGGCCATCCTCGCCCGCCTGTCCAATCCGCGGGTCACGGTGAACACCGCGGGGCTGACGCCCGAGCAGACGGCTTTGGCCAACCGCCTGGCCCAGACGATCCACCGCCTGCCGCCCGAGACGGTGGCGGCCCTGCACGCGATCCTGGACACGACGGCGCCCACGCAGAAACCAAGGCTGCGGCAGGCGGCGCGGAAAGTGCGGTAGGGGAGGGGCTCCCCGGCGCGGAGGCTAGCCCTTTTCGACCTGGGCGAATTCCAGTTCGACGGGCGTCAGGCGGCCGAAGATCGAGACGCTGACCTTCACGCGGCTCTTTTCGTTGTCCACTTCCTCGATGACACCATTGAAGCTGGTGAACGGACCATCGACGACCCGCACCTGCTCCCCGATCTCGAACGAGACGATGGAGCGGACGACGGGGGCGCCATCGACATTCTGCGACAGGATGCGCTTCACCTCGTCCTCGGACAGCGGGGACGGGCGGCTGCGGGTGCCGAGGAAGCCGGTGACCTTGGCGGTGTCCTTCACCAGATGCCAAGTGTCGTCCGTCATGTCCATCTTTACAAGGACATAGCCGGGGAACAGCTTATGCTCGGTGTTGATCTTCTGTCCGCGCCGGGTCTCGGCGACCAGTTCGGAGGGGACGAGGATCTCCTCGAACTGTTCAGCCAGGCCCTTTTGGACGGCCTGTTCCTGGATCTGCTGCGCGACCTTTTTCTCAAAACCAGAATGAACGTGAAGCACGTACCAACGAGCGGCCATGGGTTTCCGTCACTCCGTCAACGATCAATTCGCAGGATCAGGCGGGTCAGTTGAGACACCACGCTGTCCGTCGCGAAGAAGAAAATGGCCGTGCAAAGCGCCAGGGCGAATACCATCGCGGTCGCGGTCAGGGTCTCACGGCGGGTGGGCCATGTGATCCTTGAGACTTCGGCCCGCACTTCAGCAACGTACCGCCCAGGCGACATAACAAACTGCTCACTGGTTTCAAGGTTGCGGGGTTTCCACCGCGCGATGGCAGGGGTGAAGGGTCTCGAACCCCTAACCTCCGGTTTTGGAGACCGGCGCTCTAGCCAATTGAGCTACACCCCTCCAGAAGCGGCCGGCGGCAGACGCGCCGCGACCGACCCCGTCGTCGAGAGGGTCCCGTTAACGTGGGGGGGTTAGGTGTGTCAAGGCCTTGAGACGCATCGGAGCATCTCAACCCCCGATCACTCCGCCATCGTTCTTCGTGATCACCACCACGGCGGACCGTGGCGGAGTCCCGTCCTGGAAGTCCGGCCAGCGGGTTGTGGGCGTGTCGAAGCTCGCCCCCCGATCGTCGCCGGCCGGGTGCTGCACCGCGAGGAAGAATGTCCGGCTGTCTGGCGTGAAGGCCGGCCCGCAGACCTCGGCCCCGGTCGGCGCGCGGAAGAACCGGCGGGGAATCGCCCGCCCCGGCCCCTCGGTATCCGCGGCCCAGACGCCGTCGCCGATTCCCAGACGCTGCTGCACGCCGCCCTGGTCGGTCGCGATCCAGATGCGTCCCTGGCCATCGAACGCCACGTTGTCGGGGCAGGCGAGCCATCCGGACGCCGACACCGGCCCGCCGTAGCGCGCCTGGTGCTCCGCGTTCCCCGGATCGCCGGCGAGCAGGAAGATGTCCCAGGCGAACCGGTCCGCCCCGTGATCCGGTCGCCCGTCCATGCTCGGGGCCGTCAGTTCCAGGATATGGCCATAGGTGTTCCGGGGGCGCGGATTGGCCTTGTCCGGCTGGGTGCGTTCCCGGTTGTTCGACAGGGCGACATAGACCTTGCCGTTGACCTTGTTGGTCTCGACATCCTCCGGCCTGTCCATTGGCGTGGCCTTCAGCAAATCCGCCGCCCGTCGCGTCTCGATCACCACGTCCGCCTGGCTTTGGAATCCGTTGGCAGGCGTCAGGGGCCCTTCCCCGAACACCAGGCGTTCCCACACCAAGGTTCCGTCATCCAGGAACCGGGCGACCGAGAGCGTCCCATGGTCCAGCAAATCCCGATTGGCGGCGCGATCGGCGGGGTTGAAGCGGTCGCGGGTGACGAAGCGATACAGATACTCATTGCTCTGGTCGTCGCCGGAATACAGCACCACGCGCCCGTCGGCGGACAGGGTCGTGTCCGCCCCCTCGTGCTTGAAGCGCCCCAACGCCGTCCGCTTGACGGGGACCGAGGCCGGGTCGCGCGGGTCGATTTCCACGATCCAGCCGAAGCGGTTGGGCTCATGCGGTTCCTTCGCCAGGTCGAACCGGTCATGGAACCGCCCCCAGCCCTGGCGATAGTTGCCCTTCAGGCCGATCCGCGCGTGGTTGGCCGCCTCGGGGCCTGTCGTGGCCGGACCCATGAACGTGAAGTCGAAATTCTCCTCGGCTGTCAGCACCGTGCCCCACGGCGTTGTCCCGCCCGCGCAGTTCGCCAGCGTCCCCCGTGCCTGGGTCCCTGTCGGGTCGTACCCCGTCCGCATCCGCGGATGCCCCGCGGCCGGGCCGGCGATCCGAATCGGCGTCTCGGCGGTGATGCGCCGGTTGAGCGGCCCCCGCACGACCGTCCAATCCCCCGCCTGCCGCCGGATTTCGACCAGGGAGCCGCCGACGGCCCGCATCTCGATATCCACCTGCTCCCGCGTGACCTGGTCCTGGCTGGTCCGGTCCCCGAGGCCCGGGAACATCATATGGGCCTGCGGATATTCATGGTTCAGCCACAGCAGGCCGTGGTCCGATCCGGTCGACCCGAAGGGCAGGGGCAGGAACACGAGGAAATCATTGTTGGTGCCGAACTGCCCGGCCTGGGCCGCCGCGGTCTGGCGGGCCGGATCGAAGGCGGGGGCGTCGGGCAGGATCGGGTCGCCCCATCGGATCAGCACCTTGGCCGAGTAGCCCTCCGCCACCGCGTGGTCGGGCCTGACGCCGGGCGCGGTTTCCACGAAGGTCAGGGACGAGACGCCGGATGCCAGGGCGGACCGACCCGGCAGTGCCGCCCCCACGGCCCCGCCCAGCAGTCCCCGCATGACGTCCCGCCGTGCCAGCCGAACCGCCATGATCGCGGCGAACGGGCGTTCGGGGGACGGGTTCACCGGGGCGTCGTCCTGGTCGGAAGTCCGTGGCATGGCTGGTTACTCTCCGAAGGCTGACCCCGGGGCCGACATGACCGCTTGATCCCGCCGGGGGGCAATGGTTTATCAACCGTCATTCCCGTTGATCGCAAGGATGGACGATGCCCCGCGCCACCGTGACGCAATGCGCGGTCCTCGTCGGAGGGCTGGGCACCCGCCTCGGCTCGTTGACCGCCCATACGCCCAAGCCGATGCTGCCCTGCGGCGACCGCCCCTTCCTGGGCTGGCTGCTGCGGGAGTTCGTGCGTTTCGGCGTCACCGACTTCCTGCTGCTGACCGGCCACCTGTCGGCGGTCGTGGAGCAGGCAGCCGCCACCATCCAGTCCATGCTACCCTGCGGGGCCACCGTCAGCCTGTCGGAGGAACCGATCCGCGCGGGCACCGGCGGGGCCGTCTACCACGCGAGGGACCGGCTGGACCGGCGGTTCCTGCTGTGCAACGGCGATTCGCTGTTCGACGGCAACCTCGCCCGCCTGCTCGCGGACTCCGTCGCCGATGGGGATGACGTCACCGGTCGGATGATGCTGCGCCGGCTGGATGATGCGTCCCGCTATGGCGTCGTGGCGCTGGAGGGGGACCGGGTCACCGATTTCCTGGAACGCCCGCCGCCGAACACCGCCGGCACCATCAACGCCGGCGTCTATCTGTTCAACCGCCGGCTGATCGACGCGCTGTCCCCCGCGTGCTCCCTGGAAGCGGAGGTCATGCCCCGGCTTGCACGCGCCGGCGCCCTGCGTGGCACGGTGTCCGAGGGGTATTTCCGCGATATCGGCGTGCCGGAGGACTTCGATCGTTCTCAGACTCAAATACCGACCGTGCTGCGGCGGCGTGCGTTGTTTCTCGATCGAGATGGCGTGATCAACATCGACCACGGCTATGTCGGGTCCCGAGACCGGTTCGATTGGGTCGATGGCGCGAGGGAGGCGATCGTTCACGCCACCCGGGCCGGATGGCATGTCTTCATCGTAACAAATCAGTCCGGCGTCGCGCGCGGCAAATATCAGGAGCCGGCGGTCGGGGACCTGCTGGACTGGATCGGGGATGAGGTCCGGGTCATGGGCGGCACGGTCGATGACGTCCGCTATTGCCCGTTCCACCCCGATGCCTCGGTGCCGGCCTATCGGGCGCTGAGCGACTGGCGGAAGCCCGCGCCAGGCATGCTGCTGGACCTGATCCGGGCGTGGGAGCTTGATCCCGCGCGGTGCCTGATGATCGGCGACCAGGACACCGACCTGCGCGCCGCGGCCGCCGCCGGGGTGCCGGCCCGGTTGTTCGGCGGGGGGAATTTGCTGGACGTGGTGCGGCCGTTGATCGAGGCTTAGGCCCCGCCCATCCGGAGCAGGGCGCATTGTATCATTCACAACCGCTTACGATCCTCCTCGGCCGCGTTCATGGCCTGGGATTTGGGTCGCCTGGCGAGCGGCGGGGTGAACTGGGGCTCGGTATCCCAGGGGAAGAGGATCCAGGTGTCCTGGGGGACTTCCGTTACGAAGGTGTCGACCAGTGGGCGGCCTGCCGGCTTGGCATAGACGCAGGCGAAATGAGCCTTGGGCAGCAGCGCGCGGGCCACGCGGGCGGTCGTCCCGGTGTCGACCAGGTCGTCGATCAGCAGGAACCCGGCCCCATCCCCGGCGGCGGCGGGGGCCTTGGTGACGACGGGTTCGCCGATCGTCTCCTCTTGATAGGTGACGATTGAGACGGTTTCGATCAGGCGGATATCGAGTTCCCGGGCGATGATGGCGGCCGGGATCAGCCCGCCGCGGGTGACGGCGACGATACCTGTAAAATTTTCCGACTCAAGGAGGCGCCAAGCCAGTGCCCGCGCGTCTCTGTGAAGTTGGTCCCATGTCACGGTGAAATAGTGGTTCGGCATGACTTCCTCGGCGTGATTGCGTTTGACTCCATCGTGCGCGGCAATCGGGTGCGGATAGCCCCGTGCCATTGGTTGGGGAAGACTATCCTCCGCAATCGCGCGGTGAGCTTGAAATCTTTTCGACATATGTCGCAATTTTCTGCGTCGGCCTGTCTGGCTTCGGCGACTGCTATGCGAAATGCCATGATGCTCAGGCACGAGAGGGCCAGGGGTTGGCGCCGCCTGGCCTGCCCGCGTGGTGGGCTGATCGGGGATCGGAGGCGGCCGAGTGACAGCCATGGCGGACGGAATGACCTGATCTCGGCGGCGCCTGTAAAGAATTCCTTACACCTTGCGCCGCTCGCCTCGCCGGCGGTTTTCTAAACGACTGATTCAGTGGTGGAATCTTTTTTGGCACGAGGAATGCATGTTTATGTCCGAGCGAGTGGAACAGGTCGGTCTTGGCCTCTCCAGGATATGAATAGCGTAGGAGCGGAACGATGAAGACATACAACTGGCTGGCCGGACCCCTGATGGTTGGGGTCGTCAGCCTCGGCATGGCGTCGAATGCGAGCGCGGCGCTGATTTCCCACTCGGCCACGACTGGTCCGAGTTACACGAACATTGGCGGCTTCCCGACGACCATCGGGCTCCAGATGTTCGACACCAATCTGGGCACGCTGACAAACGCGGTGCTGACCATGTCGATCCTCGAGCTGGGCACGGTTCAGGTCACCAATAACAGTGGGTCGGGGAAGATCCTGAATAATGCGTCTGCCTCGAGCAATTTTTCGGTGACGTTGGCGTCTCCGCTGCTAACGCTGGGCACCACCGCGCTTGCGACGGTCACCGGACCGATCGCTCTTCCCGTCGGTGTCTCTACGTTCTTGGGTATTCCGGTCTCAGCCTCCACCAACCTCACGCTCTCCGCGCTGCAGCGTGCGGCGTTTGAAGGCGTCGGGACAAACTTCATCTCTCTGGCGATCCCGACGCCGACCATGCTCGCCGGCGGCTCGTCCAATGGCGGTCTGCAGGTGGCTTACGCCGGTGACGCCGACGCAATCCTGAGCCTGACCATCGACTACACCTACACCCCGCCCACGGGCGCTCCGGAACCCGCCAGCATTGCGCTGCTCGGTTTCGCCGCCGCCGGGCTGGTTGGCCTCCGCCGCCGCCGCCGCCAGAAGTAATTCGGCAGCCGGGCTTACGCTCCCGGACGTTAACTCGCTCCGCACCCACCGACATGGCAACATGTCGGTGGGTTTCTTCGTGTACTATGGTTATGTCCCGGCATCCGCCCGGCAGGCGGGACAGGCAAACCTCATACCGTCTTGGCGTTGATCCCTGTCCCCGACCGGAAGAAGGGTCTTGGCTAGAACAGCCGCCCCCCATCCGGAACCCGGAAATCCGGCTTGATCAGCACAACCGCCCCGTCCTCATCCGGCATCCCCAGGGTCAGCACCTCGCTCATGAACGGCCCGATCTGCCGCGGCGGAAAATTCACCACCGCGCAGACCTGACGCCCGATCAACTGGTCCGGTTTGTAGTGAACCGTCAGTTGCGCGGATGACTTCTTCACCCCGATCTCCCCCCCGAAATCGATCGTCAGCTTGATCGCGGGCTTGCGCGCCTCCGGGAACGGCTGGGCGTCGATCACCGTGCCCACGCGGATATCCACCGCTTCGAAGTCGGCATAGGTGATGGTGTCGGTCATCGTGCCCTCCTGTTGGCAGCACCCCTCATCCGGGGGCCAGCCCGTGTAACATATCACCGCGCGCATGGCGGTCCCAACAAGCCGAACCGGCAGCCGGCGATTGCCTCGGCCACCCCATCGGCGGTATAGAACGAACCATAAACATCAAGCCGAGGCCCCGCCGGAAAAACACCCCCCGAAAGACCCCATGCACCGTGAGCGGCCGAAAATGCATGCGGCAAGACCCCATGCACCGTGAGAACCGGGCCAGCCGCCCCGACGCCCGATTGCCAACCCGTCCCCCGCCCGTCAGTTTATCAGGCGAACAAACCGCCACCGCAGGGGACGTCCATGCGCGATTACCATTTTCCCGGCCGCAGCCCGGTCTATTCAACCCATGGCATGGCCGCCACCTCGATGCCCGCCGCCACCCTGACCGCGCTCGATGTCCTGCGCGCCGGCGGCAATGCGCTGGATGCCGCCATCGCCGCCTGCGCGGTCCTGTGCGTGATTGAGCCGCAATCGACCGGCATCGGCGGCGACTGCTTCTGCCTTTATGCCCCGAACGGCAGCGGCAAGGTCATCGGCCTGAATGGGTCCGGCCGAGCGCCGGGGGCGGCGAATATTGATTGGTATGAGAGCCGGCAGATGGCGGCGATCGACAATACCTCGGCCCACGCCGTCACGGTCCCCGGCGCGATCAACGCGTGGGAGACGCTGCTGAAGGCCCACGGCACCAAGGGCCTGGATGAGCTGCTGCAACCCGCGATCCGCATGGCCGCCGAAGGCTGGCCGGTGCATCCGAAAGTGTCCTCCGACTGGAAGGCGTCCGAGGACAAGCTGCGGAAGAACGGCACGCAGATGTTCCTGCCGAACGGCGGCGCCCCCAAGGTCGGCGACCGCTTTGTCCAGCCTGGCCTGGCCGAGACCCTGCGCACGATCGCCAAGCACGGGGCCAAGGGCTTCTACGAAGGCCCCGTCGCCGCCGACATCGTCGCCACCCTGCGGGAACGTGGCGGCCTGCACACGGAAGAGGACTTCGCCGCCGGCCTGAACGGCGCCAATTTCGTGGAGCCGATCCAGATCGACTGGAACGGCTACACCGTCCATCAAATCCCCCCCAACGGCCAAGGCATCCTCGTCCTCATGATGCTCGGCATGCTGGGCGGGCTGGGGGATGCGCCCGACGGTCCCTCCGGCCTCATCCGCGCGCACCGTCATATTGAGGCCGCGCGCCTCGCCTACCGTGACCGTGACGCCTTCGTGGCCGATCCGCTGCGGGTGGACGTGCCGGTGAAGAAGCTGCTGTCGCCGGAGTATCTGGCCGCACAGCGCGCCCTGATCAGCGATGCCGGGGCCATGCGGAACCTGCCGGCGGCCGGTGAGTCGATCATGCCGCCGCACAAGGACACGGTCTATCTGTGCGTCGTCGACAAGGACGGCAACGCGTGCAGCTTCATCAACTCCCTGTTTGAGAGCTTCGGGTCTGGCATCCTGGCCGAACGCTCGGGCGTGATGCTGCAGAACCGCGGCTTCGGCTTCCGGTTGGAGAGGGGGCACCCGAACTGCATCGCCCCCGGCAAGCGGCCGATGCACACGATCATCCCGGGCATGGTGACGAAGAATGGGGAAGCCGTGATGCCCTATGGCGTCATGGGCGGGCACTACCAGCCGATGGGCCATAGCTGGTTCCTGACCAACTTCCTGCAATACGGGCTGGATATCCAGGAGGCGATCGACCTTCCGCGCCTGTTCCCCTTCAAGGGCAAGATCCAGGTGGAGCGGGGGATTTCCCCCGAGGTCCTGGCCGGCCTGCGCCGCCTGGGTCACGAGCCGGAATTGATCGACAAGCCGCATGGCGGCGGCCAGGCGATCTGGATCGACCGCGCCCGCGGGCATCTGATGGCGGGGTCGGAGCCCCGGAAGGACGGGCTCGCGCTGGGGTATTAGGCGTCGGTCGCCGGAACCATGTCGTCGGGTCGTGGCGGTTCACCGCCCGCCCGCCGCATAGTTGCTTGAATTCAAAAGAAAGCGCCACGCCATGACCGAACCCTGTGACCTGACCGCCGTCGAGGCGCGCCGCATGATCGGCGCCCGACGCCTCGCGCCATCGGAACTGCTGGAAAGCTGCATCGCCCGGATCGAGGCGGTGGACCACGCCGTCAACGCTGTGGTCGCCCGCGACTTCGACCGCGCCCGAAAGACCGCGAAAACGCAGGACGACATGCTCGCGACCAGCCGCGATCCCCTGCCGCCACTCTTCGGCCTGCCCGTCGGCATCAAGGACCTGGAAGAAACCGAGGGCCTCCGCACCACCCACGGCAGCGTCATCTTCAAGGACTACGTCCCCACCCAGGACGAGCGGGTCGTCGCCGCCTGCCGCCAGGCCGGGGCCATCGTCATCGGCAAGACCAACACGCCCGAGTTTGGCGCCGGCGCCAACACCCGCAACGCCGTCTACGGCGCCACCGGCAACCCCTTCGATCCCGCGAAGTCCTGCGCCGGGTCGTCCGGCGGATCGGCCGTGGCCCTGGCCACCGGCATGGCGCCGATCTGCACGGGATCGGACACCGGCGGCTCGCTCCGCAACCCCGCCGGGTTCTGCGGCATCGTCGGCTTCCGCCCCACCCCCGGCCTGGTTCCCAGCGACAAGCGCGGCATGGGGTGGAGCAACCTCCCCGTCCTAGGCCCCATGGCCCGGACAGTCCCCGACACCTGCCTCATGCTCGGCTCCATCGCCAGCACGGACGCCCGCGACCCACTGGCCTCCACGATCCATGGCCGGACGGTCCACAACCCCGGCGACTTCTACCCGCCGGCCGAGATTGACCTGGCCCGCCTGCGCGTCGCCATCACCCCGGATTTCGGTTTCGCCCCGACCGAGCGCCATATCGCCGAGGTCCTGGCCGAAAAGACCGGCCTGTTCCGCGACTGCTTCGCCCGCGCCGACGACGCGACCCCCGATTGCACCGGCACGGATGAGGCGTTCGAGGTTCTGCGTGCCCTTGGCTTCCTGTCGAGCCATCTGGAAAAGACTCGGACAAGGCCCCAGGACGTCGGCCCGAATGTGCGGGCGAATGTCGAGGAAGGCCTGCGCTACTCGGCCCTGGACGCGGCCAAGGCGATGACGCTGCAGACCTCGATCTACCGGCGCTGGCAGACCTTCTTCCAGGATTACGACGTGATCCTGACCCCGACCCTGACGATCAGCCCGCGGTCCTGGCGGGAACTCTACCCGGCCGAGATCGACGGCAAGCCGACCCGTACCTATTACCACTGGCTGGCGCTGGCCTATGCGGTGACGATCAACGGCCATCCGGCCGTGTCGATCCCGGTTGGCGTGGACCGCAATGGCATGCCCTTCGGCATCCAGATCGTCGGCCCGCGCGGCGGTGACGCCTTCGTCCTGTCGGTGGCCGCGGCGCTCGAACGGCTGCTGGCCGGCGACAAGCGCACTGCCCGACCCATCCCCGACCTGGCCCGCCTGAAGGCGGCGGCCCCGATCAGCGGGATGGAAGGGTTCATGGGGTTCGACTGATCGGTCCATTTGCCTCCAACGCCGCGCGCAGCTTGCCCTCGATCGGGGCCGCGCGCCGCGTGGTCAGGTCGAGCAGCACCAGGACGCACTCGGCCGTCGCGGTGCAGGTGCCCTCCTGGAAGATGGCCTGCGCCAGCGTGAATGACGTCCGCCCGACCCGGGGCACGGCGGTGCCGATATCGACCGCGGTGCCCCAATGCATCTCGGCTCGGAAATCCATCACCAGCCGGACGATCGCGAATCCGTGCCCGGGCGGGGTGAGGTCAGCCTCCCGGTCGAGCAGGAACGTGATCCGCCCCGTCTCCAGAAACGTGGAGAACGCGGCGTTGTTCAGATGGCCGTTCAGGTCCGTGTCGCCATAGCGCGCGGTGTCGCGTGCCCAGAGCGGATAGACGGAGCGGTCGGTCGGGTCGGGGATAATGTCGGTCATCCCTCATCATAACCCGCCGCCCCGCGCGCCGTCAGGCCTTGGGCGGCATTCCCGACTCGTCGACCAGATCGAGATAGGGGGAGACGCTCAGCAAGAACGCCGTGATCGCGGTCAGCAGCGCCGTCGCGGTGACCGGCTGCGGCAGTTGCACGGTCGCGGTCAGCACCACCTGGTGGTCTGGCTGCAGGGAAACCTTCCAGTTTTCCGAGGACATCCCGGCGAAGGCCCGCATCAGCAGGAAGCTCTGCTGCCGCGACCCCTGACGCCTGTCCGCCGTGCTGGGCACGCGCCCCAGGACGGTGCGCAGCGTCAGGGAGTCCCCATCGGGCAGCACCGCCCGCATCAGATGCCCGCGCCACCGGAAGGAGAAGCAGGGGGTCGCTTCCTCCGGTACGTGACTGAGCCGTCCGTCCGGCTGGACGGTGAAGGGGCCGAGGGTGAAGGGGGCGTACAGTGGCATGTAACAAGCTCCTGTCCCGGAGATGGGTAGAGCGTCAGCTTGCCCGCAAAAGATGAACCATTCATAAACGCGGGGATGGCTCTTATCCAAGATTTACGTCACGCATTCCCGCCGCCGCATCGCGCTGGCCACCCTTTCGTCCTGGGTGGTCTCGTGGCGATCGTGCTCGGCCTCGTCGTCGGCTCCTGGCTGTCATGGCTCGGGCTGGCCTTCACACTGTTCTGCCTGTTCTTCTTCCGGGACCCTACCCGCACGCCACCCGGACGGCCCGGTGCGGTCGTGGCGCCGGCGGACGGGCGCATCGTGATGGTCGGGCAGGCCGTGCCGCCGCAGGAACTCGGGCTGGGCGATGAACCGCGCTGGCGGGTCTGCATCTTCCTGTCGGTGCTGAACGTCCACGCCAATCGCGTGCCGGCCGATGGCACCGTGACCCGGATCGCCTATCGCCACGGCGCCTTCCTCAGCGCCAGCCTGGACAAGGCGAGCGAGGAGAACGAGCGGAACGCTATGGCCATCCGCCTGCCGGACGGGCGTGACATGGCGGTCGTGCAGATCGCCGGCCTGATCGCCCGTCGTATTCTTTGCTTCGTGCATGAAGGACAACCCGTGCGCGCGGGCGACCAATATGGTTTTATCCGCTTCGGCAGCCGGACCGATCTGTACCTGCCGCCTGGGGTGATCCCCTTGGTGGTTGTGGGGCAGACGATGGTCGGCGGCGAAACCGTGATCGCAGAGCTCACGCATTGAACAGGGTGACCCACCCGTGAACGTGACATCCCGCATTTCTCCGATCCGCCGCTTGCGCGGCTACCGAACCCGCCCCCGCTTCAAGGGGCCGTCGTTCAATCAGATCATCCCGAACCTGATGACGATGATCGGGCTGTGCATCGGCCTGACGGCGATGCGCTTCGCGATGGAAGGCCGGTTCGGCGACGCGGCCATCGCCATCCTCGTCTGCGGTGTCATCGACGGCCTCGACGGCCGGCTCGCTCGGCTTTTGAAGGGCACGTCCCGCTTCGGGGCGGAGTTCGACAGCCTGTCGGACTTCCTGTGCTTCGGCGTGGCGCCGGCGTTCACTTTATATCTATGGGCGATGCAGTCGGTCGGAGGGTACGGCTACATCCCCGGCCTGATGTTCTCGGTCTGCATGGCGCTGCGGCTGGCGCGGTTCAACGCCTCGCTGGATGGCGCACCGCGGCCGGCCTATGCCTATAACTTCTTCACCGGCGTGCCAGCGCCGGCCGGGGCAGGGGTCGTGCTGTTCCCGCTGTTCCTGGGTCTTTACGCCCAGTCGGTCGGGTCCGACCTGCTGCTGACCCTGGCGCGGCACCCGCTCTTCAACGCGCTCGTGCTGGTCGGGACGGCGCTCCTGCTGATTTCCACCCTGCCGGTCTGGAGCTTCAAGAACTTCAAGATCCCGACCGCCATGGTCCTGCCGCTGCTGCTGGGAACCGGTCTGTTCGTGGCGCTGCTGGTCACCGACCCCTGGGCCGCGCTGGCGCTGGGCGGCGTGATCTACCTGGGCATGCTGCCGTTCAGCCGCCGCAGCTTCCGCCGCCTGCGCCAGGAGGCGGAGGCGATGCATGCGGCCGACGACCGGCAGTCTCCTGCCGCCGCCCCGGCCGCCGATCGTTAGTCTGTGAACGGCCTGTGGCGTTTCCGCCCAGGCCGATCATGGGTCAGGCGAACTTCCGGATCGTCTCCGCCCAGCGGTCCAGTTCCGGGATGATCTTGTCCGCGCCGGCCGAGTCCATGCTGATGATGATCCGCGACACGCCGATGTCCTGATACCGGCGCAGCGTGTCCATGTCGTTCGCCGACCCCCAGATCGTCACCGGGATCGAGTCGGGATCACGCCCGGCTTCCCGCGCCATATCGCGGAACCGCGGCACGAACTCACTGACATCGCCGTATTGCGGGCGGGACTTATGCGGCACCCAACCGTCGCCGTACGCGATCGCCCGCCGAGCGCCATAGGGGAAGGCGCCGCCGACGATGACCGGGGGGTAGGGTTTCTGGAAGGGCTTTGGCCAGGCCATCATCGGCGGGAAGTCGACGAGATCGCCGTGATATTCCGGGTGTTCCTGGGTCCAGATCGCCTTCATCGCCTCGACCCGTTCCCGCACCAGCTTCCAGCGGCCCTTGAAGTCGGTGGTGCCGTGGTCGGCCATTTCCTCGGCGTTCCAGCCGCCGCCAATGCCGAACAGGAAGCGGCCCTTGGACACCTGGTCCAGCGACGCCACGAGCTTGGCCGTCTGGATCGGATCGCGCTGCACGACCAGCGCCACGCCGGTGCCCAGCTTGATGGTCTTGGTGGCGACGGCCGCGGCGGTCAGGGACACGAAGGGGTCCATGCACTCGGCGTATTTGCGCGGCAGTTCGCCGCCCGCCGGGAAGGATGATCCGCGCGACAGCGGGATATGGGAATGTTCCGGCGCCCAGACGGATTCAAAGCCCCGTTCCTCCAGCGCGCGGGCGAAATCCGTCGCCTCCATCGCGTAATCGGTGAAAAACATCGCGCCGCCGAACTGCATGGCTGGTTTCCTCTCTGGTTGGCGCCAGTCTACCGGGATTCCCAATCGCGTGTCAGGGGCGGTGGCTTGAGTCCGGGCGGCGCAAGGCCCATCTGGTCGCGGGCAAGGAGACCCGTGGATGAAAGTGACGCGCCGTCGTCTCGCGACCATGGCGGCGGGCACCATCCTGCCGCTCCCTTTTGTACGTCGATCGGCCGCGGCGGTCCGGGTGAGCATCGCAGCCCCGGGCGGGATCATCCAGCAGGTTTTCCAGGCGGCCGTGATCGACCCGTTCCGCCGGCTGCGCCCGGATATTGAGATCAACTACTACCCGACCTCCAATCCCGCGCAGGTCCTGGGCCTGCTGCGGCAGAACCCGCGCGCGCCGCAATTCGACGCGGTGATCCTGAGCCCGCGGATCGGCCTGGCCGCCACCGCGGCGAACCTGCTGGAACCGCTGAAGCCCGAGACGATGCCGGTCCTGGCCAACCTGGTCCCCGCCGCTCGGCTGGAGGGACTGGACGGGGCGGCCCTGATGATCGACAGCCTGGCCATCGCCCACGTGCCCGATGCCACGACACGGGAGATCACGTCCTGGCGCATCCTGTGGGACCCGGGCGCGGTCAGCCGGATCGCGGTGCCGGCGCCGCCGGACCCGGTCGGGATCGGGCTGACGCTGGTCGCCGCCATGCTGTTCGCACGCGGGATCGACCGGCAGTCCCTGGATGGCGCGATCAATTCGATCCGACACATGGCGCCTCGCGTCATCAGTTGGCATCCGCGCCCCGACGTGTGCGAGTTCCTGATCGACGAGTCCGCCTCGATCGGCCCGTCCTGGAACGCTACCGGCCAGGTCCGCGCCAGGCGCAACCCGATCCGGTTGCGGATGGCGGTGCCCGGTGACGCGGTGGTGCGGGACATCCACACGATCCATGTGGTCCGGAACACGCCGCGCGCCGAGGCGGCCCATGCCTTCGTCGCCCATGCGCTGGGGGTGGAGGCGCAGACCCGGATCGCGGACATGCTGTTCATGACCCCGGTCAACGCCCAGGTCCGGCTGGCACCGGAGACGGCGCGCCGGATCGTGCTCTTGGCCGACCCGAAAGCGCCCTTGGTGGGGATCGACTCGCCCGAGATCGAGGCCCTGCGCGGCGTCATCGTGGCCGGCTGGCGGGACCGTATCCTGCGGTGAGCGTTGGCAAGGGAGCCATTGACTCAGCGCCGGACTGTGCCACGTCTGCCACGATAGCCAGGGATCGCATCACATGCGGACATTCTTCACCATCCTGATCGGCCTGATGATGCTGGGGACACTGGGCGTTCTGGTGGCCGGCATGATCGGCATGGTCCGGACATCCGACCCGCGCCGGTCCAACAAGCTGATGCAGTACCGGGTCATTTTCCAGGCCGCGGCGCTGGCTTTGCTGGCAATCATGATGATGATGCTGCGCGGCTGATCCCGGCACGGTTCAGGCGAGCGTTGCGGGAATGACAGACCGGCGCGCGGAGCTACCGGTCGGTATGACGATCGTTTGACACGGGGCGGGGCGCCGTGCATATGAACCGCGCCTCTATTGCAGGTGCGAACAGGCCGGTCCGTGACGATCCAGACGGCCCCTGCACGACCCCTGCGGGCATCCTGAATCCCCAAGGAAGCGGCACGGTTTTCCCAATGAAAATACTGGTCCCCGTGAAGCGGGTTGTGGACTACAACGTCAAGGTCCGCGTGAAGACCGATGGCTCCGGCATGGAGACATCGGGCGTGAAAATGTCCATGAACCCCTTCGATGAGATCGCGGTGGAAGAAGCCGTGCGCCTCAAGGAAAAGGGCGTGGCGACCGAAATCGTGGCGATTTCGCTCGGCGTTACCCAATGCCAGGAAACCATCCGCACGGCGCTCGCCATGGGCGCGGATCGCGGCATCCTGGTCGAAACGGACGCCGACCTCCAGCCCTTGGCCGTCGCCAAGATGCTGAAGGCGATCGCGGACCAGGAAAAGCCTGGCCTGATCATCCTCGGCAAGCAGGCCATCGATGACGACATGAGCGCGACCGGGCAGATGCTCGCCGCGCTGCTGGGCTGGTCGCAAGGCACCTTCGCCAGCAAGGTCACGATCGAGGGCGATGCCATGACCGTGACGCGGGAAGTGGACGGCGGTCTCGAAACCGTCAACCTCAACCTGCCGTCGATCATCACGACCGACCTCCGGTTGAATGAGCCGCGCTACGCGTCGCTGCCGAACATCATGAAGGCGCGGAAGAAGCCGATCGCCACCATGAAGCCGGCCGATCTGGGCGTCGATCCGGCCCCTCGCCTGGTCACGATCAAGGTCGAGGACCCGCCGAAGCGCAAGGCCGGCCAGAAGGTCGGTTCGGTGGCCGAACTGGTCAGCAAGCTCAAGACCGAAGCGAAGGTGATCTGACGATGACGTCCCTCGTCCTGCTCGAATTCGACGCCTCCGGGATCAAGCAGCCATCCCGCAGCGCCGTCGCCGCGGCCACGGCCCTGGGTGAAGTGCATGTGCTGGTCGCCGGCGTGGGCCTCGGTGATGCCGCCGCGGCAGCCGCCAAGCTGCCCGGCGTGTCCAAGGTGCTGGTCGCCGACAACGCGGCGCTGGATCACCTGCTCGCCGAACCGGCCGCGGCCTTGCTGGTCGCGCTGTCGGCCAACTACTCCCACATCCTCGCGGCCACCACCGCGGTCGGCAAGAACGTCCTGCCGCGCGTCGCCGCCCTGCTGGACCTCCAGCCGATCAGCGACATCGCCGCCGTGGTCGATGCCGATACGTTCGTCCGCCCGATCTATGCCGGCAACGGCATGGCGACGGTGAAGTCCTCCGACACGAAGAAGATCATCACCGTCCGCGCCGCCAGCTTCGACCCCGTGGCGGCCGAAGGCGGTTCTGCGACGACCGAGGCGGTTGCCGTTGGCGACGTCCCCGGCCTGTCCCGCTTCGTCTCGGCTGAACTGTCGAAAAGCGAGCGGCCCGAACTGACCGCCGCCCGCGTCGTCGTCTCCGGCGGCCGCGGCATGCAGAACGGTGACAACTTCGCCCTGCTCGACCCCATCGCCGACAAGCTCGGCGCCGCGGTCGGGGCCTCGCGCGCCGCCGTCGATGCCGGCTTCGTGCCCAATGAATACCAGGTCGGTCAGACCGGTAAGATCGTCGCGCCTGAACTGTACATCGCTGTCGGGATCTCGGGGGCCATCCAGCACCTCGCCGGCATGAAGGACAGCAAGGTGATCGTGGCGATCAACAAGGATGAGGAAGCGCCCATCTTCCAGGTCGCAGACTACGGTCTGGTCGCCGACCTGTTCACCGCGCTGCCCGAGCTGGCGGCGGAACTGGAGCGCTCCTGAATGAACATTGACGTCAAGCTGGGGCCCACCTCGTCCCCGGTGCCGATGCTGACCGAACCGCCGGATATCCGGACGATCGGCGTCGTCGGTGCCGGCCAGATGGGTAACGGCATTGCCCACGTCTGTGCCCTGTCGGGCATCCCCGTGACCCTGGTCGACATCCGCGAGGACGCTTTGTCCAAGGCGATGGCGACCATGGCCCGGAACATGGACCGGCAGGTCAACCGCACGATCATCTCCTCGGACGATCGTGACGCGGCACTGGCGCGGGTGACGACGTCAAACGACTACGTGGCACTGGCCGACGCCGACCTGGTGATCGAGGCGGTGACGGAAAAGGAAGACATCAAGCGGATCGTCTACAAGTCGCTGATGCCGGCCCTGAAGCCGTCCTGCCTGGTGGCGACGAATACGTCCTCCATCTCGATCACCCGCCTCGGCGCGTCGACCGACCGGCCGGAAAAATTCATCGGCATGCACTTCATGAACCCGGTTCCGGTCATGAAGCTGGTCGAGGTCATCCGGGGCATCGCCACCGATGAGCCGACCTTCCAGGCCGTGGATGCCCTGGCCCGCAAGCTGGGCAAGATCACCGCGGTGTCGGAAGACTTCCCGGCCTTCATCGTCAACCGCATNNTGGCCGTGGCGCTGGGCAAGAGCCCCATCACTGTCAAGAACAACCCCGGTTTTGTCGTCAACCGCATCCTGGTGCCGATGATCAACGAAGCGGTCTATGCCCTGTATGAAGGCGTGGGCTCGGTTTCCGCGATCGATACCTCGATGCGGCTGGGCGCGAACCACCCGATGGGACCGCTGGAACTGGCGGACTTCATTGGTCTGGATACCTGCCTGTCCATCATGCAGGTCCTGTATGAGGGCCTGTCGGACAGCAAGTATCGCCCGTGCCCGCTGCTGATCAAATACGTCGAAGCCGGATGGATTGGCCGCAAGGCCGGCCGTGGCTTCTACGACTACACGCAGGACCCGCCGCGCCCCACGCGGTAGGTCCACCAAGCGCACCCCCGGCGTGATGCCGGGGGCTGACGCGCCTTCTCCGCCTGCTGCCTTGCGCGTCCCGGCCAATCCATGGTCCAAGCCGGCGGATCACGCATGCTCGCGGAGCACCCATGTCCGACTCCCTGCCTGATCCCGCCAATATCGACGAACGCGTCCTGATCCTGGATTTCGGGAGCCAGGTGACGCAGCTCATTGCCCGCCGCCTGCGCGAATCCGGCGTCTATTGCGAGATTTGGCCGTTCAACGTCGATCCCGCCCGCATCCTGGCGTTCCAGCCCAAGGCGTTCATCCTGTCCGGCGGCCCGGCGAGCGTCCATGAAGGCGAGTCGCCCCGCGCGCCCCAGATGGTGTTCGAACAGGGCGTGCCGGTGCTGGGCATCTGCTACGGCCAGATGGTCATGGCGGCGCAGTTGGGCGGGGAAACTCAAGGCTCCGACCACCGCGAATTCGGACGCGCCTTCATCGACATCACCGGCGACTGCGCCCTGCTGGACGGGGTCTGGCAGCAGGGCGGGCGCGAACAGGTGTGGATGAGCCATGGTGACCGCGTCACCAGGCTGCCGCCTGGCTTCAAGCCGGTTGCCTCCAGTGAGGGCGCGCCGTTTGCCGTCTACGCCGACGACGCCCGCAAGTTCTACGGCCTGATGTTCCACCCGGAGGTCGTCCACACGCCCCACGGCGCGCAGTTGCTGCGGAACTTCACCCACAAGGTCGCCGGCCTGACCGGCAACTGGACCATGGGCGGATTCCGCGCGACCGAGATCGCGCGCATCCGCGCCCAGGTCGGTGATGCCAAGGTGATCTGTGGGTTGTCGGGCGGCGTCGATTCCTCGGTGGCCGCGGTGCTGATCCATGAGGCGATCGGGGACCAACTCACCTGCATCTTCGTCGACCACGGCCTGCTGCGGCATGGGGAGGCCGATGACGTCGTCGCCACCTTCCGCGACCGGTTCAACATCAAGCTGGTCCACCGCGACGCCTCCGACCTGTTCCTGGGCGCGCTGGAGGGCGTGACCGACCCCGAGATCAAGCGCAAGACGATCGGCCGCCTGTTCGTCGAGGTGTTCGAGGAAGAGGCCAACAAGGTCGGCGGGGCGGACTTCCTGGCGCAGGGCACGCTGTATCCGGACGTGATCGAGAGCGTGAGCTTCACCGGCGGTCCCTCCGTCACCATCAAGTCCCACCACAACGTGGGCGGCCTGCCCGAGCGGATGCGGATGAAGCTGGTCGAGCCGCTGCGGGAACTGTTCAAGGACGAAGTCCGCGTCCTCGGCCGCGAACTGGGCATCCCCGAGATCATCGTCGGCCGCCATCCCTTCCCCGGGCCTGGCTTGGCGATCCGCATCCCCGGCGCGATCACGCGGGACAGGGCGGATATCCTCCGCAAGGCCGATGCGATCTACCTGGAGGAAATCCGGGCGGCAGGCCTCTACGACGCGATCTGGCAGGCCTTTGCCGTGCTGCTGCCGGTGCGGACCGTGGGCGTGATGGGCGATGGCCGGACCTATGACTACGCCTGCGCGCTGCGCGCCGTGACCAGCACGGACGGCATGACCGCCGATGTCTACCCCTTCGACATAGGGTTCCTGAACCGCGTGGCGGGCCGGATCGTCAATGAGGTGCGGGGGATCAACCGGGTGACCTACGACATCACGTCGAAGCCGCCTGGGACGATTGAGTGGGAGTGACCGGCACCCCCGCTGAATCGATGTACAGCAACAGAACCGCACACAGTAATAGTCGCCTGCCTTGACCCTGTTCCTGCGACCGCACACCGGCCTCGCTTGTATCCGCGCCAGTTCGCCATCACATTGCCCCGGCGTGGCGATGCAACGTCGCGGTAGCAGACAAGGGAGTTGACGATGACATCGGGCAAGAACCGCATCGGACGGCGGCGGGTAGTGTTGGGGCTGGGTGCGGCGACGGCTCTCGCGGCACCGGCGATCCGATCGGCCGGTGCGCAGGGCGCCTGGCCCAACAAGGCCGTCAAGCTGGTCGTCCCCTACGCCCCCGGTGGCGCGTCCGACACCATGGCCCGTCCCTGGGCGGACAAGCTGACGCAGGCCTTCGGCCATCCCTTCGTCATCGACAACCGCGGCGGCGCCGCCGGCACGATCGGCGCGGAGTCCGTGACCCGGTCCGCGCCCGATGGCTACACCTTCCTGTTCTCCCCCAACTCCATCATGAACGTGGTGCCACAGCTTCGGAAGGTTGGGTACGACGCAAGGAAGGACCTGACCCCGGTCGGGCGCGTCGGCGACCTGCATTGCGGCTTTGTGATCCGGCCGGAAATCGGACCCAACTCCATCAAGGAAGTGGTGGAGTATGCGAAGAAGAACCCCGGGAAGCTCGCCTACGGATCGTCGGGCCTGGGCACCTCCGCCCAGTTGCGGCTGGAGATGTTCAAGCTGCGGACCGGCGCCGACATCCTGCACGTGCCCTATCGCGGCAGCGCCGACGCGATGAACGACCTGCTGGCCGGAACCGTGCAGATGATGAATGAAATCATCGTCCTGCCGCATGTGAAGGCCGGCAAGCTGAAGCTTCTGTGCATCAACCACGATCAGCGCAACCCGGAGTTCCCCGACGTTCCGACGCTGACTGAGGCGGGCTATCCGAACTCCGACGTGCCGATCTGGTACTCCATCCAGGCGCCCACCGGCGTGCCGAAGGAGATCATTGCGACGTTCAACCGGAAGATCGTTGAAATCGCAAAGACCGACGACATGGTCCGCCGCCTGCGCGAAGTGAGCGTCATCTGCCCGATCCAGACGCCAGAGGAGATCATGGCCTTCACCGAGGCGGATTTCGCCAGCAACGGCAAGCTGATCCGGGATGCGAACGTCAAGCTGGACTGATCCTGTCAGCGGCCCCGGCCCCTGCTTCAGGCGGGGGTCAAGGGGGCGTGCGGGATGGTATCCTTGCAGATGATCCCACCGCGGTCCCCGATCGTCAGCGTCCCATAGGCTTCGGCAAAGACCGGCGGCAGCCTCCGCGCGTTTGGCGGCGAGAGCCACAGGCACAGCAGATGCCGCTTCCGTTCCGGCAGATCAGGCCGCTGTTCGGCCATGATGTTGTGCACCGCCATCGAACTCACCAGCGTCGACTGGCCTCCGGTCTTCGCGCGCCGGAGGCACAGCGGGGCGACCATCCACGACTTCCCTGTTGGGAACTGGGGAAAGCCGTGGGTGCTGGGCCTGAGCCTGTGCTCGGGCTGGACCCAGGGGCCCAGCATGACGAGGTGGAGACCGCAAGGGTCATCGCCAAGTTCGCCGAGCATTACACCGTGATCCCGGCAGGTCCAGCAGTGTGCTTACCGCTTGCTGCCCCGCTTCTTGCCCTCATCCTCGTTGGTCACTTTCGGGGGGGAGCGGAAGATGGATTTGACATCGCTTCTGGGGCGGCCGGAGGCCGCCGCGATTTCCCGATCCTGCGCCTCGACGATGCCGCGGGCGGGTTCGTCGCCGTCCAGCCCGGCGAGGGCGCTGGCAAGAACCTTGCGATTGGAACTGCGCGAGCCGTCCTCATAGACGACATCGAACATGACGAAGCTGGTAGCCGAACGGCTTTTCATCGCCATCAGGCGGGCTCCGCCGAACCCTGGACCGAGGCTTCGCGTTGTTCCACGCCGCCGGCCTCCCCAGCCTTGCGCAGCGCGGCCTGGGCCTTCCGCTCCTGGAGTTTCGCGTCCTTCGAGGCTTTCTTGGCGCGGTCGCGTTCGGCGCGCTGGTGGTTGTAGTTCGGCTTGGGGGGCATATTGATTGGTTCCGACGATGTTCGTCACTATATGGCGCGTCCCGTGCGGAAATGCGACCGCGCGACCGGGGGCAGGGGCTTACTTGAACCGCGCGTCGCGCCAGGCGAGGGCGGCCTTCACCCCCTGCTCATTCCGGATGCGCGCGAATTCCTTCTTCTCGGGGCTCGATCCGGCATTCAGCAAGACGTCCATGTCGAGCGCCGCGCGCAGCCCGCCGGTCAGGCCCATCGCCTCATACTGGGCGTTGATCGCCCGCTTGGTCATCCGGACGGAGCGTTCGGAGGCACGGGACATGGTCTGGGCGATGGCCATGCCCTTGGCGAAGGCGGCTTCCGCCGGCACGACGTGGTTGACGATGCCCATGCGGAGGGCATCGGCCGCGTCGATCCGGTCATCACCCGTCAACAACAGTTCCTTGGCCTGCTTCGGCCCGGTGATCCAGGGCAGCAGCATCGCCACGATGCCGGTGCCGAATCGGACTTCCGGCTCTCCGAACCGCGTGCCCTCGGCCGCCACGGTCACGTCGCAGGCCAGCATCAGTTCGAACGCGCCCGCCAGGCAGAACCCATGCGCGACGGCGATCGTCGGCTTCGGGCTGTTCCAGAACTGAAGGATGAAGTCGAACTGAAGCTGCATCTGCCGCTCCCAGTCCGAGATATCGGCCATCACCCGATCCGCCGAGGCCTTCAAATCAAATCCCGCCGAGAACGCTCGGCCCGCCCCGCGCACGACGATGGCGCGGACCGCCGGATCGGCATCCAGGACGGCCATGGCCGCCAGGGTCTCGTGCATCAGGTCGTTGTTGAAGGCGTTGAGGACCTGGGGGCGGTTGAAGGTCAGGATGGCAACGGCCCCGTCATACTCGACGGTGATGTGCTGGGATGCTGGGATCGGTTGTGGGGACATGCTGAAGGCTGCCTTCTCAGGGGGCGTTCGGAAGGGGATCATGGCGAAGCAGCGGCGGACACGGATGTCGGTTCGGCCGGGATGCAAGGCGCTGTTTCAGCCTCGCGGTCGCCAACAAAATAGGATTGGGAGTATGGCGACTGGAGCGGGCGAAGCGCTCTTATCTTCAGAGACTTAGCTGGTGTTCCTATTGAAATCAACACCTTTCTGAGCCTCCCAATCGCGCTACGTTGGACACGATGTTGGACGGGAAAATAGCGTGCGCTGATCGGGTTCCCATGGGTGTTGGAACAACTACCCGTCGGTCGTCTGTCCCCCTTGTGGGTCGGGCTGTTCAGATCACCATTGCGGGCAACTCGATGGCGAGATCATCGCTGATGCCTGCAATGGTTTTCAGGGTCATGTATCGGCCGCGCTGAATCGGCCATGGGCCAGGGCGTTGCGCATGGTGTGCACGCGGCAGCGCAGCCATGCCTGTCCCCGCGAAGGCGGGGGTCATGTTCATCAGTTTGGTGACGGCGGCCTTGATCCCCTCATGGGCGTCGGAGATGATGAGTTTGGTGCCACGCAGCTCACGCTGGCGCAGCTTACGCAGGAACTCGGCCCAGAACGTCTCTGCTTCGGAGGGACCGATATCCATGCCCAGCATCTCGCGTCGGCCATCGGTGTTGACGGCCACCGCGATGAGGACGGCGACCGCGACGATGCGATGGCTGCGCCGGACCCTGACCCTCGGGGCCGGGGACATGACCCCGACCGCCGGCAGAGAGTTTTAACGGCATTGCCAGCCTGACTTGGCGTATACAAGGCCATGGAGGATCCGATCCACAAGGAACGGGACATGCCCATGGGCCCGACCGCGACACGCCGGCACCCGGCCGCCAAGGTGGCGCGTTGGTATCCCTGGTCCGCATGGCACCCTTTGGCGCTTCTGGTGGGGCTTGTCATGCTCTGCGTGGCGGGCCTGTCCGCGCGGGCGGAGCCGACCCGACCGGTCGTCTATGTTGTGCCAATCACCGGCGTGATCGATCTGGGCCTCGCACCCTTCCTGAGCCGGGTGCTCGACGACGCCCACCGGGCCAACGCCGCCGCGGTCATCCTCGACATCAACACTCTGGGCGGGCGGGTCGACGCCGCGGTCCAGATCCGAGACACGCTGCTGGACGCCCGTACGCCCACCATTGCCTTCATCAACCGGCGCGCCATTTCCGCGGGCGCGCTAATCGCACTGGCGACGGGGAAGATCGCGATGGCCACGGGCGGCACCATCGGGGCGGCGACCCCTGTCCAGGCTGGCATGCCCGGCGCCGCGACCCAGCCGGTGGCGGAAAAGACCGTCTCCTACCTCCGCAAGGAGTTCCGGGCGACCGCCGAGGCCCGCAAGCGGCCGCCGATGCTGGCCGAGGCGATGGTGGACGCCGATGTCGAGATCGCCGGCGTGATCGACAAAGGCAAGCTGCTGACGATGACGACCGAGGAGGCCCTGACGCACAAGCTGGCCGATTTCCGGGCCGACACGCTGGAGGCCGTGCTGGCCACGCTGGGCGTCACCGGTGCGGACATCCGGCGCACGGAACCCACCTGGGCCGAGGAACTCGTGCGCTTCCTGACCCATCCCACGGTCAGCTCCCTGCTCATCATGATCGGCATCATCGGCGTTATCACCGAAATCCGAACGCCTGGCTTCGGCCTGCCCGGCGCCATCGGGATCGGCAGCATCGGTCTGTTCTTCTGGGGGCACTGGCTGGTCCAACTCGCCGGGTGGGAGGAACTGCTGCTGGTCGTCGGCGGTATCGTGCTGCTGGCGTTGGAGGTCTTCATCATCCCCGGCTTCGGCCTGGTCGGCGTGCTGGGCATTGTCGCGATGCTGGGCGGTTTCGCTCTCAGCCTGGTCGGGGCCGGCGCCACGTCCGAAGCGATGCTGCGCGCGGCGGGGCAGGTCATCGTCGTGCTGCTGATCGCGATCGGATTGACACTCGCGCTGCTGCGCGTCCTGCCGCGTCTGCCGTTCGGGCGGCAACTCATTCTGGAAGGCGAGTTGCCGGCCGAGGAGGGATACGCCTCCGCGCCCGAGGCGGATCTCGGCTGGTTGGGTAAGCTCGGCACCGCGGCGACGATCCTGCGGCCGGCCGGAGTCGCGGACCTTGATGGCAATCGGGTCGACGTCGTGTCGGACGGCGAATTCATCGAAGCGGGAGAGCCGATCCTGGTGACCCGCGTCGACGGCAACCGGATCGTGGTGCGCCGTCACCATCCCACACCACCCAAGGAGTAGGTCATGACCGGACTGGGGATCGACGTGCTTGGGGGCGGCAGTCTGCTGCTTGTGACGCTCGCCGTGCTGGCGTTCTTTCTCTACATGGCGCCCATTCCGCTGTGGATCGCGGCCTGGGCGTCCGGAGCCTATGTCGGGCTGCTCACGCTGATCGCCATGCGCCTGCGGCGCGTGCCGCCCGCGACCATCGTCACCGCGCGGATCAGCGCGGTGAAAGCGGGTCTCGATCTCTCTCTGAATGACCTGGAAGCGCATTATCTGGCGGGCGGCAATGTCGTCCGCGTGGTGAACGCGCTGATTTCAGCCGACAAGGCATCCATTCCGCTGGGATTCAAGCGGGCAGCGGCGATCGACCTCGCGGGACGCGACGTGCTGGAGGCCGTGAAGATGTCGGTCATCCCGAAGGTGATCGAAACCCCGAGGATCGCGGCCGTGGCCAAGGACGGGATCCAGTTGATGGCCGTCTCGCGCGTGACCGTGCGGACGAATATCGACCGGCTGGTCGGCGGCGCGGGGGAGGAGACGATCATCGCCCGCGTCGGCGAAGGCATGGTCAGCACCATCGGCTCCGCCGAGTCCCACAAGCATGTGCTGGAGAATCCTGATCACATCTCCAAGCACGTGCTGAGCAAGGGGCTGGATGCCGGCACCGCGTATGAAATCCTTTCCATCGATATCGCCGATGTGGACGTGGGTGAGAATATCGGCGCCAAGTTGCAGATCGACCAGGCGAACGCCGACAAGCAGATCGCCCAGGCCAAGGCAGAGGAGCGCCGCGCGATGGCGGTTGCGCTTGAACAGGAGATGCGCGCCCGCGTGGTGGAAGCCGAAGCGGAAGTCCCGCGCGCCATGGCCGAGGCGTTCCGGCAGGGTAACCTGGGCGTCATGGACTACTACCGGATGCGAAACGTGCAGGCCGACACGGCGATGCGCGATTCGATCGCGGGAACCGGCGAGGAAGCGCCGCACGAAGCACCGCACAACCCGCCCCGGCCCGGGTCACGCTGAGACGGAAGCGCACCGATGTTTGACAATGTCCTCGTTACGATCGCGATCATCCTCGCCGGCTTCTTCGGCTTCGTCCTGCCCTGGCTTCGTCGCAGGGCGGAACGTTGGCGGCGTGAACGGCGCGCCAAGTCGGTGGTGGCCCCGGAGGCGATCGGCGCGGTGCCGGTCGGGGTATCTCCCCTGCCGACGGTTGCGCGGCCGATGGTGGCGCGACCCGCAAGCCCGCGCACGCCCGCGGCGGCGCGTGTCGGGAATGCTGCTGTTCGGCGTCGACGCGGGCCTCTGGGCGGTCAGTCCGATGTCCGGCGGGGCATCGTTCTGATGACCCTGCTGGGTCCATGCCGAGCGCTGGAGCCACCGCGAGATGGCGAGCGCGGCTGAGATGTGAGGCTTGGTTCAGGCCATCTTGGCGTGGACCGCCGGGTCCCGGTCCTTTCCGATGCGACCAACGGAATAAGGTACATTCATGTGTGTCCGGCCTACCTCAGGCGATTGAATAGGGAGCGAAGGTACTTCTCGGCTTCAACGACCAGCAGGAGCGCTACCCCGACACCGACAATGACCATTGCCTCCGGAAGGCCAATCGGACGCGTGCCGAACAACGCCTGCATGAACGGCAGATACGTAAAGCCGATCTGCGCGATCACCAGCGTGCCGACGCCCAGCAGGACGGCCGGCGTGCCGAACACCCCCTGCCATGTAATGGACGACTCGTGCGTGTAGCGGACACTGAAGAGGTAGAAAATCTCCATCACGACCAGCGTATTGACGACGAGCGTCCGGGCTTCCTCGATCTGCCGGCCGCGCTCCACGGCCCAGAAGTAGATGCCGAAGGAGCCGATGACGAACAGGAGCGATACGAATGAAACCTGCCAGATCAACGCAGCGTTCAGAATCGGTTCCTTCCGATGACGTGGCGGACGGCGCATGGCGCCGGGCTCGGTTGGTTCAAAGGCCAGGGTCAGGCCGAGTGCGACGGCGGTGACCATGTTGATCCAGAGGAGTTGGACGGGTGTGACCGGCAGGGCCAGGCCGAAGGCGATCGCGCACAGGATCGTTGCCGCCTCGCCGCCGTTTGTCGGCAAGGTCCATCCGATCACCTTGCGGATGTTGTCGTAGACGGTCCGTCCCTCGCGCACCGCGGCCACGATGGAGGCGAAGTTGTCGTCGGCCAGCACCATCTGCGCGGCTTCCTTCGCCACCTCGGTACCCTTCTGGCCCATGGCGATGCCGACATCAGCCCGCTTCAGTGCGGGTGCGTCGTTGACGCCATCCCCCGTCA
>DIUL01000202.1:36126-43295 GCA_002422345.1 Acetobacteraceae bacterium UBA6159
GGATGCCGGCGGCCTGGCATTCGGCGACCGCCGCTACGGCTTCGGCGCGGGGCGGGTCGATGAAGCCGATGCATCCCAGCAAGGTGGCGCCGGTCTCGACATCCGAGAACAGCAGGTCCTGCTGTCCCTGGCGGGCCTGCCTGGTTGCGAACGCAAGNNAGGTTGTCGGCGATGTCCAGCCAGGCATCCTGGTCGATTGGGAAGTCGCCGTCGGTGTGTCGTTCGGTGGTGCACATCTCCAGGATGCGTTCAGGCGCGCCTTTGATCACGACGAAGGCACCGTCCTCGTGGCTATGATGCAGGGTGGTCATGAAGCGATGCAGTGCATCGAACGGAATTTCATCCGTGCGTGGCAGTTGCTTGCGTAACAGGTCCGTGTCGATCCCGGCCTTGCGGCNNCCATCGGGTCGCCGTCGACGATCCAGCCGCTGGCCGCGAGACGCAATTCGGCATCGTTGCAGAGCACCGCGGCGCGAAGGAGCAAGCCAAGCACGGGGTCCTGCGTCGGGTCGACGATCTCGCCCTGCCGCCGCACGGCGCCATCCGGATCATAGCCGACACCCGTGACCTCATGGAGGCCGGTGGGCGTGACGAGGACCCGCGCGGTCATTTCATTTCGTGTGAGTGTTCCGGTCTTGTCCGAACAGATCACGGACACCGAGCCCAATGTCTCGACCGCGGGCAGGCGGCGAATGATGGCGTTCCGTGCCGCCATGCGCTTCACGCCGATCGCGAGCGTGATGGTCAGGATGGCGGGCAGACCTTCCGGTATGGCGGAGACCGCGAGGCCGATCATCGTCATGAAGGCATCAGACAGCGGGTACGCCCGCACCCACACGGCGAAGGAGAACGCCGCCACGCACGCGCCCAGAATGACAAAGGTCAGCTGCCTTGCGAAATGATCCATCTGCGCGATGAGCGGTGTCTTCAAGGTCTGCACACCGTGAAGCATCGTGCTGATGCGGCCGAGTTCGGTATCGGTGCCGGTACCGACCGCGACACCCGCGCCCTGGCCGGCGGCGACGAACGTGCCCGAGAACGCCATCGACGCGCGGTCGCCAAGAGACGCATCCCGTGCCACGCCCTCGGTGCGCTTGTCCGCCGGCATCGACTCACCGGTGAGGATGGCCTCATCGATTTTAAGGTTCTTGCCGCGGATGAGGCGAAGGTCTGCCGGAACGCGGTCTCCCGCTTCGATCAGCACGACGTCGCCGCGGACGATGTCATGCGCCGGGACTGTCATTCGTCTCCCGTCGCGCAGGACGGACGATCGCGGATCGATCATGCTCCGGATCGCCTCCAACGCCTCCTCGGCTCGGCCTTCCTGGATGTAGCCAATGATGGCGTTGGCCAGAACCACGCCGAGGATGACGGCGCCGTCCACCCCGTGGCCCAGCAGGCTCGACACGACCGCCGACGCGAGCAGGACATAGATCAGGAGGTTATGAAACTGCATCAGAAACCGCGTGATGGCGGTTCGTCTGACGCCTTCCGGCAACCGGTTGGGGCCATCCCGCTTCAGTCTCGTGGCCGCTTCCTCCGAGGCAAGTCCGTGCACGGACGTGTTCAGGCTGGCCAGAACATCGTTGATTTCCCTGCCATGCCAGTCATCATGAGAATCCAAGGCGCTGGCCTTAGTCATGAGCGTTCCCAAACCTTTCCTTCACGCGCAATTCCGGACGGAGCGTGGAGTATTCTAAACACGCGGTCGTGCGTGTGGCCCATCTATTCGCCACTCCAGGAGCCAGCGTCCTGGAGCGGGCTTCGATGCCCGTCGACCATGTCACGCGCTTGACGGTCCACTTCTATGCAATTGTCAGGAATACCGTGGACGCGTTGAAGTACGTTCTCGACGTTGGGATGAAGGCGCTTTCGAACGACACCAACCACCTCTCCCTCGCCCGGCACAGACAGCGGAGCGTTCAAACATGGGTCAATCCTCAACGGAAAAATCCGTCCTCCCAGGTCAGTTCTTAGTGGCACTCAATACGAGTATTTTGCCATGCATAGTTGGTTTGGGGATGGCGGGGGCGGAGGTTGCGGCAGCTTGATCGGCGGCGAGCGGCAATTATTGCGCTCGGAGCCGACCAGTCCCTTGGGCCGCTTCGCCCCTACCAGGAGCCGGTGTTGGCCATACTGGTCCAGGGTTCGGAGGGGGACAGCGCATTGCCTGCCTGCAGCAGTTCGATAGAAATCCCATCCGGGGTGCGTACGAACGCCATACGGCCGTCGCGCGGCGGGCGGTTGATTGTCACGCCGTGGGCGATGAGCGCGTTGCAGGTATCGTAGATATTGTCGACGGCATAGGCCAAATGTCCAAAATTGCGACCGCCAGTATAACCTTTCTCATCCCAGTTGTAGGTGAGTTCCACCGCGGCTGCCTCGTCGCCAGGGGCGGCAAGGAACACATTGGTGTAGCGGCCCTTCTCGTCCGGGCGACGCCGGATTTCGCGCAGCCCGAGTACCTCGAAGAAGGCAATGGTATCCTCCAACGAACTGACGCGGATCATCGTGTGCAGATATTTGGTCATGGCGTGTCCTCAGATCAGTGGTCGGGTGCTCGTGGTAGCACGGCAGAGGATCGTGTCCCCAAGCGTGGTGTAAGGACTGCCTGCCCGTTGTCCGCTCCCCTTGTGGGTCAGGCTGATCAGATCACCATTGCGGGCAACCCGATGGCGAGATCATCGCTGATGCCGGCCATGGTTTCCAGGGTCATGTATCGGCCGCGCTGAACCGCCCATTCGTCATTATGTTCCAGCAGGATGGACCCCACGAGCCGGACGGTCGCCTCGTCATTGGGGAAGATGCCCACGACAGATCCCTGGGCAGTTGGGTCGGCAGCCGCGTCGCCGGACGGCTGGCAAAGCGCCGGGGCTTGCTGATGCGGATCTTCGCCGGGCTGATCTTCGTCGTGGCGATCTACATGCTGACCCGGAGCATCGGACTGATTGGTTGACGGACGCCTCGGACGCGGGTCACCGCGTCCGTTGATGCAGATCAACGCGGATGCGCCGCGAGGGCATATAATTTCAACTGCAATGTAACGCAGGAGGACGCCATGCTTGTCTCAAGACTACTGGTCGCCGGATGCGTGACCGCCGTGCTCGCCGCTCTGGCGTTGCCGGCGCAGGCACAACCCATGGGACAGCGTGGCCCCGGGGGCGGTGCGGGCGGAGGCATGGGCCGCCACGGCATGATGATGAATGATCCGGCTGGCTATTTGGACGCGCTGAAGGCCCAGTTGAAGATCACGACCGCGCAAGAGGATGCTTGGGCAACCTATGCCGCGGCGGTCAAAGATCACGCGACCCAGATGCAAGCCGCGCACAAGACAATGTTCGAGGCGATGGGCACCGCCACATGGCAGGAACGCCGGGACATGATGAACAACATGTTCGCGACCCGCCAGCAGGCCATGACGGCAGTTCACGACGCGGCTGACACTTTGGCCGGGGCACTGACGCCCGCGCAGAAAAGCCAAGCCGCGGGTATCCTTCCGGGAATGAGGGGCTCAGGCATGGGGCGCGGTCCTCGCAACTGAACCGGCCTCCTTCCGCGCCATCGCCGATCACAGGGTCAATGTCCTCAACGCCTCCAGCCCCGCCGGCGGCGTTGTCTGCCATGGCAGGATGAACACCCGCTTCGACAATGAACCGCACACCCGCTCGATCTGCCGCCGCTCACCCTCCAGGCGCTGGCGCAGCAGAGGATCGCGCGTGCCGGCGGCGGCCAGGCTCCGATTGATCACCCACGCCCATGGCTCGATTTCCGCTCGGCGCAGGTCCTCCTGCAATGCCGCCGCCTCGGACACCGGCGTCGTCTCGGGCAAGGTAACCAGAACGACATGGGTATAGTCAGGGTCCCGCAGTCGCATCAGCGGAGTCACGATCCGGCCGGCACCGGGACGATGCGGCTCCAGATCGTGCAGCATCTGGCGATGATAGGCGCCGGTCGCATCCATCAACAGCAACGTATGCCCGGTCGGCGCGGTATCCAGCACGACGAACGCCCCGCGCGCCTCCGCGACGATGCGGGAAAAGGCGTGGAAAACCGCCACCTCCTCGGTGCAGGGGGACTGTAAATCCTCCCGCAGCAGCGCAAGGCCCTGTTCATCCAGATCCCGGCCGCGCATGGCCATGATACGTTCGATGTAGCGCTCGGTTTCCACCTTCGGATCGATCCGGTCGACGCGCAGGCCCGGCAGGGCATCCCCCGCCAGCGTCATCGCCAGATGGGCGGCCGGGTCGGTCGTACTCAGGTGAACCTGCAGGCCACGCTCCACGAGGCCGATCGCGCAGGCGGCGGCAACGGTGGTCTTTCCGACCCCGCCCTTGCCCATCACCATCACCAGGCCGCTGCCCTTCCTGCTCAGCTCATCGACCAGCCGATCGAGGCCCGGAATGTTCCGGATCGACGCCGGGTTGACGATCTGCGGTGATGCCGGAGCGGGATCGGCACGCAGCAGCGCGCGCAACGCCGGCAGCCCGACCATGTCGAAGCCCCGCAGCGGCACCTCATCGCGTGGCATGGCGCGGAGTTCCGCCGGCATCGCCGCTAGGGCCGCCCGGCCCAAAGCCTCGAACGAGGCCGCCAGCGCATCGTCGGGAACGCTGGCATGGAAGACACCGTTCACCACCAGCCGCTGGTTGTGCATGCCGAGTTTGGATAGTTCCCCGGCCGTCCGCGCGGCTTCGAGCAGGGCGGATCGTTCCGGACGCGCCACCAGGACGATCGCGGTCACCGCCGGATCGCCCAGCGCTTTCAGCGCCGCGTTGAAGCGATCCTCCTGCATCGTCAGGCCCGAATGGGGGCCGAGACAGGACGCACCCCGGTCATTCTCGGCCAGAAAGCCGCTCCACGCCTTCGGCAGGCTGAGCAGCCTCAGCGTATGTCCCGTCGGGGCAGTGTCGAAGATGACATGGTCGAACCCCTCGGCCCCGCCCGCTACCAGGCCGGCGAACTGGTCGAAGGCCGCGATCTCGGTGGTGCAGGCGCCGGAAAGCTGCTCCCGCACGGTTGCGCGTTCCGCCTCCGTCGCGGAGGGCGCAAGCTGGGCAAGCACGCGGGCGCGATAGTCCTCGGCGGCGGCTTCGGGGTCGATATTCATGGCCGACAGCCCGGTGACACCCGGAATGGGCCGGGGCACATCGCCCAGTGGCTGGTTGAACATCTCATCAAGGTTGGAGGCGGGGTCGGTGCTGACGATCAGCACCCGCTTTCCCGCATCGGCCAGGGCGATGGCGACCGCACAGGCCAGCGACGTCTTCCCGACACCGCCCTTGCCAGTGAAAAACAACTGTGGCGGCGGCGATTGCAGAAGAGTGAGGGTCGGCACTGTCATCGTCATGTCCTCGGCCATGCAATACCTTCGGAACTTGTGCCGACGGTCCCTCCTTGGGAACGCCCTCCGCGCCAAAAGTCAGCGCCGTTCATACGACCCCATATATGTCATTTAGCCTGGATTACGATCCGCCGGTTCGCACGGCCGACCGCAATGCCCGGCTCTCGCCGAGTTCGGCCTCCAACTCCGCGATCCGCGCGATAAGCGGCATCGTCATCGCGTGCATTTCGTCGGCCGTGAAGCGCTCGGTGATGTGCTGAGGGCAGTTCCAGTCGAACCCTTCGACCCTGATCACAACACCGCGTTCGACGCGGGCCCGGTAATCCGGCATCTCCAGCCGGGACATCAATTCTTCCGCATCCAGACCCACTATCTTCGCTCGGCCGAAGAGCTTCAGTCGCCGCTTCTTCGCGTAGTCCATGAAGAACAGCGACACCCGGTCGTCGGTCGTCAGGTTCCCGACGCTCACATATTGCCGGTTGCCGCGAAAATCCGCGAAGGCGATTGTTTCCTCATCCAGCACGCGTACGAAGCCAGCCGGCCCGCCGCGATGCTGGATGTAAGGCCAGCCGGTTTCGCTGACCGTCGCCATGTAGAACGAGTCACGGGCGGCAATGAAGCCGGCCTCGGCCCCGCTCAGGCGATGGTTGATGGCGCCCGGGACGTCTTCCATGCGGGCATAGGACGGCCGGCTTCCCAACTGCTCCTGTAGCTTCTTCACTGTTGGTGTGAACGCGATTTCCGCAAAGTGATGTGGCACGACATCCTCCGATGGGCCGGCGACCCAATCGCTGAATTCCAGGGCTGGATAAGCTCTGGTGATGGAATGGACGCAGTGCCTTCCCCGTCCGCGGCGATCCGACGGGTACCGAGAAGGCACATAACGCAGGCGACCGCGGTTCAGGCCGCCTTTTGCAGCTCGATCCGCGGGAAATCGATCTCGACCTGGGTGGCCTTGCCCAGCAGGTTGGTGAAGATGTTCATCGCGACATGCGTGATGATCTCGATGATCTCACCATCTGAGTGGCCGGCGCCGCGCACCGCGTCGAACTCAGCTCTGCTCACCTCGCCGGTATGCGCGACGAGCGCGCGGGCGAACGTCAACGCGGCGTCCGCCTTGGCATCCGACGAACGGCCCATCCGATTTGCCAGCATCTCCTGATTGTCGAGGCCGACCGCGCGACCGATGGCGGTGTGCGCCGAGACGCAGTACTGGCAGGCGTTCTGTTCGGCCACCGTCAACGCGATACGCTCGCGCGTCTTCGGGTCCAGAAGGCCAGCGCCAGCGATCCCGTGAATGCCGAGAAAGGCACTCAGGGCCGCTGGCGAGTTGGCCAGCACACGGATAAAGTTTGGCACCATGCCGAGGCCGGACTGGACGGCGTCCAGCAACTGCCTGGCATCGCCTGTGGCGGTGAGGGGGTCGATGATGGCAACACGAGCCATGGTTACGGTCCTTGTCTTGTGGTTCACGCGGCACGCCTCTGCGCCGCTCCCAAGACAATGATGGGTTACCCTTGACGGAAGAATGTCCGATATTCGCAATTCATTATTCCGTACAGGGGAATTGAAAATGGACCGCCTCCACGAGCTTGAGGTCCTGATCGCGGTCGCCGACGCTGGCAGCTTAAAAGAGGTTGGAATCTCGGAGCGCGCTAAATTGTGGTTTTCGTGATAATATTTGCTCCAGACGGAGCGCATTATAGCTTCGCTCCGTGCCGTAGGGCGGATCGTTCAGGATTATGAGCGTCTTCATCGTCGTATCTCCACTGTGGGGACCACACACCGTCGTGCATCGCTGGCGGCTGCCTCCGGTTCACTTCGTCCC
>DIUL01000062.1 GCA_002422345.1 Acetobacteraceae bacterium UBA6159
GCATGCGGTGAATAAGATGGGCTAAGCTCCTCAAATAGTTCAGCCATGAGAGCGATCTGGGAGCGATCCATGCCGTCACCACCGCAGCAAGTACCGAGAATTTCTATTTCGACCTCCACGCCAGCCTGCATGGCCATAATTCGTCCCCGCCAGGCGGATACATGCTCACGAAATCTGCCGGTAGTTTCCCAAAGCTGCACGACCTCCTGCGCATCGGCAATTATCGAGTGGCCTCCACTGTCATCGTCCGGTGTGATAGTTGCGTGGCCACACAGCAGGCCGAGCACCCGGCCGATGACAGCGTGCCCCGCCTCGTGGATAGCTGTTGGTCGGTCGATTTCCATTATGCGGCGCTCAATATTGGAGGCTGATTTGGGCAGTATGCGTGGCCGCTCACCGTCATGTCCAGTCTGACAGGTGCGGACGAATTGTCCCTCGCCATTTTACCAGGCCACTGCGAAAATCCGCAACTCGCTGCCGATCATCAGCACCCCGTCGAAGATTTTCGGCTGCTTGGCAGCACTTTCTTGCGTCTGTGACTTCGAAGTCCTTCTCGCGGCGGACGTCTTGCCGTGGACAGACTCAGCCTGTCGTCAGCAACTGCGACCGTTTCACCAGTTCGTATACGGCCGACCCAAATGTACCCATCGAATACATGCGTGGCGCTTCTCGCCTGAGCACCGAAAGGGTGCAATGGCCAGAGGATCGTGGGAAGTTTTCCCACACATCTACACCGCCACCCGCGCGCGGCAGGTGGCGGTGTGATCGGCTTGGTCCCAGGCGTCAGCCGGCGATACGGTAGATACTGTAGGACCCCCTGGCACCCTCCTTGTTCGGGCCGACCTGGCGGACGCGGTCGAGCACATCGACCTGGATGCCCTTCTTCTTCAACCCGGCGAGGAAGCCGCGCACCGTGTGGCTCTGCCAGGAAGTAGCCTCCATGATCTGGGCGATGGTCGCGCCCTCGTCCCGGCGCAGCAGGGCGAGCACCGCCTGCTGCTTGGTGCCCTCGCGCGGACCGCGCGGCGTGCCAGTGGGGCGATTGGGCTTGCCGGCCAGGGCAATGCGCAAGGCGGCCATCGGCCCCTCCAGTGCCGCGATGATGTCGGTCTCGCGGTTGGTCTCGTCGGTCCAGGCGGCAAGCACCGCCTCCGCCGCCTGCCGCAGGGTGGCGCGTGCGGGCGTCGTGGGCGCGTCGTCGAGGGCGTCGGCCACCGCCGCGGCTTCGCGTGCCACCGCGTCATCCTCCGCCGTGTCGAGGGGCGTGAGCGCGTCGGTCGGGGCTTCCGTCAGCCCGATCGCGGTGAGGCCGGCCGGCGTGGCGCGAAGCATCAGGACCGTGCCGTCCTCGCCCGTCCGCCACGCGTAGGCGCCGTCGGTGATCGGCGCCGGCACTTCCTCGACCAGCCCCCTGTTCAGCAGGGACCGGACCACCTGATCACGGGCGGCGGCCGGAAGGCTTGGAGGACGGACCAGATGGTCCTCGCGGGTGGTGGCGTGCTCCAGCACAGCGCGGGCGGTGTCGGAAAGCTTGATGGTTGTCTGGGTCATGATCGGGTCTCCTGGGGATGGAGGGCGACCACCGCCCTCCTACGACCCGGAGCCCCGCCGGACCGCACCCGGTCGGGGCCGTCGAGGGGGACTGTGGTTCAGACCCCGAGGAACTCGGTGATCTCCTTCAGGCGCTCGGTGACGAAGCCGAGGCTCCCGGCATCGCCCCAGGTCACGCGCTCGGGGTTGGCGCTGAAATGGTCGTCGCTGGCGGCGGCGATCCGGGCCAGCAGGGTGTCGATCTCGGCCTTGCCCGCCATGAAGGCGGCCAGGGCGGCTTCGTTGCTCTTCGGGGTGGTGGTCATCTGGTCCTCCATCCGCGGGGGGTTTGTTCTCTCCGCGTGATGGACCATTCGCGCTGGGGTGCGCCGGAGCCAAGCGAGATTGGGGGCGTTTCATTACAAAGTGGTCGGAGATCGGATCATCATGTGCTTGGACCACCCAAGCGATCATCGGTGGCCACACTGAGTGCGTCGGCCTCCTCTCTCTGGTAGCGGCGCGGTACCCCGATCGGACGTCTTGGTGCGCGTTGGGCGCCTGACCTGCGAGGCATGGCTGGCCGACGCGGTCACATTGCCTGTGGCCGCCGTGGTGCGGAAGGCCTTGGTGTCTGAAGCGGAGGCGCCGCCGCCATCGGACCTGGCCCCACGGTTCTGGGTGACAGTTCTCGGGTAGCCGTGCGCGAACCCGTCGCCAGCCGATCTCGGTGTGCAGCCATATCAAAACCATCGACGTACATCTTGGAGGTAACAATGACCGATCCAGCCGGCAGCGGTGCGGCCGGCGGTGCCGGTCTCGCAGCGGTGGTTGTCATGTTGATGACGCCGCCCCGGTCCCCGCGCGAATGGGCGGTCGGTCTGATCAGCACCGTTGTTGCCAGCATTGGCGGCGGTGCCGCCGTGATCGAGCATTTCGGACTGCAACCCTGGGTGAATTCTTCCATAGGCCTCTGTGCCATGGGCGGGCTGGTCTTCGCCTGCGGTCTGCCGGGCTGGGCTGTCGTCCGAACTCACGGGCGGATGCGCATGGCGAGAAATAACGCTTCTAGAAAGCGTGTTGCTTGAAGCGCTAAATGCTAACGTACGGTATGTCAGAGCCAATCAATTCACCAAGCTGGCCCGGCGTTCCCCTGGCGATTGTATCGGCGGTTCTGTTTGGCGTGACGACCCCCGTCTCAAAAATTCTACTCGGCTCGGTCGACCCGCAATTGCTGGCTGGTCTGCTCTATTTGGGTGCGGGCCTCGGGCTTGCCGGCGTTCACCTTG
>DIUL01000049.1 GCA_002422345.1 Acetobacteraceae bacterium UBA6159
GGCTGAGGTGCTTGGGAGTTACCATCCTTTTTGCCCATGCCCAGCATGTTCGGGAGGATGCCGGTGAACCACAGGCCGGCCCCGACCGCGATCAGCAGCACGGGGACCGCGATCAGGATCAGCTTCTTCTTGCCGCCGGATTTTTTCTCGGCGTCTTCCCCCTCGGCGGGAGGCGTTTCGGGTGGTGGCGATGCGCTCATGGGAACGCAGGCTGCCAGGAGAGTGTTAACAAAGGGTGCACGCTGCCGGGTCGTTTTGCGCCGGGCGGCAGATTTTGCCGATCGGGCGCGGGGCGTGGCTTTCGTGCCACCCTGCCCAGGTCCCCAGCCCCGCCGCGTCAGTTCGTTTGTGCAATCAGCAGGATAGGGAAAACCGCGCGGACACCGGCGGTCCTGGCCCGCGTCTTGCGGTGTCCCAGGCAGTCAATCGAACCGGACGCCCGATCATGGATATCAGCACCGCCGTCGTGACCTCCCGGCTGACTGCCCAGCAGCGGGCGATGGACGTCTCGGCCGGCAACATCGCCAATGCGAACACGCCAGGCTATCGCGCCACTCGTGTCCAGTTCAGCGACTGGCTGAGCCGGCAGACTAACACCACCGCACCGCCCGGTGGGCAGACCATCGCCTTCACCCAGGATCGCGCGACCTGGCGGGACTCCCGCCCAGGATCGCTGACCCACACCGGCAACCCCTTCGACCTGGCGCTGACGGGGGACGGCTTCTTCACGGTCGACACCCCGCGCGGCCCGCGTCTGACCCGGGATGGCCGGTTCACGCCCATGCCGGACGGCAAGCTCGCCGACGGCGCCGGCAACCCCCTGCTGGGCACCAACGGGCAGCCGATCCAGCTTTCCCCGCAGGACACCCGCGTCACCATCGCGGGTGATGGCACGGTTTCCAGTGAGAACGGGCAGCTTGGGCGCATCGGCGTCGTCCGGCCCGAGGACCCGATGCGCTTGAACGCCGAGGGCGGCACGCTGCTGGATGCCAAGTCGGCAACCGTCGCCGTCGAGGCGCCTGGCCTGGTGCAGGGGGCGATGGAGAACTCCAACGTCCAGCCGGTCCTGGAGCTGACCCGGATGATCAACGACCACCGGCATTTCGAGTTCGTGGCCCAATTCGTCCAGGCGGCGTCGGAGCGGGGTCGCGACGCGATCGACCGCATCCTTCCCTCGTCCCGGTAATCCCCCAGCCATAGCCTGACCGAAAGGACCCACTCCGATGCGTTCATTGGACATCGCTGGCACGGGAATGCTGGCCCAGCAGACCAACGTCGAAGTCATTTCCAACAACATCGCGAACATGACCACGACCGGCTACAAGCGCCGGCGGGCCGAGTTCCAGGACCTGATCTACCAGAACCTGCGCCGCGTCGGTTCCAACAGTTCCGACTCGGGCAGCATCGTGCCGGCGGGCGCGCAGGTGGGGCTGGGGGTGAAGACCGCGGCGATCTACCGGATCAGTTCGCAGGGCAACCTGCAGCAGACGTCGAACACGCTGGACATGGCGATCCAGGGCAATGGGCATTTCCAGATCACGCTGCCGAGCGGGGAGACGGCGTTTACGCGGGATGGGACGTTCGGGCTGGCGCCGGATGGGACGATCGTCACCGCCGACGGCTATGTCGTGCAGCCCGGCATCCAGATCCCGCCCGAGGCGACCGGGGTGACGGTGAACACCTCGGGCCAGGTGCAGGTGACCTTGTCGGGCCAGGCCGCGCCGCAGACCGTGGGGCAAATCCAGCTCGCGGTATTCCCGAACGAGGCCGGGCTGGATGCGCAGGGCGACAACCTGTTCCTCCAGACCGCCGCGTCCGGCGCGCCGGTCACCGGCAACCCCGCCTCGGCCGGCTTCGGGTCGGTCATGCAGGGGTTCGTGGAGACGTCCAACGTCAACGTCGTGGCGGAGATCACCAACCTGATCACCGCCCAGCGCGCCTATGAGATGAACAGCCGGGTGATCACGACCGGCGACAACATGCTGTCCACGCTGACGAACCTGCGGTGATGCCATGAAGCGAATGATCTCCCGCGCCGCGCTGTGCGGCCTGACTCTGCTGGCGGCCGAGGCCGCGCAGGCCGCGACGCTGCGGCCCTTGGTGACGCTGTCCGGCCCGATGGTGCATCTGCGCGACCTGTTCGAGGACGCCGGTCCGAACGCCGACCGCGTGCTGGGGCCTGGTCCCGGGCCCGGCGGGCGCATCATCGTCGGCGCCACGCAGTTGGGCGCGATCGCACGTCAGTTCGGGGTGGACTGGCGGCCGGCGTCGTCCGGCGAACGCGCGATCCTGGAATGGCCTGGCCGCCCGATGCGGCGGGAGGATGCGATCGAGGCGGTGCGGGACGCCCTGGTCGCCGGCGGGGCCGACCCGGACTGCGTCGTCGAGATGGCGGGGTTCACCGCGCCCGTCGTGCCGGTGGGGTCGCACCCTCTGCCAGCGGTGGCACAGATGGATTTCAACGCAAATACCGGGCGGTTCACCGCGATGCTCTCGGTCACGGCCGAGGGCATGGACCCCATCACCACGCGGATCGCCGGCCAGGTGGATACGCTGGTGGAAATTCCGGTGCCCGCGATCCGGCTGGCCTCGGGCGCCGTCGTGCGGGCCGAGGATTTGCGGATGACGCGGGTCAGCGTGTCCCAGACCAAGGGCGAGGTTGTGCGCGATCCCTCCCAGGCCGTGGGCATGCAGTTGAAGCGGTCGGTGACGCCGAACCAGCCGATGCTGACGACCGATCTGATGCGCCCCGCGGTGGTCGGCCGGGACTCGATCGTGCGGATCGTGCTGGATGCCCAGGGCCTGTCGCTCTCGGGCCAGGGGATCGCGCTGGAGGCTGGCGCGATGGGGGAGCGCATCCGGATCAGGAACCCGTCATCCCGCGCGGTGCTGGAGGCGCAGGTGATCGCGCCAGGTGTCGTGCGGGTGGCGCCTGACGGGATCCCCTTGATGATGGGCCGGCTGGCCCAGGCGAGGACCTTGCCATGAACCGCCTCGGACCCTCGATCGTGCTCGCCCTGACGCTGCTCCTGCCGGGATGCGGGGCGCTGACCCGGATATCGGAGGTCGGACGCCCGCCGGTGATGACTCCCACCGCCGATCCCACCCGCGACCCCGCCTGGCGCCCGATCAGCATGCCGATGCCGGCGCGGGAGGAAACGCCGAACGAGGCCAATTCGCTGTGGCGCAGCGGATCGCGCGCCTTCTTCAAGGACCAGCGCGCCGCCATGGTCGGCGACATCGTGACCGTGCTGGTCAACATCAACGACAACGCCAACCTGAAGAATGTGACCTCGGCCAATCGCAACAGCGCGGAAACCGGCGGGATGCCCAACTTCTTCGGCATGGAAGCCTTGCTGCCGAAGAACATCGTCGACCCATCGAAGCTGCTGTCGGTCAGCAGCGCCAACAACAACGTGGGCAACGGCCAGATCCAGCGGACCGAGGCGGTGACCCTGCGCCTGGCCGGCGTCGTCACGCAGGTCCTCCCCAACGGCAACCTGGTCGTCGCGGCTCGGCAGGAGTTCCGGGTCAATCACGAATTGCGGGAGTTGCAGGTGACGGGCGTGATCCGTCCGCAGGACATCGCGTCCAACAACACGGTCCTGCATGACCGGATGGCCGAGGCCCGGATCGCCTATGGCGGGCGCGGTCAGTTGACCGAGGTGCAGTCCCCGCGCTGGGGCCAGCAGCTCATGGATATCCTGATGCCGTTCTGATCAGGACGCCGGACGGGTCAGCCGCGATCAGTCGTCGCGGTGAACCCGCTCCATCCGCTCATGCCGCTCCTGCGCCTCGATCGACATGGTGGCGATGGGTCGGGCTTCGAGGCGGCGCAGGCCGATCGGTTCGCCGGTTTCCTCGCAGTAGCCGTAGGACCCGTTCTCGATCCGTTGCAGCGCCTGGTCGATCTTGGAAATCAGCTTGCGGGCCCGATCGCGGGTGCGGAGTTCCAATGCGCGGTCGGTCTCCACGCTCGCGCGGTCGGTGATGTCCGCTTCGTGGATGCCGCCTTCGGAAAGGCTGGCGAGGGTTCCGTCGGCTTCCCGCAACAGGTCGGCACGCCAGCGCAACAGCTTCTGACGAAAATACTCCGACTGGATGGGGTTCATGAACTCCTCATCCTCGCTGGGCCGATAGTCCGGTGGCAGAGTCACCATCATGCGTGCCGGTCCTGCTGGTCTTGTGTCCGTCCGTGCCGCCGGGATCGCTTGTACCGGCCTTGGACGGCCGGGCTTATAGCCGTGCCCCCGTCACTCGCCAAGGGTCCATCGGCTGCTTCGCGCCGAAGTCATGCGCCGGTCATGATCCGGCGGCATGGCACGCCGTCATGACGCGTCGCGCGAACGTCCCGCGCGCAGCACCTCGATCCGCGCCCGCAGCGCGATCAGCCGCACGACTCCGGCCAGGCCGGGATCAGCGGCATCGGGCAGGGATGCCACCAGCCCATCGAGGCGCTGGGCGACGGCGGAGGCATCACCATCCTCCAGGCAGGCGCGCTGCATGGCCGCCAGTTCCGCCAGGATCGCCGCCCCGCCGGCGCGGGCGCGCTGGTTCCGGTCGTCGGCGCGCGGTTCCTCCTGCATCGTCAGCAGGCCGCCCAGTGACACCGCCGTCGCGGCCCCCGCCCGCTCCGCCGCCGCATCGCCGCCCGCGTCCGAGACCTGGAACCGGGCGGTGCCCGTCCGGCCCCGCGCGGCCGGATTGCGCGCGATGGCCCGTGTTTCGATGCCCGTGATCATGCCGTCACCTCCTGACCATTTCAGCCGGCCAACCCTGCCCATGGGCAATTCCTGCCGGGGGGCGAGAGGCCAAAACCGGCGGAATTCCGCGCCCCATCCTGGCACGCGTCTTGCGGTTCATATCCGGAGTATCGCCGCAAATGGTTTAGATGCCCTTACCGTCGGAAGTGCCATTGTGTGTATCAAGCGCTGTTTCCGTCTTTTCCTGCTCCTGTTCCTGCTGTTCCCGCCTGGCCCCGCCTCGGGTCAGGTGCGGATCAAGGACATTGCCGATATCGAGGGCGTGCGGGAAAACCAGCTCATCGGCTATGGCCTGGTGGTCGGGCTGCAGGGCACCGGCGACAAGCTGGACAGCGCCGTGTTCACCCGTGAGTCGCTGATCGGCATGCTGGAACGCCTGGGCGTGAACACGCGCGACCAGGTGAACAAGCTGTCGACCAAGAACATCGCCGCCGTGATGGTGACCGCGCAATTGCCCGCCTTCGCCCGCAGCGGCAGCCGGATCGACATCGCGATCTCCGCCCTCGGCGACGCCACCAACCTGACCGGCGGAACCCTCCTGGTCACCCCCCTGCTGGGCGCGGATGGAGAGGTCTATGCCGTCGCCCAGGGCGCGCTGTCGACCGGTGCGATCGCGGCACGGGGGGCGGCGTCGTCAGTCACCCGTGGGGTGCCGACGGCCGGGCGGATATCGAACGGCGCGACCGTCGAGCGGGAGATCAAGTTCCGCCTGGACAAGGGCCAAGCCCTGCGCCTGGGCCTGCGCAACCCCGATCTGACCACCGCCCGCCGCATCGCCCTGGCGATCAATGGCGCGCTGGGGCCGATCAGCAAGGCGCTCGATCCGCGGACGGTGGCGCTGGACCTGAGCACGCGCGATCCGGTCGACGTGCTGAGCGTGATCGAGAACCTGCGCGTCGTGCCCGACAACGCCGCGATCGTGGTGATCGAGGAAGCCAGCGGCACCATCGTGATGGGCGCCAATGTCCGCATCAGCACGGTCGCCATCGCCCAGGGCAATCTGACGATCCGGGTGACCGAGACACCGGTCGTCAGCCAGCCGGGTCCATTCTCGGACGGGCAGACGGTGGTCGTGCCACGGACCGACATCCAGATCGACGACCAGAAGGACCGCAAGCTGGGCATCCTGCAATCGGGCGTGACGCTGCGGGAACTCGTGAGCAGCCTGAACGCCCTGGGCGTCGGCCCGCGCGACCTGATCAGCATCCTGCAGACGATCAAGACCGCGGGCGCGCTGCAAGCCGATCTGGTGGTCCGATGATCCCCGCTTTGACCATGCCGCCGCGTCCGGCTGAACCGGTGATGCCGAACGTGGCAAAGGCCGACCCCGCCAAGATGCTCGCCGCGGCGCGGGCCTTCGAGGCGATGGCGATCAGTGCCCTGCTCGCCCCGATGTTCGAGACGGTGGACCTCAGCAAGGGTCCCTTCGGCGGCGGCGCCGGAGAGGCCGCCTGGAAGCCCATGCTGATCGAGGAGATGTCGAAGAAGATCGGGCAGCACGGCGGCCTGGGCCTCGCCCGGTCGATCCACGACGCGATGCTGCGGATGCAGGAGGAGAAGCAACCATGACCACGCCCAACGGCGCCGCCGCGGCGCTGATCGATATCCTGACGCGGGAGAACGCGGCGCTGTCCGCGCTCGACCTGGAAGCGGTGACCGGGCTGCTGGCCGACAAACAGGCCGCGACCGAGGCGCTGGTAGGCTCCGGTCCGCCGGACGGGCTGGATCGGGAGACGGTCGCGCGTTTGCGGGAGGCCGCGCGGGAGAACCAGGTTCTGCTGAAACGCGCTTTGACGGTGCAGGGGCGGGTGATCGCGCTGATCGCCCGGGGTCGAGGCGCCTCGCTATGGCGCCGCCGGCACCTTGGCCGCGAGCCGGCGCATCGAGGCGCGCGCGTTGTCCGCGCGCGCTTGATACTCGCCTGATGCCAGACGGCGTAACCCCCCGACCCACCGGGCGGTGCTACCTCGTCGTGGCGGACGAAGGTCCGCCATCCACGACTTTCCTGTACAGAACCAGAGAAGTTCGTGGGTGCAGAGCCGGAGCCTGTCCTCGGGCCGGGCATGACGTGGTGGAGACCGCGCAGGTCCATCGCGATGCTCAGTCGGTATGACCGCGCGCGTCAGGCGCTGTCAGTCCGGGCCTGACTCACCTGCGGCTGGGCTAGCGTCTTCACGCCAGATCGTCAGGCGCGCCGCGCCATGCACCCGTTCTGCAAGCGGATCGGGATGTGGTGAGTCCTCCGTACGCCCGGTCTCAGCGACGATGATCGCCCCCGGCGCGATCCAACCCATCGCACGCAGCCGGTCGAGCGCGCGGGGGATCAGCCCCTGGTCATAGGGCGGGTCCAAAAACACCAACCCATGCGCCCTCGGGGCCGTCCGCACGGCGGTCACGTCGATCGACAGCACCGAGCAGGCCTGTTCGACCCCCAGCGCCTGGATGTTCGTGTGCAACGCCTTGCGGGCGGTGGGCGCGTTCTCGATGAAGGTGGCATGCCGAGCGCCGCGTGAGAGCGCTTCGAGGCCGAGGGCGCCGGTGCCGGCGAAGACGTCCAGCACATCGGCGTCCTCGACGCAGTCCCGGCCGGCCCAGGGCGCATGCAGCAGCATGTCGAACAGTGCCTGCCGCACGCGGTCGGCGGTGGGGCGGGTTGCCTCGGTCGGTGGGGCCGTCAGGACTCGGCCGCGCCAACGGCCGGCGACGATCCGCATCTCAGCTCTTGCGGATACGTGGCGGGGCGGTCGGCGCGCCGGCATCGGCCGGCAACTGCTCCCGCAGCACGCGGGCGGGGATTTCCTCGATCCCGCCGCGTTCCAACGTCCCGAGCTGGAACGGCCCATAGGCGATCCGGATCAGCCTTGTCACGGCCAGGCCCAGATGACCCATCACCTTGCGGATTTCCCGGTTCCGGCCTTCGCGCAGGCTGACGGTCAGCCAGGCGTTCTCGCCCTTGCGGTTGTCGAGCGCCGCCTCGATCGGCCCATAGCGCGCGCCTTCAACCGTGACGCCCTGGGCGAGGCGCTTCAACGCGTCGGCGTCGACGATGCCATGGACCCGCACGCGATAGCGCCTGATCCAGCCGGTCGTGGGCAGTTCAAGCCGACGGGCCAGGGCGCCGTCATTGGTCAGCAGCAGCAGCCCCTCGCTGGTCAGATCGAGCCGGCCAACGCTGATCACGCGCGGCAACTGCGTGCGCAGCTTGTCGAAGACGGTGGGGCGGCCTTCCGGATCGCGATGCGTGGTCACCAGGCCGTCGGGCTTGTGATAGCGCCAGACGCGGGTGCGCTCGGGCTCCCCGACCACCGCGCCATCGACCTGAATGATGTCCTTCGAGTCCACGAAGGTCGCCGGATGGGTGACGACGGCGTTGTTCAGCTTGACCCGGCCCTCGGTCAGCATGCGTTCCACGTCGCGCCGGCTGGCGACACCGGCGCGGGCGAGCCATTTGGCGATCCGGTCGCCGCGTTGAACGTCGCTCATATCGCCGCCGCCGCGACCAGGGCGTCGAAAATGCGGCGGTCACCGGGGTCGATCGAGAACTCCGGGTGCCACTGGACGCCGAGGCAGAAGCGGTAGCGCGGGTCCTCCACGCCCTCGATCACCTGGTCGGGGGCAACGGCGTTGACGATGGCACGCGGACCGGGATGGCGGACGGCCTGATGGTGGGCGGAGTTCACGCGCATCTCGGTCGCGCCCACGATCCGGTGGAGCAGCGTGCCCGGGGTCACGGCGATCGCGTGGCCTGGTTCGTGGCGCGGGTTGGGCTGTTCATGCGGCAGGGCATTCGGGATGCTGTCGGGGATGTGCTGGATCAGCGTGCCGCCGAGCGCGACGGCGAGCAGTTGTTGGCCGCCGCAGATGCCGAGGACGGGCATGTTCCGCTCCAACGCCCCACGCATCAGCGCGAGTTCGGCGGCGGTGCGGCCCTGCTTGAGCGTCACCGTCTCATGCCGTTCGCCATCTCCGTACAGAGACGGATCGACATCGAAGGCGCCGCCGGTCACGACCAGGGCCTGGATGTGGCCGAGATACTCCGCTGCCAGCCCCGGATCGTGCGGCAAGGCGATGGGCAGGCCGCCGGCGGCGATGATGGCCTCGGCGTAGTTCTGGCGGATCGCGTACCAGGGGTATTTCGAGTAGCCGCCCGGCTGCTCGGAATCCAGGGTTACGCCGATGAGGGGCCTGTTGTGCATGCCCCGTTGCTAGACCCCAGGGCCATGGCCGGGCAAGAAGCATGTCATGACGCCGATGGAGATCGCCCTGGACGAAGCCCGCGCCGCCGCCGATCGCGGGGAGGTTCCGGTGGGCGCGGTCGTGGTGGCGGCCGATGGGACGGTGCTGGCGCGGGCGGGCAACCGGGTCGAGGAACGGCACGATGCCTCCGCCCATGCCGAGATGCTGGCGTTGCGGGAGGCCGCCGGGGTCCGGGGCAGCCCGAGGCTGCCGGATTGCGATCTGTTCGTGACGCTGGAACCCTGCCCGATGTGCGCGCACGCGATCAGCCTGTTCAGGATCAGGCGGGTGGTGTTCGGGGCGTATGATCCGAAGGGTGGGGGGGTGGAACACGGCGCGCGGGTGTTCGATGCGGCGAGCTGCCATCATCGGCCGGAGGTTGTGGGCGGGGTCCGGGAAGGGGAGGCGGCCGGGTTGCTGCGGGGGTTTTTCGCGGGGCTGCGCGTGTTGCAGCAAGGAACCCCCTCCCCCTTTGAGGGGGAGGGTTGGGGTGGGGGGTCTAGCGGCACGGATCGTGCGGTCGTTCCCCCTCCCCCCGCCCCCCTCCCACGAGGGGAGGGGGAGTAGAAAGTGTCGTGCCCCCCTTTCGAGGGGTCCGTCTCGCTACTCCGCCGCTTCCTGCGGCAAATAAACCTGTCCACCCTTCTCGGCGAACTCCTTGCTCTTCTCCTCGAGCCCGACCATCCGCTCCGCCTCGACCCGCAGATCCTGCGTGATCTTCATCGAGCAGAACTTCGGACCGCACATGGAGCAGAAATGCGCGACCTTATGCGCGTCCTTCGGCAGGGTCTCATCGTGGAACTTCCGCGCCGTGTCCGGATCGAGCGACAGGTTGAACTGATCCTGCCACCGGAACTCGAACCGTGCCCGACTGACCGCGTCATCCCGCAGCTTCGCCGCCGGATGCCCCTTGGCCAGGTCGGCCGCATGCGCCGCGATGCGGTACGTGATCACGCCCGTCTTCACGTCGTCGCGATCCGGCAGGCCCAGATGCTCCTTCGGGGTCACGTAGCAGAGCATCGCGGTGCCAAACCAACCGATCATCGCCGCGCCAATCGCGGAGGTGATGTGGTCGTAGCCAGGCGCGATATCGGTCGTCAGTGGTCCAAGCGTGTAGAACGGGGCTTCGCCGCACTCGCGGAGCTGCTTGTCCATGTTGATCTTG
>DIUL01000052.1:0-2621 GCA_002422345.1 Acetobacteraceae bacterium UBA6159
CGTCAAGCAGGTCCAGGCCCCGAACGGCGTCAACCAGCGCGCCATCGCCGCCATCGAGAACGCCCTCCTCGACATCAAGGGCAAGGCGCTCGGTGTCCCCGTGTATGAACTGTTCGGCGGCCCGGTGCGGGACCGCATCCCCGTCTACTGGTCCCATTGCGGCACCTACCGCGTCCGCAACCATGAAGCCGTGGGCACCCCGCCGCTCCGGACCTANNCCATGGGGGCGGAGGTGAAGGCGCGGGGCTTCAAGGGTCTCAAGACCAACATCCTGCCGTTCGACGGCCAGAAAGTGGTGGGTTTCGGCCCCGGATTCGGCCGCACCCTGGGTTTTTCCCGCGCTCAACGTCGATCGCGCCACCTTGAAGGCCGTACGCGACACGCTGGGTGCCTTTCGCGCCGGGGCGGGCCGCGAGATGGGCATCCACCTGGACGTCAACTGTCACTATGGTGACGGAAGAGGCAGCGGCGCTGTCCGGGGGATCGAATCGGGTTCGGTTGGGGTAGGTGATGCCGGCGGACCGGCTGGCGGGGCGGCCCGGCTGGTCACCGGGCAGGGCTTCGCGATCCGCGCGGCCGGTGGCCTGAGGAGCGACGGATGAAGGCGAAGACTGGGGCCAATTGGCGAGCTTGCCATCTTGTTACCAGTCAGATAAAGAAAAATGCGTGAAATGCCCGAATGGTCGGCTGGCCAACGACGACCGGCGGTGTCCCGTTCCCTGAAGGAGGATGACCATGGCGTCCCCCGCTTCCGATAGCAGTAACGATGTCCGTGAGCCATGGCTCGCGGTCCTGGACACGGCCGCTGACGCCAGCAAGGTGGTCCGTGACGCCTCCAAGGGGGTGCGTCTGTATGTCGGCCCGAAAGCGTACCGTGTCTACAATAGTTTCACGGGGAGCATCGGCCGAAACCTGTCCGGCAATCTGCGCGGCATGGTGCTGAACCGCCAGTTCCGAACGGTGTTCGATGTGTCGCTGAAGGTTGGCGACGCGGCGAAGCAGGCCGCCTTCTTTCTGTCCTTCGTGCGGGAGGCCTGGATCTCGTCCCGCGACATCGACCGAAGCAATCATTCGTTCGAAGCCAAGTTGCAGTTCTATTCGCTGGTTCCGGCGTCCGCCCTTTCGCGGGTGCTGATCGGTACGGCGTCCGGCCTGAACTCCCTTTTGATGACGGCGGGGGAAACCGCGTGTCGCGGCGCGCCCCATGGCTCCGCGTATTTGCTCGATGATCGGATCGTATCCGCGGATGCCTGCACCGAATATTTCAACAGTATGCGGATCGAAACGGCGTTCTACTACAGGCGGTTGCATGAGGCGACCAGCGTGTCGGCCATCAGGGACGGGATCGAAGATCTCGAATGGGGTGTCTACCGATACGTGCAGGCTCATGTCGTTCCGAACTGACGAAGGCGACGCGCGGCTTGGCCAGGGCGGCCGCGGTTGTCCCTGGCCATTCAAGACCGAGGGCTTCCTGCAGGTCGCCAAGGCGGTCGAACCATACGATCTCACAGGGTTGGAAATCGACACCTGGGACCCGCAATCCCTCGCGTTGATCCGCAGCCGAGCGCCTTGCCCGATTGCGTCGTGTGAGAGCATCACGGGGAGAAGGGCGTTCCGGCCGTTCCTGGATGCCTATGCCCAGGATGTGGCGATCATCGACGTGATCTGGAACGGGTTCCTCGAATCCATCAAGATTGCATCCATGGCCGAGGCCTATGAGGTCAACGTCGCCCCCCATAACTACTACGGACACCTGTGTTCCGCGGTCAGCGCGCATTTCTGTGCCGTGGTGCCGAATTTCCGCGTCATGGAAATCGACGTTGACAGCGTGGCCTGGCGCGACGACTTGTTCACCAACGCCCCGGTGATCGAGGATGGTGAGCTGATCCTGCCCACCGGTCCGGGCTGGGGTGTTGAGGTCAATGAAGCGGCCGTGCGCGCGCACCCGCCAAAAGGAAGATAATCTTGCCCGACGCGACGTACGACATCCTGGGTATCGGCAACGCCATCGTGGACGTAGTGGGGGCGGTCGATGACTCGTTCCTGTCACGCCATGACATGCACAAGGGCGCAATGGCGCTGATCGATGCTCGCACCGCCGAGGCGATCTATGCCGCCATGCCCCCCGCGAAGGAGACGTCCGGCGGCTCCGCGGCCAACACCTGCGCCGTGGCCGCCAACCTGGGCGCGCGCGTCGCGTATCTGGGCAAGGTCGCGGGCGACCAGCTTGGCACCGTGTTCGCACACGACATCAAGGCCTCGGGCGTGCATTTCCCGTCCGCGCCGCTGACCGGAGGCGCCCCCACCGCGCGCTGCATGATCCTGGTCACCCCGGACGGGCAGCGGACGATGAACACCTNNAAGGCTATCTGTTCGACCCGCCGGCGGCCCAGGCGGCGTTCTACAAGGCGGCTCGCGCGGCGCATGCGGCGGGGCGGCAGGTCGCCCTGTCCCTGTCCGATGCCTTCTGCGTCGACCGTCATCGCGCGGCGTTCCGTGAACTGGTGGCCGACTATGTCGACATCCTGTTCGCGAACGAAACCGAAATCACCAGCCTCTATGAGGAAAACACGTTCGAGGCCGCGGCCGAAGCCGCTCGTCGCGACGTGGCCCTGGCGGCG
>DIUL01000052.1:2640-4901 GCA_002422345.1 Acetobacteraceae bacterium UBA6159
GGCGATGCCTATGCCGCCGGGTTCCTGGCCGGCTGGACCGCGGGCAAGCCTCTGGTCACCTGCGGGCGCCTCGGTTCGATCGCCGCGGCCGAGGTCATCAGCCACTACGGCGCTCGCCCGGAAGCCGATCTGAAGAAGCTGGCGGCGGTCGCCGGGCTTTCCTGAAGACAAGACGGGGATTGTTTGTGGGGTGGAACGGACACGGTTCCGCCCCGTCGTTGCCGAGCATCTGCCTGAGGGGTAGGATTCCCGGAGGGTGGCCGATCGGGCTGCCCCAAGAGGCGCAACGGTGTCGGTTCATGCACGCCCAACCGGGCCGAACCATGAACCAGGCCACCGGCGATGCAGGAGAACGACGTCCATGTCCCGACCGCGGGCCCTAGAAAACATCCGGGTGGTCGATTTCAGTTGGGTCCGCGNNGGGGCCGAGATCATCAAGATCGAATGGCCTGAATCCGAACGCGGCCGGCTGCCGAGTTCGACGACACCGCAGGGGATGGAGGTCAACCTCAATACCTCGGGCAATTTCAACGACACGAACGTCAACAAGAAAAGCCTCAGCCTGAACGTGCGGAGCGCGAAGGGGCTGGAGATCGTCAAGCGCCTGATCGCTGTCTCCGACATCGTGATCGAGAACTTCAGTTCGCGGGTTCTGAGGAACTGGGGCCTGGGGTATGATGAGATGTGCGCGATCAAGCCCGATATCGTGTATGTATCGATGTCGGGATACGGTCATACCGGGCGCAACCATACCTACACGACGTTCGGTCCGGTGGCGCAGGCGGCATCGGGGCTGACGCATCTGTCGGGGCTGCCGGGAGAGCCTCCGGCCGGGTGGGGCTGGTCGTATATGGATGATACGGGCGGGATGTATGGCGCGATGTGTGCGCTGACCGGGCTGTATCACCGCAACAAGACCGGCAAGGGCCAGCATATCGACCAGGCGCAGATGGTTTCATCCGTGCCGCTGAACGGGCCGTCTCTGCTGGATTTCACGGTGAACGGCCGGGGCGCGCGCCGTCCGGGGTTCCCGCCTGGCAACCGGGCGCATTGGCCGGGTACGCCTCTGGTGAACAACTACCGCGGGCCGACCGTGGCCCCGCACAATGCCTATCGGACGAATCCCGGCGGCTATAACGACTGGTGCGTGATCGTCTGCCACTCCGATGACGAATGGCACCGACTGGTCGGGTTGATGGGCAAGCCGGCCGATCCGCGGTTCGCCACCGTCGCTGGACGGCTGGAGCATCAGGAGGCGCTGGACGCCTATATCGAGGCCTGGACGTCCACGTTGGGGAAGTACGAACTCACGGAACGCTGCCAGGCCGCCGGCGTGCGCGCCATGCCAGTGCAAAGTGCGGAAGACCGGGTGGAGAACGATCCGCAACTGCGCCATCGCGGCATGTACCTGCCGATGACCCATCCGGCCTTGGGCGAGCACAAGGTGCAGAACGCCCCCTTCAAGCTGTCGGAAACGCCCGCCTTCAACCATTTGCCCAGCCCGCTGATCGGGCAGCACACACGCGATATCGTGGAAGGCCTGCTGGGCTACAGCCACGACGACCTGCGCGCCGGCTTCGATGACGGCACGTTCTGGCCCACGAAAAGACCGCGCTTTCCCTACCAGGAGGAGATGCTGCAATGACCGACGCTCAAGGGCCATTGGCGGGGCTGCGCGTCCTGGAACTGTCGGATGAAAAGGGCCATTTCTGCGGCAAGCTGCTGGGTGATCTCGGCGCCGATGTCATCAAGATCGAGCCTCCTGGCGGCGCGCGCAACCGCCATGTCGGGCCGTTCATGGACGACATTCCGCATCCGGAGCGGAGCCTGTCGTTCTGGTACTACAACACATCCAAGCGCGGTATCACGCTGGATTTGGAAACCGCCGACGGGCGGGCGCTGTTCAAGCGGTTGGCCGCGACCGCCGATGTCATTCTGGAGACGTTCCGGCCTGGCTATCTGGACTCGCTGGGCCTGGGATATGACACGCTGGCCGAACAGAACCCTGGCTTGGTCCTGTGCGCGCTGACGCCGTTCGGGCAGACCGGACCGTGGCGGGACTACCTTTCCGCCGACCTGCTGCACATGGCGGCGGGCGGAGAGATGGCGTCCTGCGGCTATGACGACTCGGACGTGCCGATCGCGCCTGGTGGCGGCAATGCGTGGCACATGGGCTGTCACTACGCCTATATGGGCATCATGGCCGCGCTGGTGTTCCGCACGATGTCGGGGCAGGGGCAGTATATCGACGCCTCGATCCA
>DIUL01000118.1 GCA_002422345.1 Acetobacteraceae bacterium UBA6159
CCGTCAACCGGACAGTAGTGAGTCACAGACACAAGCAACCCGCTGTTCGACGAGAGACCTGAACGTCTTGGTTCTAACGACAAACAAAAGGTTTTCGCGCGCATCCATTCTGGATCGGGACGGACCCGGGGCGGCATTTGTTTCCTCATATGTCCACGCGCGTTGGCTGGCAATGGAAACTTTCGAGTGCATATGGTTAAAGTTGTGACAGCGGAGCCGAGCGCGCCACGCAGTGTAACCGGGCATGGTATCGGGCCATCCGGTACTATTCATGAAACAGAATCTCAGCCTGAGGCAGGCGCGCCACGGTGATGGAACCGCCGATCCCGGCCTTGCCAAGCGGCCGCCCCACCCAAGATCACCGGCCATGTGGATTTCGGACCGATTGATCCATGTCCTTGCCCGATTCGGAGGCGCCAGCGTAGGGAATCGGTGTCAGCCTCGGAGTTTCCCATTCATGCGCCGTCTCTTTTCCTGTCTGGTCGCCGTCTTTCTGCTGGGTGTTTCCGTCCCGGCGGCCCGGGCGCAGGGTATTGCGTTCATCCTGAACTCGGCCGCGGCCTCGATCAGCGTGATCGACATGGGCGCGATGAAGGAGGTCCGCCGCATTCCGGTGTTGCGGGAGCCGCATCACCTGGTGCTGAGCCCCGACCGGAAAAGCCTGATGGTGGGCGACACGGTGGGGAATGAGATGCTGTTCCTCGATCCCAACACGGGCGACATCCAGAAGCGGATCCCGCTGTCCGATCCGTACCAGTTCGGCTTCAGCCCGGATGCAAAGTTCTTCGTGGCGGCGGCGCTCGCGCGGAACCAGATCGATGTCTATGACGGGCCGACGCTGAAGCTGCTGAAGCGCTTCCAGGTGGTGAAGACGCCGAGCCATCTGGATTACTCGCCAGATTCGGGGACGGTGTATGTGAGTTTGCAGGACAGCGACAAGACGATCGCGATCGACCTGAAGGCGCTGGAGGTGAAGTGGACGATGCCGGTGGGCAAGACTCCCGCGGGCGTGATCTGGCACGACGGGCATGTGCTGGTGGCGAACATGGGCGCCGACTACGTGTCTCGGCTGCGGCCTTCGGATGGGAAGGAGGTCGAGCGGATCGTCACCGGCAAGGGCGCGCACACGATCTTCCGCTCGCCGTTGACCAAGGTGCTGTGGGTGAACAACCGGGCGGGCGGGACGACGGTGTCGCTTGATCCGGCGACGTTGAAGGTGACGCGGACCTACAAGGTCTCGGGCGGGCCGGATGACATCGACTTCACGCCGGACGGGAAGCTGTGGATCACGCGGCGCTGGGCGGAGAAGGTCGCGGTGCTTGATCCCGTCAGCGGAGCTATCGAGGACATCAAGGTTGGCCGCTCCCCGCACGGGCTGTGGCTGAACCCGAAGGCGCCGGCTCCCGCGGCCGTGGCGGCGCGATGACGTTTGATCCGTTCGACCAGGCGGCGGGGTGGTTGCAGGAAACGCTGCTGATCCCGCTGCTGTATGAGCTGGGGCTGATGTCGTGGGAGGACATCTCCTTCGGCTGGGCGCTGTTCGCGGTGTATGGCGCGATGCAGGTGGCGCTGACCTTCGCCGTGTGTCTGCCGCTGGAGAAGTGGCGGCCGGTCGAGCGGTGGGCGGACAACGGCGCGGTGTTCGTGGACGTGCTGTATACTGTGTTGTCTCGGGTCGGCATCCTGCCGTTGTTCACGTTCGTGCTGTTCTACCGGGCTCAGGTCTGGGTGAACGGGGTGATCGCGGACCAGGGCCTGGTGCCGCCGACGCTGGAGCGCGTGTTTCCGTTCCTGTATGGCGCTCCGATCCTGACGTTTATTCTTTACGCGATCATTCTGGACTTCGCTGAATACTGGCGGCACCGGCTGTCGCATATGTTCCAGTGGTGGTACGCGCTGCACTCGCTGCACCATGCGCAGAGGCAGATGACGTTCTGGTCGGATGATCGGAACCACCTGCTGGATGATATGATCGCATTCGTGTGGTTCGGGGTGATCGCGCTGCTGATCGGGGTGCCGCCGTTGCAGTTTCCCCTGTTGGTGCTGGTGTTGCGGTTCCTGGAGAGTCTGAGCCACGCGAATGTGCGGCTGTCGTTCGGATGGTTGGGGGATCGGCTGCTGATCTCGCCCCGGTTTCACCGGGCGCATCATGGGATCCGGGCGGCGGGGCGGCGGAGCTGCAACTATGGGTCCGTGCTGCCGTGGTGGGACATGATGTTCCGGACGGCGGACTTTACGACCCAGTATGTGCGGACGGGCGATCCGTCGGGGGAGGAAGCGCTGGCGACCGGGACCTGGGCGCAGCAGCAGATGGCGGGGCTGCGGCGGTTCGGGCGGGCTTTGGGGGTGAGGACGGCGGGGTAGGGTTCAGGCGGCCTCGTTTGCCTTCAGGACAGCGTCGATCTGGGGGATGCGGCCGGGGTGGAGGATCGTGATCCGGCCACCGGTCTTCCGCGCGATCAGGACCGGGCCGTCCGTGCTGCTGTTGTCGAATACGAAGACTTCGTGCGCCTGGGGCAGCAAGCGGCCGAACATCTCGATCGAGCGTGACCACCGCTCGACGATCCGGTCGATGGGCACATCATGGCCGCCCCGTTCATGCCTCTGGCGTACGCGGCGAATGGATGCCTCGGGCCTGACCAGGCCGACATAGATCACGCCGATCCGATAGCCGAGCGCGATGGCCCGCGCGACATCGTCGAGGTACTTGTCGGAGGAGAGGACGGTTTCCACCAGGAAATCGACGCCGTCCTCGATGCAGGCCGCGACCCTTGCATCCGTGTCGATCGCGGCCCTCAGGTTCGCATCGGGCGCATCAGGATCGGCCTCGAGGATTTCAGCGGTTCGCGCATCGGCATTGAGACTGATCAGGTCCACGCCCGCGGCCCTTGCCACGACACCCGCCGAGACCAGCGTTGTCTTCCCCGCGCCGTTCGGGCCGGCGACGATCCAGAACCAGGCCATGATCGGTCAGCGACGGCGCCAGCCAGTGGGGGACCAGTCGGCGAGATCCTCGATAACCCGCTTCGTGCCATCGGGCAGATATTCGACCGCGACGCCGTCCTCCATGCCGGAGACGGCGTGGCCATCGGCGTGCGCTGCCTGGATGGCGGCGCCGACGGCGGCCCGGAACCCGGCGGTCAGCGATTCAGCCATATCCTCGGATGAGCCCTTCCCGGCATGGGCGTTGGATGCGGGCCGGACGCGGGAGGTCGCTGCCTCAGTCGGAAGGTCAATCACGTCCCGTGTCATCACCACAACTCCGGAAGAGAATATGGCACCATAGCATGAATCACGGCCGCCGAACCACCGGATTGCCAACCCCGGCGGCACGCTCTATCGCACCGGGCCTGATCCCACCCCCGTCCGGAACCCCCCGCCCCATGCGCACGCCGCTTCTGTTCCAGCCGATCACCTTCCGCTCCGTTACCGCCCGCAACCGCATCGCCGTGGCGCCCATGTGCCAGTATTCCGCGACTGACGGCCTGGGCAGCGACTGGCATGTCCAGCACCTCGGCGCCCGCGCGGCTGGCGGGGCCGGCATCGTGATGGCCGAGGCCACCGCCGTCTCCCCCATCGGACGCATCACCCCGGGCTGCCTCGGCGCCTATGACCCGGCGCACCAAGCCTTGCTGGCGCGCCTCGCCGCGGTGATCGAGCTTTGCGGCTCGGTCCCCGCCATCCAGATCGCCCATGCCGGCCGCAAGGCCTCCTGCCATGTGCCGTGGGAGGGCGGGAAGCCGATCATGCCGCAGGACGGCGGCTGGGTCCCCGTCGCCCCCAGCCCGATCCCGATGGTCGCCGGCTCGGTCGATCCGCACCCGCTGTCCGCGTCCGAGGTCGTCGATGTCGTCGCCCAGTTCGCCGCCACCGCCCGCATGGCGCGGGAGGCCGGGTTCAAGCTGGTCGAAATCCACGGCGCGCACGGGTACCTGGCGCACTCCTTCCTCTCCCCGATCTCCAACCACCGCAATGACTCCTACGGCGGCGACCTGGCCGGCCGCTCTCGCTTCCTGATGGAGATCATCGAGGCCGTGCGCGGCGAATGGCCCGACGACCTGCCGCTGTGGGTGCGGCTGTCGTGCTCGGACTACATGCCGGGCGGCCTGACGATCGAGGACCAGGTCGAGGTCTGCCGCCGCATCGCCGCCACCGGGATGGTGGACCTGATCGACTGCTCCTCCGGCGGGGTGTCGAACGACCAGAAGATCCCGTCGCTGCACCCCGGCTACCAGGTGCCCTTCGCCGAGGCGATCCGGACCCAGGCCGGCATCGCGACGGGCGCGGTCGGACTGATCACAGAAGCCACCCACGCCGCCGAGATCGTCGCCAATGGACGCGCCGACGTGGTCCTGCTGGCCCGCGGCCTGCTGGCCGACCCGGCATGGCCCCTGCGCGCAGCCAAGACCCTCGGCGTGCAACCGGACCTGCTGAACCAGTATCTGCGGGCTTCGTTGTAGGACTGGGGGAGAAGGGCGGGGCTTTGCCCCGGACCCCATCAGGGGGCCTTGCCCCCTGAACCCCCACCAAGGGCGACGGCCCTTGGCAGGGTCCAGGGACAGCGTCCCTGGCGGGGTTTGGGGCGGAGCCCCATCCTTCCTCCCCCCATCCAACAATGGACCCCAGGGGTCGGACCGACTATCAGGACCGCTCCCATGCGAGTGCCATTGAAGCGATGCTGATCCGCCTGCTTGTCGGCGTTGTCGACACCTGCCGACGCCAAGCCCTTGCCGTGCTGCTTGCTGGTCTGGCGCTGGCCGCCTTCTCCGGCTGGTATGCGTCCAGCCACATGGGGGTCAGCACCGACACCGACCTCATGTTCTCGGCCGAGTTGCCCTGGCGGAAGCGCTCGATCGAGATGGCGCGGGATTTCCCGCAGTTCCAGGACCTGATCGTCGCCGTCGTGGATGCCCGCACGCCCGAGGAAGCGGACGCCACCGCCGCGGCCCTGGCCAAGGCGGCGGGGGCGGATACCCGCCATTTCCGCTCGGTCCGCCGGCCCGACGCGTCGCCGTTCTTCGACAAGTACGGCCTGCTGCTGCTGGACCCGCCCCGGCTGGCCGAGTTGATGGACAAGACCATCGACGCCCAACCCTTCCTGGGGCAGCTCGTGGCCGATCCCTCGGCGCGCGGATTGTTCTCGGCGCTCGCGCTGCTGGGCATGGGCGTGACGAAGGAGGACACGAACCTCACGCCCTACCAGGCGCCGCTGAAGGCGTTCCATGTGGCGCTGACCGACATCCTCGCCGGCAAGCCGCAGCCGCTGTCGTGGCAGAACCTGCTGGGCGGGGACCTGACCGACCTGGCCGGCCGGTTCCGCTTCGTCCTGCTGCAACCAAGGCTCGACCACACCGCCTTGGAGCCGGGCGGGGACGCGACGGCCGCGCTGCGGCGGATGATCCCGGACCTGGAGTTCGTAAAGGCCGGCACCGCCCGGGTCCGCGTCACCGGCCAGGTGCCGATGGCGGATGAGGAGTTCGCGACGGTCGCCACCGGCGCTGTGGAGGGGATGATCATCTCCGCCCTGCTGGTGACGGGCTGCCTGTTCCTCGCGGTGTGGTCCTGGCGGCTGATCATCCCGATCGTGCTGACACTGGCGCTGGGGCTGATGCTCACGCTGCTGTTCGCCGCGGTGGCGGTGGGCACGCTGAACGTGATCTCGGTGGGCTTCGGCATCCTGTTCCTGGGCATGGCGGTCGATTTCGGCATCCAGTTCTCGGTCCGCTACCGCGAGTACCGCCTCATTTCCGGCGATCCCGCCACCGCCATGGCGCTGACCGCGCGCCTGGCCGGGCCGCAGATGCTGCTGGCCGCCCTGGCGAGTGCGGCGGGCTTCCTCGGCTTCCTGCCAACCGATTTCGCCGGCGTCGCGGAACTCGGCCTGATCGCGGGCGGGGGCATGCTGATCGGGTTCGCCTGTTCCGTGACCTTCCTGCCGGCCGTCATCACGCTGTTCCGCCCGCGCGGGGAACAGGAGGAAGTCGGCTTCGCCTGGGCCGCGCCGCTCGATCCCGTGGTGACGCGGGGACGCTGGGTGATCCTGGGGGCCTCAGCCCTGCTGGTCGTGGCCGGGATGGTGCTTATCCCGCGCCTGAGCTTCAACGCCGACCCGCTGGGCACCAAGGACCCGAATACCGAGGCGGTACGGACCCTGCGGGAACTGATCGAAAGCCCGCTGACCAACCCCTATACGGTGGACATCCTGGTCCGGAACGAGGCCGAGGTGACCGCGGTGGCCACCAAACTGAGGGCCCTGCCCACGGTATCCGGCGTGATCAGCCTCCTGTCCTTCGTGCCCGCGAACCAGCCGGAAAAGCTGGCCCTGATCGCGGATGCCAACACGATCCTGGCGCCGACGCTGAATGCCCGGGTCTCGGCCGCCCCGGTCACGGCCGAGGAGGTAAGGCTGGCCGCGGAAACCGCCCTGGCGCAGATCGAGCCGGCGATGGCCAAGCTGCCGAACGACCATCCGCTGGCCGACATCGGACGCGACCTGAAGGCGCTGGCGAAGGCGCCGGAGGCCATCCTGGTCTCGGCCAACGCCGCCCTGACCCGCTTCCTGCCCGCGCAGTTGGAGCGGCTGCGGATGTCCCTGACGGCGGAGCCGGTGACGCGGGAGACGGTGCCGGAGACGATCGCGCGCGACTGGGTGGCGCCGGACGGACGGCTGCGGATGCAGGTGAACGCGACCGATGAGGCCCTGGCCGCCGGCGCGATCAAGGAATTCGCCGAACAGGTCCGGTCCGTGGCGCCCGAGGCCGGCGGGCCCGCAATCAAGATCGACGCCACCAGCGACACCATCGTCGGTGCGTTCCGTTCGGCTTCGATCACCGCGCTGATCGTGATCGCGGCCATGCTGATGGTGGTGCAGCGGCGGATCCTGGACGTGGCGCTGGTGATGGCGCCGCTGCTGCTGTCGTCGCTGCTGACCCTGCTGGTCGTGGTGGTGATCGGGATGAAGCTGAACTTCGCCAACATCATCGCCCTGCCCCTGCTGCTGGGCGTCGGCGTGTCCTACAATGTGTATTTCGTGATGAACTGGCGGGAAGGCCTGAGCAACCCGCTCGGGTCGGCCACCACGCGGGCGGTGGTGTTCTCGGCCCTGACGACGGCGATGGCCTTTGGCGCGCTGGCGCTGTCGGGCCATCCGGGCACGGCGAGCATGGGATTGCTGTTGCTGATCAGTTTGGGATGCACTTTGGTCTCAAGTCTTGTATTCTTGCCGGCGTTGCTGGCGGCGATGGGGCGTCCCAAGGGCATGTAGTGACCCCGGTATGTTGCCGCCGTAACGCGTGAATACAAATGGATGCACGAAACGTGCACAGAGGTCCGGATGCGTTGGATATCACCGATAGTGGCCCTCGCAGGCCTGCTGGTGGGTGGCGGCGCCTTGCCACCCGTGGATTGTGGGGCATCCGCGCCCGCCCCCCGCGGGGTCGCCGCGACGCTTGAACCGGCCGGGCTGACCTCGGTTAGCGGCGTCGTCGGGCGTGCGTCCCTGATCGAGTCTCCCGTGGGGCGACCGGCGGGCGCGACTCCCGCCGCGGCGGCCTCGGCTGTGAACCGTTCCTGTGGCGGGGCGGCCGAACCGGTCGGGCTTGCCACCGGTACGTTGCGCAATGACACGGCCGACGCGTTGCACGGCCTGCAACCGACCGAGGGATTGCACTCTCCGCTCGATGACTCGCGGACTGGCTTCCGCTAGAGCGCGTTCAGCCTGACCGGAAACGGAGAACGCGCTCTGGCTCTTTGTTTGATCGCATGATTCACCGCCTGTGAGGTGTACGCTCAGGCCGATCATGCTCTAGCCAGCCGAACCGCTCGCCTGGCGCGCAAGCCGAACCTCGGCGAGCAGACAGAGGATTTCGAACAGGATGGAGGCGCCGTTGAAGGCGGTGATGGTCCCGACATCGAAGGGTGGGGCCACCTCCACCAGGTCGCCGCCGATGATGTCGAGGCCACGCAGCGCGCGCAGCAGGCGCAGCGCCTCCAGCGCCGTGATCCCCCCAGCCTCGGGCGTGCCGGTGCCCGGCGCCTGGGAGGGGTCCAGGCTGTCGATGTCGAAGGTCAGGTAGACCGGTCCGGCGCCGACCACGCGACGGGCTTCCTCGGCCGCGAAGCGCCAGCCCTGGTCGTGAAACTCCTCCATCGGCATCACCCGCATGCCGCTGCGCTGACTGAAGCCCCAATGGTCCATGTCGTTGACGGTGCCGCGGATGCCGATCTGGATCACGCGCCTGGGGTCGAGCAGCCCTTCGTCCACCGCCCGCCGGAACGGCGCGCCGTGATGGAAGCGGGAGCCGAGATAGTCATCCCCCGTGTCGCAATGGGCATCGATATGGATCATCCCGATGGGTCCCGAGGTCGCCACCGCGCGCAGGATCGGCAGGCTGATCGAATGGTCGCCGCCGACCGAGAGCGGCGTGATGCCCGCGGCGATGACGGGGCGGTAGAAGGCGGTGATCTCCTCCAGCGCGCCGACCAGTTCATAGGGTTTCTCGATCCAGCAATCGCCGAGGTCGCGGACCCGGCAGGCGGCGAAGGGGGCGATACCGGTGACGCCGTTGATCCGGCGGAGCAGCGTCGACTGCTCCCGCACCGCGCGGGGGCCGTGGCGGGCGCCGGTGCGGTTGGTGACGCCGCCATCGAAGGGGACGCCGATCAGGCCGATATCCACCGCCGCCAGGTCCGTCTCGACGGGGGCGCGGAAGAAGGACGCGATCCCGGTGTAGCGCGGGCGGGCCTGCGGGTCGGCGAGCTCGAGGTAGGTGGCGGGCTGCTTGATCTCGGGCATGGTGCTCTCCTCGTCGCCGGTTCGCGCGACTGTACCGCCCGACTGGCCGGCGCGGCCAGTTTTCGCTTCGTGATGGTCGTTCGGTGCGCGGGCGAGCCGGCCGCACCAATGCCGACGGGAGAACGGTTGGGCATGGAAATCGGATACGGAAACCCGATATAGGATGATCCTGGACCCGAGACGGAACCGTCCCCCATGCGCCTGTTTATCGCGATCTTCCTGCCCTGGCTGGCTTTCTTCACGATCGGGCGCCCGTTTGCCGGGATCATCTGCCTGCTGCTGCAGATCACTCTGATCGGCTGGATCCCGGCGGCGATCTGGGCGGCCTACTCGGTCAGCCAGTACCACACGGACCGGAAGATCCGGGACGCGATGTACAGCGGCCGGCCGCCCTACTGACGCGGTTGCCGTTGCGCGAGGTCGCGCTGTCCAGGACCTGAGTTTGCCCGCCCTGTCGCTTGGGGCCACGCCTCCACGCTTCGGCGGTTGGTGACGGGGTAAAAGTCGTGGGTGCCGGGCCTGCGCCCGGCATGACGACGAGGACCCGGCATGACGACGAGGGGCCGCCGGTCGGTGCCCCGGGCACTCCGGGACTGACCGTGCGGGCCAGTCCCGGGTGCCGCTGCCTCAGACCTTTCCGGCGCGGACCAGGCGGCCGGGACGAGCCCCGGTTTCCTGGTCGTTCTCGAAGATGCAGACGCCGCTGTTGAACGTCGCGTGGTAGCCCTGCGCGCGCTGCACAAGGCGTTTGCCGCCGGCGGGCAGGTCGTAGCGCATCTCCGGGTGGAACAGACGCAGGTTGTTGTGGTCGATGATGTTCACATCGGCCTTCTTGCCCACCGCAAGACGGCCGCGGTCGTTGAAGCCGAAGAAGTCCGCGGTTTCGCTGGTCAGGCGCTTCACCACGAATTCCAGCCGGAGCTGCGGCCCCCGGTCCCGATCCCGCGCCCAATGCGTCAGCATGTAGGTCGGCAGCGAGCTGTCGCAGATCAGCCCGCAATGCGCCCCGCCATCACCCAGGCCCAGCAGCGTATCCGGGTCGGTGATCATCTGGTGCACCACGCCATGATCGCCATAGACGTAGTTGGTGACGGGATAGAACAGCATCCGGTCACCGTTCTCTCCGGTCAGGTAGTCGTAGCAGAACTCCTCGGGCGTCAGGTTCGTCTTCGCCGCCAGCGCGGCGATCGAGCGGCTGTCGTCGGGCTCATAGTCCGGCGGGTCGCCCAGCACGTATTGCCGATCCCAGCGCGTGGCGATCGGGCGCTGCAAGGGCGGCAGGATCGAGAGCAGTTCCTCGGATGACTCCTCGTTCAGGATTTGCGCCCGGATCACCGGATCGCGCAGCTTCGCGAGCCGATCCGCCAGCGGCAGCTTCAGCAGTTCGGCAAAGGTCGGGCGCGCGGCAAACGGCGTCAGAGACGTGGTCAGGCCCAGGATGATGCCCACCGGACGCCCCGCCACCTGCGCGGTGACCTGCGCGCCGTCAGCCCGCGCCTTGCGCACGCCCATCATCAGCCGCCGCCAGCGGTCCGGATCGTAGGAGCGGTCGGTCAGCAGGAACCAGAACGGCACGTTGTTGGTCTTGCAGAGTTCGGTGATCCAGCGAAATTCGGCGGTCTCGTCTTCAAAGTCGCTGAGCATCCCGTAGGTGCCGCGGCCGACGCGCTTGAAGGCGCGGGCGATGCCCAGCAGTTCCTTCTCCTCGGAATACCGGCCAGGCACCAGGTCGCCGGAGGTCGTCTTGTGCTGGTCGGTGCGCGACGTCGTGAAGCCGAAGGCGCCGGCGCGCAGAGCTTCCTCGGTCAGCCGGCTCATCGTCTCGATATCGTCGGGCGTGGCCTTTTCCCGCCGCACCGCGCGATCGCCCATCACATAGACCCGCAGCGGATGATGCGAGACCTGGGCGGCGACGTCGATCGTGCGCGGCAGACGCTCCAGCGCGTTCAGGTAGTCGGGGAAGGATTCCCAATCCCACTTCAGGCCCTCGGCCAAGGCGATGCCGGGAATGTCCTCCACACCCTCCATCAGGTCGATCAGGGCGGCATGGTCGACCTTGCGGACCGGGGCGAAACCCACGCCGCAATTGCCCATCAGGATCGTGGTGACGCCATGCCACGACGACGGCGCGAGCACCGGGTCCCAGGTCGCCTGGCCGTCGTAATGCGTGTGGACGTCAACCCAGCCGGGCGTGACCAACAGGCCGTTGGCATCAATCTCCCGCTTGCCGGGACCGGCCTTGCCACCAACCTGGGCGATGCGGTCGCCGTCGATGGCAACATCGCCCGTGTAACGTTTGGCGCCGGTACCGTCGACGATCGTGCCGCCACGGATGACTGTGTCATGCATTGAGGTGAAGCTCCGCGATTTCGGGACGGAAGCGTGACGCAGCGGGGCGCAGGATGCAAGGTCGGGGCTTTGCCCCGAACCCTACAAGGGGGCGCTGCCCCCTTGACCCCCGCCAAGGGCACAGCCCTTGGAACCGGTCCGTTGGGGGGATTCTGGGAGGGGCCGTGGTGGTGGATCGGGTAGCCCATGGGCATCAGGGCGAAGGTGTCGATGTCCTCGGGCAGGCCGAGCGTGTCTTTAAGTTCGTCTTCGTAGAGGGAGGCGATGGTGGTGAGGACCGTGCCCAGGCCTAGGCCGCGGCAGGCGAGGATGATGTTTTGTACGGCGGGGTAGATGCTCGAGCCTCGGATGCGTTCCTGGTAGGCCTGATGGATATCCCAGCGGGCGGCGACGGCGGCGGGCAGGGCTTCACGCGGGGGCATGTCGCGGCGTTTCAGGCAGGGCACCAGGATGCACGGCGCGTCGCCCATGTGTTCCCAGAGATAGGCGCTGGAGCCGAGGAAGGACTTGTATTGCGCCTCGGTCAGATGGGCGGGCCGGGGGCGGGCGGCGTAGATCGAGCTGACTTCCTCGGCCGCCTTGCGGTAGATCGCGCCGAGGCGCTGGCGGGCGGCGGGGTCGCGGACGACGATGAAGGTCCAGTGCTGGGAATTCCCGCCCGAGGGCGCGCGGATCGCGGCGTCCAGCACCTGCGTGATCAGCGCGTCGGGCACCGGCGTGTCGTGGTAGCGGCGCAGGGAGCGCGCGGTGTGGATTGCCTCGAACAGCCCGATATCGGTCATCGGCGGTCTCCGTGTGGGGAGTGCAACGATGCGGCCGGGGCGGCGTTCAGCGCAAGCCGGGGCGTGGCAGGATGACGGTGTCGATCACGGCGCCGGTGGGGACCACGCGGAACAGATAAAGGGTCTGGACGTTGGTGCGGGAGACTTCGCCGAGGGGTTCGGCCGACCGCCAGAGGGTGGGATCGAAGCCGCGCAGGTCGCGGGAGTCGCGGACCAGGATGCCAGCGCCGTCCAGGGGCGCGGGGGTGGGCAGGGTGAACAGGCGCCACCGGTCCTCGATCCCCAGGACGGGCACGGTCGGCGGCATGATCCAGGCCAGTTCGGCGGCGATGGCATATTGGTCGGCGACGACAAAGGTGGCGCCGGCGCGCTGGCGGGCGGCCTCGACCTGGGTGGCGACGCGGTCCCAGTCGGCGAGGCGGAGTGCGATCGGATCGACCGGCACGGGCATGGGGACGGCCCAGGTGGCGGCGTGCAGGTAGGCGAGGAGGGTGATCCCGAGGCCCAGCCCGATCGCGGGGGCGCGCAGGCGGGTCCAGATCGGCTGGGTCAGGCCCGCCGCGGCGATGGCGGCGGCGGGGTAGACGATGCCCGGCCAGTTGCCTTGCACCCGGGCGCCGAGGGCATACCAGACGAAATACAGGGTCGAGGGCACGGTCAACGCCGCGAGCAGCGTCCAGGCCGTGTCCCGCGTGCGCCAGGCTCGGCTGGCGGCGAGGACGATGCCGGCGATGCACAGCGCCCAGACCAGCGGCGTGGCGAGGCCGGCCTGGCCGCCGATCAGTTCGGCCAGGAACTGTGCCGCGCGATCGGCCTGCCAGGCGCCGACCCGCCCGCCCTGGCGGAGGAAACCGGCCCAGTCGTGATCGGCGTTCCAGGCGACGACGGGGGCGAAGACCCCGAGCGCGATGGCCAGCCCCAGCCAGGGGCCTGGCTGGCGGAGGTGGCGGCGAGCGGGCGGGGAGGCCAGGAGCCACAGGCCGATGCCGAGGCCCAGGAAGGCGGCGGTGTATTTGCTGCACAGGGCGAGACCCCCGAACAGGCCGGCGAGGGCCCACCAGGGGGTGGCTGCTGCGAAGTAGCCCCCTCCCCCCTTGAGGGGGAGNNGGGGGAGGGTTGGGGTGGGGGGTGTCGCGGCACGGACCGGGGTGGTGTTACCCCCCACCCCAGCCCTCCCCCTCAAGGGGGGAGGGGGCGGGGTCGCACCGCCCCGGGGAGGGGATCCAGCGATCCGCGCCAGGGCCCAGATCGTCGCGCTCCAGAACAGCAGCAGCGGGGAGTCCGGCGTCATCACCACCGACCCCACCCCCAGGAACAGGGTCCCGTTCAGCAGTGCCCCGGCGACCAACCCCGCGCGCCGTCCGGGCAGGAGCCGTTCGGCCGCGTCTGCCAGCAGCACGGTCCCCAGAGCCGCGGCGATCGGGCCGAGCAGCCGCACGCCCAGCGCCGTCTCTCCGGCCAGCGCGGTGCCTGCCCAGATCCACAGCGCCACCATCGGCGGATGATCCAGGTATCCCGGCGCCAGGGCGTGGGACCAGATCCAGTAATAGGCCTCATCCGGAGCCAAGGGGAGGATCGCGGCCATCCACAGCCGCAGCGCGGTCAGCGCCGCCAGCGCGATGCCGGCCCAGATCATCACGACCCGCTCCTCCAGCGCCGGCCCCCGAGGGCTGATCACCACGACCCCATCGCCGCCAGCCCGATCACCACGGGACCCCGGCGTTCAAGGCCCTCTCACCGGGCGCGCCAGACCAGCGTCGAGGACACCGCGTAGTTCCACACCACCCCGAGCACCGCGCCGATCGCGCCGGCCACGGTCCAGGTCGTGTGCTGCTGATACAGCACGTTGGCGATGCCGATATTGGCGATCGCGCCCACGCCGCAGACCAGCATGAACAGGAACAGCCCGCGCCAAAGCCGAGGACCGCGCAGCCGCTGCTCCCGATAGGTGATCACGTTGTTGAGCTGGAAGTTGAACACCATCGCAACCACGGTGGCGATCGCCTGGTCGATCGCGAAATCCAGCGGCGTCGCCTGCCGCATCACCGCCAGCACGGCCAGATGCACCAGCACGCCCAGCGCGCCCACCGCCGCGAAGGAGACAAAGCGCAACGGCAGCAGCCCGCCGAAGACCTTGTCGATCAGCAGGCCGCCGAACTGCATCATCACCAGCGCGTCGAGCTTGCTTTCCCCCGCCACACGCTCCCGGAACCGGGCCGGGACCTCATGCACCCGCAGCGGCGCGGGGGCGCTGAGCACCAGGTCGAGCAGGATCTTGAACCCCTGCCCGGTCAGGCCGCGCGCCAGATCCTCGAACAACGCGCGCGGCAGCATGAAGAAGCCGCTCATGGGATCGGACAGCCGCACCGGCAGGAACATCTGCGCGAGCCAGATGCCGCCGTCGGAGATCGCATGCCGCCACTGGTTGGACAGGCCGGCATTGTCGCCGCCCTCCACGTGCCGGCTGGCCACCACGATGTCGTGCTGGCCGGTCCGCAGCGCGTCCAGCATCACCGGCAGCCGGGTCTCGTCATGCTGCAGGTCGCCGTCGATCACCGCCACGTATTCAGCCGAGGAGGACATCGCCCCCTCGATCACCGCCGAGGCCAGGCCGCGCCGTCCGATCCGCTTGATGCAGCGCACGCGCGGGTCGTCGCGGGCGATGCGGCGCACCTCGGCCGCGGTGCCGTCGGGGCTGTCATCGTCGACATAGATGACCTCCCACGCGAGTCCGGCCAGCGCGGCGTCCAGTTTCGCGATCATCGGGGCGACGTTCGGCCGCTCATTGAAGCATGGCACGATCACGCTCAGCACAGGGGTTGCCGGGAGTGACGGAACGGCGGCTTCGGGGTCGGTCATGTGATCCTGTTGATTTCGTGCCGCTTTGGGCCAAGCCTGCCAATCGCAAGCCACCGGCGGAACGTCAAGAGGGGGCGGGGCGAACAACCCAAGGTTGGATTCAATCTCGTATCAAATTGAAAACACGTTGAAATTTTCCTGCCCACCGTCCTAGAAACCGATTGTCGGGATGAGTCACCAGGCTTGTCCCGGGGGATCGGATGAAACACGGATGGCCCAGCCCTCGCATCGTCTCACGCGCGCCGCCCTTGCCGCCGCCCTGGCGCTGTCGCCAGCCGCTGTCCATGCCGCGCCCATCAGCACGAGCGACATCTTCAACCAGTTCAACGCGGTCATCTTCGGCACCTTCACCTCCACCTCGGACGTGGAGGGGCGGACAATCATCGGCGGCAACATGATCGGCGGGGCGAGCTTCAATATCGCCCCCGGATCGGCCGCGTCCTCCAGCTACGCCGGCGTCACCGTCTACGGCAACCAGACCGGAACCGGCAGCTACAACGTGAACAACGGCGCCGGCGTGTCGATCCTGGGCACCAACGCCGGGACCTGGAACCTCAACAGTGGCGGATCGGCCTGGGTCGGCGGGTCGAACAGCGGCAACATCACCAGTTCCGGCAGCGGCGCCTCGGTCACCGTCGGCGGAGGCAACACCGGGCAGGTGAACCTGAACGCCGGCGGCAGCGTCTATGTCGGCGGATCGAGCACCGGGCAGATCAGCGTCGGCGGCGGCACCGGCAACGTGGCCGTGATCGGCACCACGACCAACACCATCACCCTGAACAACGGGGGCTCGGTCTATGCCGGCGGCAATACATCGGGCGGCAACATCAACGTCAATGGCGGCAGCGGATCGGTGTCGATCAACGCCTCGAACGCCGCGCAGGTCACGCTGAACGGCGGCGGCACGGCGCGGATCGCCGGCAACACCGGCAACGTCAACATGAACGGCGGCGGCCTGCTCTACACCGGCAGCGTCAACGGGTCGGTCAACCTGAACGGCGGCGCCACCAAGACGCAGGTCGCCAATGCCGGCATCACCACGCCCACCGCCCCGTCATCGAGCGTGGCCGGCAGCTTCTCCTCCACCTTCCAGGCGCCACTGACCACGCTGTCGGGGGAGCTTGACGCCCTGACCGCCAACAGCCAGGCGACCCGCGCCGGCAACGCCCTGACCTTCAACGCCGCCCCAAACAGCGGTGGCCAGGCGGTGTTCGATATCGACTCCTCGGTCTTCGCGCCGAACTCCACCGTCACCATCCAGTTGAACGGGGCCACGTCGGTCGTCATCAACGTCAATGTCGACAGCTGCGTCTCGGCGGTCTGCGCGCTGTCCATGCCGTCTAGCCTGAACTTCGTGAACCCGACGGGCTATGCGGAGCGCGTACTGTGGAACTTCGTCAACGCCACTGCCATCGCCTTCGCCAATGAATTCGGCGGCTCGGTGCTCGCCCCCTACGCGACGGTGTCGAACCAGAACCCGATCAACGGGACGCTGGTCGCCGCCAATTACAATGGGAACGGAGAACTGCACTCCTACCCCTATGCCGGCAGCCTGAACACGAGCGGGAGCAATGTCAGCCCCACCGCCGTGCCGGAACCGTCCAGCCTGCTGGTGCTGTCGGCCGGCCTCGGGGGGCTGGCCTGGATGCGCCGCCGCCGCCGCCGGACCGCCTAAAGCGGCACGCCCGCGACCGAGCGGCTGGTGCGGATCGTCTGCAAGGTCTGCACCCGCGTCACCGCCGGAGAGCCCGTGAGCCGCTGGGTCAACTGGTTCTCATGCCCCGTGTCGCGCGCCACCAGCTTGAGCAGGAAGTCGCCGCCGCCGCGGATCATGTGACACTCCCGCACCTCCGGCCAGCCGGCGACGAGCTGCTCGAACCCCGAGAGCACCGCTTCCTTCTGGCTGTCGAGGCCGACAATCGCGAAGAACGTGATCTCCCACCCCAGCTTCTGCGGGTCCGGATCGGCGTGGTAGCCGCGGATGACCCCCGCCTCCTCCAACGCCCGCACCCGGCGCAGGCACGGCGGCGCCGAGATGCCCGCCCTGCGGGACAACTCGACGTTGGTGATGCGCCCCTCCTGCTGCAACGTCGCCAGAATGCGGCGGTCGATCGCGTCCAACTGGATGGGGGCCTCGGGGCCGGGATTTTTCATGATGCTCAGTACGCGCGGGCTGATGAACCCCCATGGTATTGGAGGGCACGGTTCTGGCAAGTCCCAGTGTCGGGGGAGAGGCGGGGCTCCGCCCCGAACCCCGCCAGGGGCGTTGCCCCTGGACCCCACCAAAGGGCACAGCCCTTTGGAAACCATTGGTTTTGGTGGGATGACGGGAGGGGGCTA
>DIUL01000117.1 GCA_002422345.1 Acetobacteraceae bacterium UBA6159
CATGATCGGCAGCCGCCAGGGCTGGAAGGAGGCGCCCTACCTGCCGCTGCCCGCCGGCGCCGCCGACCTGGCCGCGGGGCTGGTGGACGTCGCCTTTGACTGGGCGCGGGTGAAGCTGGTGCCCGGCCTGTCGGGCACCGATGAAGCGGGTGTCGCCGAGGTGATGCGTGGGGAGGAAACCCAACTTGTCGGCGTCCCCGCCCTGATGGCGCAAGGCGGGATTGCCTGCCTGCCCGGGACCCATGCCAAATGGGCGCGGGTGGCGGAGGGGCAGATCACCGGCTTCACCACCCACATGACCGGAGAGGTCTTCGCGGCCCTGCGCGGCCATACGATCCTGGGCCGGATGATGCGCGACGGCCCGCCCGCCGACGCCGCCTTCGACGCCGGGGTGCGCCGTTCGGTCAATGCCGGCGGCCTGCTGCACCACATCTTCGGCGTCCGGGCGGAGGCCCTGGCCGGCCGCCTGCCGGACCAGGACTCACCGGCCTATCTGTCGGGCATCCTGATCGGCCACGAGGTCCGCGCGGCCCTGGCGGGCACCGAAGGCGCGGTTGTGCATCTGATCGGCGCCTCCGACCTGACGGCGCTGTATGCGCGGGTGATCGCGGCGTGTGGGGGGCACCCGGAACGGCACGACGCCGAGGCGGCGGCCCTGGGCCTGGCGCGGATCGGTGGCCTCGCCACCTGGGACTGACGCGACGCGCGGTCAGTCACGGCGACCGCATTCCTTCACGGTGCTAGCGCACCGACACCCAGACCACCATCGCGGTCGCGGCGACCAGGTACAGCCCCAGGATGCCGATCCGCAGCCGCTGTGTGTTGCCTCCCAGCCGCCCCGCCAGCAGGAAGGCGGCGATGGCGACCCCGGTGATCACCTGCGCCGCCTGCATTTCCTCCGCCGTCACCATGCGCCTCTCCCCTCGGGTTCGCCCCTGGGATACAACATTGCCGAGGCAACCAGGGAGCCTGCCATGAGCGACCCGATCCCCTTCCGCCCCTTCGTTCCGGGCACGCAGCCGGCGCTGAACACACCCGCGTATCTTTCCACCGGCAAGCGTTACCCGCTGCGCGCGCCGCACCGGATGCCGCAGACGATCACCGAGACGACCGGGCCCGTGTTCTCGCCGGCGCTGTTCCCGCCATCCGCGGACCTGACGCGCAACACCACCGGCCAGGCGGCGCTGGGGGAGCGGATCATCGTCGCCGGCACGATCACGGATGAGGACGGGCGCCCGGTGCCGAACACGATGGTAGAGGTGTGGCAGGCCAACGCCACCGGCCGCTACGACCATCCGGGTGACCAGCACGACGCGCCGCTCGATCCCAATTTCCGTGGCGTGGGGCGGGTCTTTACCGACGCGGCCGGGCGTTACAGCTTCATATCGATCCGCCCGGGCGCCTATCCCTGGCCGAACCATCGCAACGCCTGGCGGCCGACGCATATCCATTTCTCCTATTTCGGCTCGGCCTTCGCGACGCGGCTGGTTACGCAGATGTATTTTCCTGGCGACCCTCTGCTGGCGCTCGATCCGATCTTCAATGGCGTGCCCGACCCGGCCGCCCGCGACCGGCTGGTCGCCGCCTTCGACCTGGACATCACCCAGCCGGACTTTGCCCTGGGCTACCGGTTCGATGTCGTGCTGCGCGGCCGCGGCGCCACGCCGATGGAGGGTTGAGCGATGTCCACGGCCACCGCCAGCCAGACGATCGGACCGTATTGGCACCTGATCGAGGACGAATCCTGGGCCGACCTGACCCGCTTCGGCGCCACCGGAGAGCGGATCATCCTGACCGGCACGATCCGTGACGGCGACGGTGCGCCCTGTCCCGGCACCTGCGTCGAAATCTGGCAGGCCGATCCCGCGGCCTCGGACAGTTTCCCCGGCTTTGGGCGGGCGAACACCGACGCAGACGGAACATTCCGCTTCGTGACGTTGCGGCCCGGCCCCATGCCCGGACTCGGGAATACGTTGCAGGCACCGCATATCGCGATCCGGATCTTCGCCCGCGGGCTGATGGCGGGCGTCGTGACGCGCGCCTATTTCGAGGGCGATGCGCTGAATGATTCCGATCCGCTGCTGACCTCGATCGACGATCCCGCCTTGCGGGGGACACTGGTCGCGGGGCAGGACGCTCCCGGCGTATGGCGCCTGGACATCAGGCTGCAAGGGGACGGAGAGACCCTGTTCCTGGACGTTTAGGGGAGGACAACATGACACCAGCGATCTGGGACCCGGTTCCCATCCCGCCCCAGGCCCCGGCGCGGGAGGGCGTGGCGGACCTCGGCGGCACGAAGCTGTATTTCTGGGATACCGGCGGGACCGGCCATCCCGTCGTGCTGCTGCACGCGGCGACGCAGAGCGCGATGGGCTGGGTCTACCAGCAGCCCGCTCTGGCGGCCGCCGGCTACCGCGCGATCGGCTATTCGCGGCGGGGCTACCAGGGCTCCGACGCCGGCGATCCGGCTGATCCCGGGTGCGCCGCCGACGACCTGCATGCCCTGCTGGATCACCTCGGCGTTGCGCAGGTCGACCTGGTGGCGGCCGCGCAGGGCGGGTTCTTCGCGCTGGACTATGCGCTGACCTATCCGGGGCGGGTTCGCAGCCTGACCGTCGTGTCGTCGCTGATGGGGATTACCGATCCGGACTATGTCGCGATCGGGAATCGGTTGCGCCCGCCGTTCTTCGCGACGCTGCCGCATGATTTCCAGGAACTCTCGCCGTCCTATCGCGCCGGCAACCCCGACGGGCTGGCCGCGTGGCATGAACTGGAGCACGCGGCGATTCCCGGGGGAAAGCGCCTGACGCCGAAGACGCGGCACAGGCTGACCTTCGCCATGCTGGAAACGATCCGCCATCCGACGCTGCTGATGACCGGGGACTCGGACCTGTATACGCCGCCGTCGCTGCTGCGGATGCAGGCCGCGCACATGTTCGGCGCCGAGATGCATGTGATCGCCGAGGCGGGGCACAGCCCGTATTTCGAGCAGCCTTTGGTGTTCAACCGGCTGCTGCTGGATTTCCTGGGGCGGCTATAGGGCGGTCGGCTACTTCGAGCCCTGGGCCGAACCGCCGATCAGGCGGGTCGGCTTCAGTTGGCGAACGACCTCGGCAACCTCGGCCGCCGACGGCGCCTTATCCGTCAGGCGGAACAGCCTGGCCGCCCCGTCTTCCGGGCCGGAGGATGCGACAAGCACCCATCGGGCCGGGTCCGCGGCGGCCAGCCGCAGCAATTGCTGGTTATGGCCCATGACCTGGCTGTCGGCGCGCGTGTCGATCACCACCCACCCGATATGATTGTCCCTGATCCAGGCCATGATGTCGTCGGGGTTGTCGTAGCGCTGTTGGTACCGTGAACCGCTGAAGTTGGTTTCGGCCAGGATCGCGGAGGCCCGGATCACGTAATGAGCCCGCGCGGGATCGACGGCGGCGAAGGCCGCGATCATGGCGCCTTCGCCGTTCGAACTGCTCGCGATCATTACGAAGGGATTGCGGGACGGGTCAGCGACGATCCTGTGCATGAGCGGCGTCAGGACGGCGGGAGACTGGAAGGGCATCGTGAAGGTCAGGCCGGCGTTCACCAGCAGCAGAGCGGGCGCGATGAGCATGGCGCCGGACTGTTTCGGAACGGGACCGGCCGCGACCGTCCGCAGGCTCCGGCTGGCCACGATGATCGCCAGCGGGGCGATGATGATCAGGTAGCGCGGGTCGATCGCCACCGGCACGATCACGTGGAACACGAAGAGTCCGACGAAGGCCGCGACGCAGGCCGCCGCGACCTCATCAACGAAATGATCGGTCCGGTGCCGCGCGATGCGTATCGCCGAAACGACGAACGCGGCCAGGACGATAGCGCCGATGTTGAGGAAGATCCCCCTGCCGTAGTCCGACAATGCGAGAAGCGTGAAGTCGAGGCCCCAGTGGTACAGGAACCCGCTGGATGATATCCCATACGAGACGTAGTACCATGGGGCTATCATGACCAGAACCAAGCCGGCGGCCAGCCAGCTTCGCCATTGGAACAGCAGGGCGATCCGGCCGGTCAGCAGCGCGTGCAGCGGCGGCAGCAGCGCCAGGCCGAGCGCATTGCCCTTGGTGTAGATCGCGGCGCTGGCGCAGAGGGCGAAGGCGATCGCCCAGGCCGTCTGTCGGGTCCATGCGTATCTTGCCCAGGCAAGCGTGGCCAGCAACACCAGCACCGACAGGAAATTGTCGAGCATCACCGCGTTGGCGAGCGGCAGAAAGCGGCCTGTCGCAAGCAGTGCCAGGCCCGCCGCTGCCGCGATCAGGTATGCGGCGGGATGGCTCCGGACCTGCTCCCGCACGCACCAGGCGGTCAGCGTCGCGGCGGCCGCGGCGATAAGCGCCTGGACCACCAGCGCGCTGGCCGTCGAGACCCCGGTCACGATGAAGACGGCGGCCTGGATGACATGAAAGAAGGGCGGCCAATGCCCGATCGCGACACGCGGGAAGTGGACATAGTAGTCGGTCGCGAAGATCATCGGGTTGCTGCCTGGGGCCTGGACCAGGTAGTCGCGGATCATGGCTGCGCTGACGAAATGCGCGGCCTCGTCGCCGGTGCGGCTGAGATCGCCGGTCCAGGCGCCGCACCAGGCCTGCATCCCCAGCACGAGCGCGCAGGTGACGCAGAAGAACAAGCACAGTGCGGCGGGGCCTGTCCTCACGCCGGAGGAGCGCCCGTCCGGCTGCGTGTGCTGCGGATTTCCAGAACGCTCAGGAAGAACGTGCCATAGGCTGTCTGAAACGCGAGCATGATCGCGGTGGCCGATGGGATCACCAGACGCATCGTGTCGGAGGCGGACATCTCTCCGAAATCAGCCTCGTTCCAGGCGCCAAGGGCAAGAAACCCGATGCCGACGCCGGCGAGCAGCAGCAGCAGGCCAGCGATCAATCCGCGTTCGAGCGTTGCGACGCTGACCATGCGGTGAAACCAGGGGTCGGGCGGGACGACCCCCTCTCGCATGCCGTAGACCTTGGTGAAGGTCCAGAACAGGATCGCCTGATAGCCGAGGTTCACCGCAAGGGCCGCATACAACAGCGTATGGATGTCGAGCGTGATCCCCAAGAGCCGGCGTGGTCCTGGTATCAGCCAGCCCATAAGCAAAAGGCCGAGGACGAAGATCACGAACCCTGGATACAGGAAAAGCCAGCGCGGACTGAATAGCAGAAGGAAGCGAAGATGCCGCCACCCATCCCGCAGGGCAATCGGGTGAAGGAGTAC
>DIUL01000045.1 GCA_002422345.1 Acetobacteraceae bacterium UBA6159
TCGATAGAATCTGTGATCTTACAAACGGCCGACAGTTCCGAATACGTCACAGATTATAACCAATTGAATTTATTCTGTGATTGACCGGACAGCAGTGCACCAGAATATGAAACGGATCGGCCGCCTCGATCGCCGCGCGCACCGCCGGCAGGTCGGTGACATCCAGCACCAGGGGCTCCGCGCTGCCGCCCTCGGCGCGGATTTCCGCCGCCAGGGCGGCGATTTCCGGTTCCGTGCGCGCAACAAGCACGACATGCGCGCCGGCCTGCGCCAGCGCCGCGGCGGCGGCCAGGCCGATCCCGCGGCCAGCGCCGGTCACCAGCGCTCGGCGGCCGTCCAGGCGAAGGGAGGGGGTGCGGGGCAGGGTCATGTCGTCTCCTTCACTGGGTCTCGGGCACTAGGTCTCGGGCACTAGGTCTCGGGCAGGCGGGCGGATATCACGGGAAACAGGCCTGCGCCGCAAGGCGGTGACGCATCGCGCATCTGGCTCTACACCTGCCGCCCGCCTACCGAGCGTCCAAGGAACCATAACCGTATGACCTCCGCCCTTCGGCGCCAGGCCTATGTGATCGTCTGCACGCTCGCGACCGCCTATGTCGCCAGCCATTTCTTCCGGGCGTCCAACGTCACCATCGGGCTGGACCTGATGCGCGACCTGAACATCGGGCCCGAGGCGCTGGGCGCCCTGACCGGCGCGTTCTTCTTCGGCTTCTCGGCCATGCAGATCCCCTGCGGGTTCCTGTTCGACCGCTACGGGCCGCGCCTGACCGTGTTCGGCATGCTGTTGCTGGCCACCGTGGGGGGCGTCGTGTTCACCGCCGCGCCGGACTGGCCGATGCTGCTGGCCGGGCGCGTGCTGATGGGCGCGGGGTTCGGCGTCATGCTGATCGGCAGCATGGTCGTCATCTCCCGCTGGTTCACGCCCGACAAGTTCTCCACTTTGTCCGGCTTAGTCATGTCCATCGGGCTGCTGGGCAACCTGGCGGCGACCACGCCTTTGGCCTGGGGCGCGGAGCACTACGGCTGGCGCACCGTGTTCGCCGGCGTCGTCGCCTTCACCTTCCTGGGCGCGATCGCGGTGTTCCTGGTCGTGCGCGACGCCCCGCCAGGCCATCCGTTCCTGGCGCGCAAGACCGAGTCACCCCGGCAGATGATCGCCGGGCTGGTGGAGGTGCTGCGGAACCGCCGCCTGCATTTCATCCTGGTGCTGAACTTCTGCAACTATGCCTGCACCTTCACCGTGCAGGGCCTGTGGGGCGGGCCTTACCTCCGAGAGGTGCATGGCCTGTCGAAGATCGACTCGGGCAACGTTCTGCTGGGTGCGGTGCTGTCCTACCAGCTTGGAGTGCTGGTCTTCGCGCCGATGGACCGGGTTCTGGACACCCGCAAATGGATCGCCTTTGGCGGCACGCTGGCGGTGGCTGCGATCCTGGCGACGATGGCGATCTGGGTCCATCCGCCGGTCTGGGTGCCGATTGCGGGGATCATGGCGATCGGCTTCGTCAGCGCCTCCAGCACGATGGTCATGGCACACGGGCGGGGCGTGCTGCCCGACCGGCTGATCGGGCGGGGCATGGCGACGATCAACACATCCGTCATGTTCGGAGTCGCCTGCATGCAGACTTTGTCCGGCATCATCGTCGGCGCGTTCGAACCGACGGCGGCCGGCACGCGCTCGGAGCTCGCCTATCGCGCGCTGTTCGGCTTCATGAGCATCGTGCTGATCATTGCCGTTTCGATCTACAGCCGGACGAAGGATGTAAAGCCGAGCGATGAGCTGAAGGCACGGGGGCTGGGGCGCTAGGCGCCGCCGACCTTCCGCGCGACGCCAGGCATCAGGCGCACCAAGCCCAGCACGACCCGAGCGATGGGTCGGACGCGCAGGAACGGCAGGACGGGCGTGACGATCAGGCGCAGCCTCAGGCGGAGGTGGCGTGTGATGAAGCTCACGTCATTCAGCGCCATCTTTGCTTCGTCGCGTGAGCCGAACGAAACGGCCTTGCGGTATTCCGCCAGCATCGCCGTGAAGAACCGCGGCGCGATGACAGCGCTGGAATGATACTGCGCGAGGCGGCGGTTATCGGGGAACTGTGCCAGCAGCTTCTCGGCGTAGATACGGCGGCTTTTGGCCATGCGCGGGGAGTAGGAGGCGCTTTCCGAAAAAATCCGCCAGCGTGACAGGGCCTGGTCGACATAGACGTTGTCGTAGCCAGCGCGGAACAGGCGCAGGAAAAGGTCGTCATCCTCGAACCCCGAGAGGGATTCATCGAAGCCGCCGACTTCGAGGAACGCCTTGCGGCTGATCAGCGTGGCGGATGGCAGGATGAACATGTCCTGGCCCAGGCAGTCGTTCAGGCTCGTCTTGGGATGCGCCGCGTCGAGGCCCGAGAGAAAAGATCGAATCTGCATCGATCCATCCTGGTCGACGCGATCGAGATTGCTGTAGCTCCAACCCAGATCAGTCGGGCGGGAGCCGACAAAGGGTTCGAGCAGCGTCGCGAGATGATGGGGATACCAGACGTCGTCGTGATCGAGCAGCGCGATCAGGTCGCCATGCGCATGGGCCACGCCGAAGTTGCGGGCGGCCGACTGTCCTCCGTTCGCCTTTTCCAGCAGGCGGATCGGATGTTCCTCCGCCATGGCGCGGACGATGTCGGGACCGTTGTCGGTCGATCCGTCATCGACGACGATGATTTCATCCGGTGGCATCGTCTGCGCGAGGACGCTTTCGAGGGTTTCCCGGATGAAGCGGCCGCCGTTGTAGAGCGGGATGATGGCGGTGATGAGGAATTCCCGCCGGCCGGTATCCTTGCCGAAGCGGTTCGGAATCCGCTCCCGCAGCATCGCCAGGTCCGCGAGGCTGGTCTTGATCATTGCGGCATCGCCACGGCGGAGCGCGATCCTCGCCTCTACCATGACACGTTCGAGGAAGCGGGGCGCAATCAGGTCGCGGCTGTAGAACCGATTGTTGAACGGGTCGTCCGGGAAGTTCTGCAGCAGCTTACGCGCGAAGATCATCCGGCTGCGTGCCATGCGTGGCGAAAACGAGGTGCTGGTGGAATAGATCCGCCAGCGGCTGAGCGCCATCGGAACGTATCTATGGTCGTATCCGGCATGAAAGAGACGAATGAAAAGATCGTCATCCTCATACCCTGACAGCGCTTCATCGAAGGCGCCGACAGCGAGAAAGGCCTTGCGGGAGATCAGGCTGGCTGATGGCAGGATGAAAAGATCCCGCGACAGGCAGTCGAAAAGACTGTCCTTCGGATGCCGCGCGTGGCTGCCATCAAGAACCGAGAAGCGAACGATATGCCCGTTCTCATCGACTTCATCGAGGTTGCTGTAGGTCCACCCCATTTCCATCCGGCCGGGCCGCATGAAGGGTTGAACGAGTTTTTCAAGATGGTTCGGATACCAGATGTCATCCTGGTCGAGCAGGGCGATCAGGTCGCAGTTGGAATGACGAATGCCAAGATTGCGCGCGCTGGACTGGCCGCCGTTCGGTTTATGCAACAACGTGATCGGATGATCGATGGCCATGCGTTCAACGATGGCCGGTCCGTCATCGGTGGAGCCATCGTTGATGACGATGATTTCGTTTGGTTTCAGTCGTTGTGCGAGGACGCTGCGAAGCGCTTCCTCGATATATCGCGCACCGTTGTAGAGAGGGATGACAGCCACGATGGAGGGAACGGGCCTGCCACCGACAAGGGTCTTCGTGGTGATGTTCTCGGTCATCCAATGCCGCTTATCTGATGCAAGGTCGACGATCAGGATATGGCCGCGCGACAACAAGAATATGCTATGCCAGCTTCCGAAAGTCGTCGCAAGGTGAAGATGATTGACGCTTCATCATGACTGCCGTACAGCCGAATACGCCCCAAATCATACAGAAAGTGTCAAAGACATTGGATCGCACAGCCAGACTGCTGAGCATGTCGACACGCCAATCGAGGATCATCGAAGTCGGCGCGGGGTATAACCCGATCGCTCCGAAATCCGATGGTTGGCTGACGCATGTGGTCGACCACGCCGACCAGCCCACCCTGCGGGAGAAGTACGCCGGCGCCGATGTCGACGTGAACCGGATCGAGTCGGTGGACACGGTCTGGCACGACGGGCCACTGGACCAGGCGGTCGCGCCCGAATGGATCGGCCGGTTCGACACCATGATCGCCAGCCATGTGCTGGAACATATGCCCGACATGATCACCTTCCTTCGATCGGCGGAGCGGCTGCTGCGCCCGGACGGGGTAATCGCGCTCGCGCTGCCGGACCGGCGGTTCTGCTTCGACTGCCTGAAGCCCGCGACAACGACCGGCGACATCCTGGAGGCGCATCGGGTCGGCCGCGTGCGCCATGGCGTGCGGACGGTCTGGGCGCACATGGCCTACTCAACGGGCGTTGATGGCGGGCTGGCCTGGAACAGCCATGCCACTGGCACGCCGCGGTTCCTGGACACGTTCGGCAGCGCGCATGCGATGGTCACCGAGTTGAAGGACGATCCCTCCGCCCCCTATGTCGATTTCCACTGCTGGTATCTGACGCCGGCGAGCTTTGCCCTGATCATGCTGGAACTCAGCCAGATGGGCCTGGTGGACTGGCGGCTGGAGAGTGTCTCTCCGACCGAGGGGTTTGAGTTCTTCGCTTTCCTTCGCCGCGGCGGACTCCAGATCGCGGACGCCGAGAGCCTGCAGGAACGGCGTATGCAGTTGATGATGGATCAGTTGCGGGAGCAACGGGTTCTGATCGACCTGCTGTGCGGGCCCACGGCTGCGCCCGCGATGCCAACCCCGCCGGTTATGGAGAAGGTCGGTGATCCGGAGATGAAAGAGGTCTCAGGGAAACTGGATCGGCTGCTGGGGATGATCGAGGCGCAGGAGCCACGGATGCACGAGATCGCGCATTCCGCCTTGCTGATTCGTGCCGCGCTGACGCCGGTGCAGAAGGTCTGGCATCGGCTGACCGGTCGGCGATAGGCTCTTTGCCCTTGTTGGCTGTGGGGGGCGCACAAAGAAAAACGGCCGAGGCGTGAGCCTCGGCCGATTTCATTCCATCCAGTGTGACCTGGCGGATTAGCCGTAGAGGATGCGGCCGTTCAGCTGCGCCGAGTCGGTCAGGTTGCTGAAGGTCACGGTCGTGCTGTCCGACAGGGTCAGCGTCACGCCCGAGCCATTGACGATGGCCGCGTCCTGAAGGCTGGAAGCGGACTGCGTGGTCGAGTAGCCGGAGAACACCACGATGTCGCCGCTGGAGTCGAAGTCGGTGACGACGTTGCCCTGGCCATCAGTCGAGGAGTTGAAGAAGGCGAAGACGTCTTCGTTTCCACCACCGGTCAGGGTCGAGGAGCCAGGACCAGCGAACATCAGGTCCTCACCGGACCCACCGATCATCCGAAGTTCGGCGCTCGGCTCGGAACCAGCGGAGAAGGTGTTGGCGGTCGAGGAGCCAGAGGCGTTGATCGTCTGCGGGCCAGAACCACCCACGAAGATGAACCCGGCGCCCGAACCGACGAAGTTGATGTCGCTGCCCGTGCCGCCGAAGAGCGTGGTCGCGCCAGCACCGGCCGTGACGGTCGAGCTGTTGGAGGTGCCCGCGGAGAACAGCACGCCGCCAGAACCGACCATGATGGTCTCGGAGCTACCCGTCGCACCCAGCAGGGTCGCCGTGCCTGCGCCGCCGACGAAGTCAATGTGACCCGCGCCGCCGAACACCATGGCATTGCCGGACGCGTTGATCGTCGCCGGGCCCGAACCGCCGATGACGGTGTCGTTCGAACCAGCGAGGTCGGCGTTCAGGGCGCCCGTGCCACCGAACACGAGGGCGTTGGAGCCGCCGGTGCTGACATTGGAGTTCGAGTCGAAGGTCGAGATCGTGTTGTTCGCGCCGCCATCGACGACGTTAATACCGCCAGCAGAGCTGCCGGTGCCGCCGAAGAAGTTGCCACCGCTGCCGGTCGTGGTCACGTTGACCTGGGCATTGCCGGACGACACCACGGCGCCGCTGCCGGACACCGATACGAACATCTCACCGGAGCCGGCGAGGATGCCAACGTTGTTGCCGGACGACACGACCGAGTTGCTGCCGGTCTCGGAGATGATGAGGTCGGCGTTGCCTTCGGAGATGACCGTGTTGGCGCCGATCGCGACAACGACGTTAGTGCCGCCGCCGCCAGCCAGCGTGCCGGCGCCCGTGCCGAGCAGCGTATCGGCACCGTCACCGGAAGAGATCACATACGTGCCGATGCCGGACAGCAGGTTATCGCCCCCGGTCGCGGCGATCGTGCCGGCGCCCGTCACTTCAACCGTGGCGCCGACCGTGTTGGTCAGGACGGTGGTGTTGGAGCCGATGATCGTGGAAGGAGCGGTCTTGTCACCGATGATGTAGTCGTAGCCGCCGGGGACCGTCGCGTTAACCGAGCCGGAACCGTTCAGGACCACATAGGTCTGGGTGCCACCCGTGGTCGTCGACGCCGCCGTTACGGCAATCGCCCCGTCGCGGCTGTCGGACGAAATCAGCAGCGAACCACTGATGCTCAGTGCCGTGAGTTGGGTGGAGAGCTGCTGCGCGAGGCCGAGGGTATCACCTTCACCACCCGTTAGAGTGATAATGCCACCACCGGTACCAGGAACTGTTACTGCCATTTGAATCTCCGTCCACGATCACTGTCTGGGCCCTGAGGACACCGGCCTGGGGACGAAAGATAGACGCGTTCCAAAAAAAACGCAACAACTTTCCGCACCCAGAAGCGCCTCTCAAATCCAAGAAGCCTGTTTGATGAAGGCATCATATACCACCAGACCGTTGGTGCAATAGCTAAATGTGCCGAAAGGCCTGAATCGAGACTTGGGCCAAATTTCGAGAAAACCCATGGTACAAAAGGCAAATTTCAAGGACGACACTAAATCGTCACGGGACATTCATCGCAATATTCCGTCATGAATCGGCCCAGCAGACAAATGTACCGATCAATCCCGCGAAATAGATGCCCGATTTCCAAGTCATGCCAGAGTATGTAGAGGATATTCTGGCGGGTTCAGAGAACATCCCCGGACCAAACATCAGACAATCGCAGTCAAAATCAGGCCACCACGCCGCGGTCGCCGCGATTCTACACGACGAACCGTTCTTCTTCACGCCAATATCACGATCACTACTGTCCGGTTGACG
>DIUL01000134.1 GCA_002422345.1 Acetobacteraceae bacterium UBA6159
TTCATAGCGTTGAACAGCCTTGGGCTATCTCCCCTGCAAAGTCGTCTTGCGAATGGCATAGGGCCTCGAAGTCGGGGGCAAGAAAGGTCAAGCCTTTTGCCTTTACGGCAAGGCCGCGCTTTCGAATATCTGCGACAACATCTTTATTGTCCAAGAAGGGGGTCAAAAGAATCCAACGATTTGCTAAAATTCCGCTTAGTATAGGCTCTATTTTATCCCTGTACCTTATAAGCTTTGGAATATCCCGACCCGCCTTTGCCTTCATGGCACTGGCAGCTTTTGCGACGTCTGATGTCTCTTCTGGTGCATAGCATTGATATAGACAACCCGAAGTCGTGAAGAATTCGAGACCCGCATCACCACCCACGGCGTCCGGAACAACCTGAACATTTTGGGGCCCGTGACGGCGTTGGACCAACTGCAATGCAAAGGCCTGCCACTCATCCCCTTTCCATGCCCGACGGTAACTCATTCATTCCTCCTGAGTTGCAGCCTTAAACAATCGACAGCGTCTTGCAAGAGGCTGCAGGGAGGAGTGCCCGCGGCGTAGAGCACATCATACTATCGTCCGGAATATATTCCTTGACAACCCTCGCTCAATATGTTCTTTATACGTTCATGTCCGCCGCGCCCAACGCCGCTGAGCCTAACACCGTACCCGGCCCCCAAACCCAAGGGGAAATCCGGTTCGGCCCCCTCCTGTCCCTCCTGGCCAGGATCATCGACTTCGGACAAACCCTCGTCGCCTCCCTGCAACGCCAGAACGCGCCCACGCCCGCCAAGCCCCTCGCCTGGCGCCACGGCACCTTCAACCTGACCCTGATCATCGCCCGCATCACGCGCGGCCTCCTCCTCGCCGCCGGCCTCCAGGCCCGCCTCCTGCGCGCTCGGCCCCCTCGCGCGGCCAACCGACCCTCCCCCATAAGTCCAGCCACCCCCAGGCCCCGTCCCCCCAAACTGTCGCAGGCGGAGGACGACGCGGCCTTGCTCCGCGCCATGCCCACGGCGGACGAAATCGCCCGCCGCATCCGCCACCAGTCCGCCGGTACGGTCATCGTCGATATCTGCCGGGACCTCGGCATCGACACGGCGCACCCGCTGTGGAACGAAATCCGCAACGCCATCATCGCCTATGATGGCAGCCTGTCCCGGCTGCTGGGGCTATGGATGGCCCGGATGACCGCCCTGTTCGTGCCCCCGCCCCAGGCGGAGCCCGCCCGACAGGCCTGGGCCGGCCCGCTTCCCGCCAGCACCGCCCCCTCCTGAACCCTCCCGCCTGACAATGCCCGGGCAACGGGGCCACCGCCTGGTGGTCCCGCCATCCGGATTCGTGCTGATCCCAACCGGCGGGCACCGCGTCATCGCCCCGCCAGCCGCCCGGACCGGCGCGGTTCAGGTCGGCAGCAGAAACCAGATGGCGAGCAGCGGCACCGACGTGCCCCGCATCGCATGCAGGATGCCCGGCGGATTGTGCACGATGCCGCCCGGACCAGGCGCGTGCCAGGCGCCGCCCGCCTTCCACCATTCCCCCCCTGACAGCACCAGGTAGATCTCCTCGGGCGGATGGTCGTGTTCGGGATAGGTGACCCCGGGCGCCACCAGGCTGAACCCCGACACCAGGCCGCCGCGCTGCTCCAACCCGTTCGGATCGAGCACCCGGGCACTCGCATGCCCCTCGGCGAAGCCAGGCCCCCCGTTCGTCATGGCGCGAGTCTTCCACGACAGGTCCGGTTCCAGGGCCCGGAAGGCCGAGGCCAGGTCCGGCTGCATCTCGGCGCAGGCCGCGTCGAGAAATCGGCAGACCGGCAGGCGGCGCGGCGGGGCCGGCTCGGATGGTTCGGGTGGCGCGGCCAGCAAGGCCGCCACGCGCTGCCCGGGGATGCGGGCGGGGCCGGTCACCGCGGCAGCCACGTGTGATCCAGCCAGAGTCAGGAACCGGTCGATCGGTCGCATGGCGTTCTTGGCCTCCGTTGCTTGTTGCGGTCATACGGGCGGTGGAACCAAGGTCGGTGGGCACCGCGTCCCACGGCAGGCGGTCGGATGCCGGAGTCCCGGCACCCGACCCGGGCCTCACATCGCCGTCATGCCGCCATCGACGAACAGCAGCGCGCCGGTGACGTAGGAGGCATCGTCCGACGCCAGGAACAGGATCGCCGCCGCGACCTCCTCCGCTCGGCCCGGGCGCTTCATCATGGTGCCCTGCGCGGCCCGCTCGTTGTAGGACTCGAGCGTCTGGCCAGAGGTTTCCAGGCGGCGCGCATGGAAGGGCGTGAAGATCGGCCCGGGGCCGACGGCGTTCACCCGGATGCCCTCGGCCGAGTGGTCGGCGGCGAGCCCCCGCGTCAGCCCCGCGACGGCGGCCTTGGTGGTGTCGTATTGCAGGTTGCCCCCGCCCGCGACGACCGACCGGACCGAGGCGATGTTGACGATCGCCCCGCCCCCGTTGCCGCGCATGATCGGCACCGCCGCCTTCGCGCAGAAGGCATAGCTCATGAGGTTGACGCTCAGGATTTCGTTCCAGCTTGCCGCGCTGGCTTCGTCGACCTTTTCGTATTTCCGGATGCCGGCGTTGTTCACCAGGATATCCAGCCGCCCGAAGGTCTTTGCGGCCCCGTTGACGAAGGCGAGGCACGCGGCCTCGGTCCCCACGTCGGCCTGCGTGAAGGCGACCTTGCCGCCGGCGGCCGTCAGTTCGGCGGCGACCCGCTGGCCGCGTTCGCCGTCCCGGTCGCAGAAGGCGACGGTCGCGCCCTCGGCCACGAAGCGTCGGACCGTCGCTTCTCCGATCCCCGATGCTCCGCCTGTGATCGCCGCAACCTTGCCGTCAAGCCGTCCCATGTTCCCCACCCTTCCTTGCATTGCGAAACGCGTGTCGTATCCAGTCGGCGGGCACTGCCCTGATGCGCCGGCCTGGGTGCCCGATCTTACGGTGCGGCGGGCGTACGTCACCAGGGGCCGGGCGTTGCCGAATGCGGGAAGGATCGGATAGCGTCCGGCCAACGTGGTGCATCCACGAAAACGTAACAATAAAGCCCCGAGGATAGCGCATGGCCTACGTCCCCGTCCTGAAGTCTCCCGACGAATTGAGCGGGGAGGCCCGCCGCATCGCCGAGAAGATCGTCGATACGCGCAAATCGCTGGAAGGTCCGTTCTCGGTCTGGATGCACGCGCCGGAGTGGGCCGAGCGGGTGGCGCATCTGGGGACGATGGTGCGGTGGGAAGGGACGCTGGAACTGCGGACGCGGACGCTGGCGGCGCTGGTGGTGGGGCGTCACTTCCAGGCTCAGTATGTGTGGGGCATCCAGGGGGTGATCGGGGCCGAACGCGGCGTTCCCCGTTCTACGATCGACGCGATCCGGGACGATCGTTCCGATGGCATTCCGGCGGAGGATTTGCAGATCATCGATTTCACCCGGCAATTGCTCCGCAAGAACCGCGTCGACAAGCCCCTCGCCGAGGCGGTGATGGCTCGGCTGGGCGCGGATCAGTATGTGCAGTTGACCACCTGCATCGGCTACTACGCGATGCTGGCCATGACGGTGAACGGGGTGGAGCTGGAGCCGAACCCGAAGCATGAAGCCCTGAAGGTCTGACGTCATCGGGCCAACATGGTTTGCTTGCATATAAATTTAACGAAGCAGGAACCTCAACGCACATCGTGCGTTGAGGCCGTATCCTGTGAAACTGAGGATTGAACAGGACGGATAAGGGGTCTAGCCCATCTTATTCACCGCAT
>DIUL01000183.1 GCA_002422345.1 Acetobacteraceae bacterium UBA6159
GTACCTGATCCCCAAGGGCAAGCACGTGTCCGTCCAGGAAGGCGACTTCGTCCGCAAGGGCGATCCGCTGGTCGACGGCCCGCGCGTGCCGCACGACATCCTGAAGGTCCTGGGGGTCGAGGCGCTGTCCGACTACCTCGTGAACGAAATCCANNCAGATGCTGCAGAAGGTCGAGATCCTCGAGCCAGGCGACACGACCTTCCTGGCCGGAGAGCAGGTGGACCGCACCGAGTTCGACCAGGTCAACCGCAAGCTGCCCGAGGGCGATCGCGTTGCCACGGCGATGCCGGTTCTCCAGGGCATCACCAAGGCGTCGCTGCAGACCAACAGCTTCATCTCGGCCGCGTCCTTCCAGGAAACGACCCGGGTGCTGACCGAGGCCGCGACCGCTGGCAAGACCGACAACCTGATGGGGTTGAAGGAAAACGTGATCGTCGGACGGCTGATCCCGGCCGGCACGGGGGCGGTGATGAACCGCCTGCGGGCCATCGCCGCCGGGCGCGACCAGCGCAACCTCGCCGGGGCCGAAACGCCGCGGATCACCGGGGACGTGCCGGCCGCCGAATAACCCTCGGCGGGCTACCGATCGCGGGGCCAGGAACCATACGGTTCCTGGCCCTGTTCGTTTCCGACCACGCTCCAACGCGACTGACCGATGAGCACAGACGAAAGCGGCCGGGGATCGATCGCCAGCCGGACCGCCAAGGGCGCCGGATGGGTCATCGCGTGGCGACTGGCGACGCGGAATATCGGGCTGCTCAGCACGCTGATTCTCGTGCGGCTGCTGGACCCGACGGATTTCGGCCTGATCGCCCTGGCGACCGGCTTCATCGCCGCCGCGGAAGCGCTCTCCTCGGTCGGCGTCGCCGATGCCCTGATCCGCGAACGCAAGCCCGACCGCGCGATGTACGACACGGCCTTCACCCTGTCCGTCCTGCGCGGCCTGCTGACAGCGGCCCTGATCCTGGGGTTCGCGGTCCCCGTCGCCAGCTTCTTCTCCGAGGATCGGCTGGTGCCGATCATGCTCGCTTTGTCGATCGGCATGATCATCACGTCCTTCGAGAATATCGGCATCATCGATTTCCGCCGCGACCTGGCGTTCCACAAGGAATTCCAGTTGCAGGTCTGGTCGCGCCTCGCCAGCGTCGCCACGACCATCACGATGGCGTTCATCCTCCGCGACTACTGGGCCCTGATCGCGGGGCCGCTGGTCGGGCGCGTGATCCGGGTGATCCTGAGCTACGTCATGTCGCCCTATCGGCCGGGTTTCACCCTGACCGCGTGGCGGCAGCTCGCGGGCTTCTCCCTCTGGACCTGGGGCGTGGCCGTGCTGGTCCAGGCGCGAGACCGGTCGGACCACGCGATCGTCGGCCGCATCCTCGGCACCGACGCCGTCGGGACCTACGCGGTGGGGCATGAGATCGGGACCCTGACCACGACCGAACTGGTGGAGCCGCTGAACCGGGCCCTGTTTTCCGGCTTCGCGTCTTTGCAGGACACGGCGCAGAAGCCAGGCACCATGTACCTGGCCGCGATCGGCGTCTCCGCGATTGCCGTGCTGCCGGCGGGCGTCGGCATCTCGATGATCGCCCACCCGCTCGTGCATCTCATCCTCGGCGCGCAATGGATCGGGGTGATCGGCGTGATCGAGATCATTTCGGTAGTCAGCACCCTCAGCATGCTGACCTCGATCGGCGGCGCCTACCTGACCGCGACCGGCGGCGTCCACACGACGTTCTGGCTCCTGCTGCAATCCTTCGTGATCCGTGTTCCGCTGATGATCGCCTGCATCACGCAATGGGGATTGGTTGGCGCCGCGATCGGGGCGGGCCTGTCCCTGGCCATCGACCAATGCGTCAGCCTGTGGGTCGTCCTGCCGCGCATCGAGGTCCGGGCCAGACAGGTCGTTGCCACGCTATGGCGCCCGGTCATCGCGAGTGCCGCGATGGCCGCCGCGCTGCTGCCGGCCGACCTGGCCTGGACCCCTTCTCCCGACCCGACAACCATGGGACTGATCCTCGATCTCGGCACCAGGAGCCTGACCGGCGCGGCCGTCTACCTCATCACCATGACCGCGCTGTGGTTTCTGGTCGGGCGGCCCAACGGGGCGGAGCGTCACATCCTCACAATGATCCGCAAGCGCCTGCGCCGTACCTGACCGCCCACTGTGCCTCCCCGCCAACCCGCGCTATCGTTGCCGGGACACGCATCGCGCCGATGGGCGCCAAAGGGGGAAACCGATGGCCAAGATCATCCTTGCCGACAACCCGCTGAACGACCTGGCCGTGGCGCGCGACCTCGCGCCGCCCGATCTCGACATGGTCATCGCCCGCCACGGCTCTCCGGAGTTCAAGGCCGCTTTGGCCGACGCCGTCTGCCTGGTCGGCTTCGGCGATGGCACGATGGACGATGCCTTCTACAAGGCGGCGCCGAACCTCAAGCTCGTCCAGCTTCTCAGCGCCGGCTACGACCGTTGCGATCTCGAATCCGCCCGACGCGCCCGCGTGCCGATCTGCAACAATGGTGGCGCGAACTCGACCGCCGTGTCGGAACACGCGATCCTGTTGATGATGGCCGTGTGCCGCCGGATCGTCTGGCAGCATGAAAATGTCGCCGCCGGGCGCTGGCGCGGCAACAATGTCGAGGACGTGAAGCTCTACGAACTCAAGGGCCGCACTTTGGGCATCGTCGGCCTTGGCACCATCGGCAAGAAGACCGCCAGGTTGGCCAAGGCGTTCGGCATGAACGTCCAGTACTACGACGTAAACCGCCTGACGGAAGACCAGACGGACTCCCTCGGCGTCCGCTTCTCCCTGCTGGCCGAACTGCTGCGAGCGTCCGACATCGTGTCGCTGCACGTACCCCTGCTGCCGTCCACGCGCCACATGATCGGCGCGCGGGAACTGAAGATGATGAAGCCCACCGCCTATCTGGTGAACACCTGCCGCGGGCCGGTCGTCGACGAAACCGCCCTGATTGAGGCCCTGGGCAACGGCACGATCGCCGGCGCTGGCCTGGACGTCTTCGACCAGGAGCCCCCGCCCGCCGACAACCCGCTGTTCCGGATGAACAACGTCGTCCTGACCGCCCACATGGCCGGCCCGACCTGGGACAACCAGTTCACCCGGTTCCGCAACGCCTTCGACAATTGCCAGCGGGTGGTCCGCGGCGACAAACCGCTCTGGGTCGTGCCAGAGCTGCGGGAGCTGACCGAGGGATGATCCACCTCAGCGAAAAAGGCGCCGACTATCTGGGCCGGGTCCGCGCGCTCGGGCCCGCCATCGACGCGGCCGCCGACGAGATCGAGGCACGCCGGGACCTGCCACCCGACCTGTTCGCCGAACTGCGCTCCCAGAACCTGTTCCGGCTGGTACAGCCGGTGGATTACGGCGGGGTCGAGCTGGACCCCCCATCTTTGGTGCAGGTGATCGAGGAAGTCGCGAGCCACGATGCCTCCGTCGCCTGGTGCGTGGGGCAGACGAATATCTGCGCCATCACGTCCGCCTTTCTCGAACCCTCCGTCGCGCGAGACATCTTCGGCCCTGACACCGGCATCCTCGCCTGGGGACCCGGGCCGGGGCAGGCGCGGGCGGTGCCGGGCGGGTATCGTGTCAGCGGCAATTTCGATTTCGCCAGCGGCTCCCGCCTCGCCTCCTGGCTCGGCGCCCATGTGCCGGTGATCGAGCCGGATGGGTCGCGCCGCCTGGGATCGAACGGCAAGCCCATCACCTACACGATGTTCATCCCCAAGGATCAGATCCAGGTGCGCGACACCTGGCAGGTCATGGGGCTGCGCGGCACCGGCAGCGACAGCTACACGCTGGATGATCTGTTCGTGCCCGAAGCCTATACGCTCGCCCGTGATCCGAACCGGAATCCCAACGTTTCTGGCAGACTCTATGTATTTACGCCGAGCATGCTGTATTCGTCGAGTTTTGCGGGGATTGCGCTGGGGATTGCGCGGCGGTTCATGGACTCCTTCGTCCACGACATGCGCGATACGACTCCCCGCGGGGCGAGCCGCACCCGCGGCGAAAGCCACGTCATGCAGGCCCATGTCGGCATGAATGAAGCTCGGCTTCGCTCCGCGCGTCTGTTTTTGCTCGATTCCGTCAGCGAGATTTGGCTGGAGGCGGAAAAGACAGGTGTGGTGACACAGGACCAGCTTGTGACGATCCGCATGGCCTCGACCTGGGCGATCCAGTCGGCGCGGGAGGTCGTGGCGACGCTGTATGGCGCGGCCGGCGCGCTGGCGATCTTCAACTCCCGCCCGTTTGAGCGGCGGTTCCGCGACATCCATACGGTGACGCAGCAGATCCAGGGCCACCCCGCGCATTTTGAAACGATCGGGCAAATCCTGCTGGGGCGGGAACCTGATCGTCCGATGTTCACCTTCTGAGCTCGACTTTCCGCAATTCAC
>DIUL01000088.1 GCA_002422345.1 Acetobacteraceae bacterium UBA6159
CAAAAAGGCGTTAAAGATGGGTTAACGTCTTTCCCGTTCCGTGGCCGCGTGCGACGCTGCGGCTCATGCGCATTCATCTCCACAATCCGACGAACGACCCGCTGTTCGATTTCTCGCTGCCGATGTGGGAGGACGCGGCATCGCGCGCCCCCGATATCGGCCAGGGCCACCAAGTCAGCGTCGGCCGCACCGCGTCAGACTTCGCCGCGGCGATGGCGGAAGCCGAGGCCCTGGTCTGCGACGCGGGCGTGATCAAGACCTACTTCCCCTGCACCGCCCCCAGGCTGAAGCTGGTGTTCCTGACGAACGCGGGCCTGGATCGCCTGGCCCCGTTCGACTGGCTGCCGCCGGGCGTGACGCTGATGAACAATCGCGGCACCCATGCGGCCAAATCCGGTGAGTTCGGCATCATGAGCCTGCTGATGCTGGCCAACCGGCTGCCCGCGATGGTGACCAACCAGCGCGCGGGGCGGTGGCACAAGCTTTGGGGCTCGGTGATCGGCGGGCGGGCGGTGACCGTCATCGGCCTCGGCACGCTGGGCGGGGCGGTGGCGGAGCAGGCCAGCCGCTTCGGCATGACCGTCACGGGCGTGCGGGCCAATCCGGCGCCGCATCCCGCCTGTGCCCAGGTGATCGGGACCGACGAGTTGGACGCCGCGCTGCCGGGGACCGAGTTCCTGGTGCTCGCCTGCCCCCTGACCGAGGCGACGCGCGGCATCATCGACCGCCGCCGCCTGGGCCTGCTGCCGCCAGGCGCCGGCATCGTGAACATCGGCCGTGGGGAACTGGTCGATCAGGACGCGCTGTGCGACCTGCTGAACACGGGGCATCTGTCCGGCGCGGTGCTGGATGTCTTCACACCCGAGCCGATTCCCGAAGGCCATCGGCTATGGACCACGCCCAATCTGGTGATCAGCCCGCATACCTCCTCCGATGACCCGGCAACCTACAACCCGTACAGCCTGGACATTTTCCTGGATAACCTGCGCGCGCTGCGCGACGGCAAGCCCCTGCCCAACCGCTTCGACATCGCGCGCGGCTACTGATGGAACCCACGATGAAATACTACTGCTTCCCCAAGGCCGCCGGCATCGACTCGCTGGAACTGCGCGATGGCCCGACGCCCCAACCCGCGCGCGGGCAAATCCTGGTGCGGATGCGGGCGGCGTCGCTGAACTACCGCGACCTGAACATCGCCAAGGGCAGCCCTGCCCGCGGCCCGCTGCCCACCAACCTCATCCCGCTCTCCGACGGCGCCGGCGAGGTCGTGGCGCTCGGCCCCGAGGTCAGCCGATTCCAGGTGGGTGATCGCGTCGCCGGGATGTTCATGCAGGCTTGGCTCGGCGGGGATATGGAAGCGTACCACGTCGACAGCTCCCGCGGCGGCTCGATCGACGGGGTGCTGGCCGAGTATGTCGTGTTTGAACAGGACGGCGTGGTGCGCATTCCGGATCACCTGTCCTACGAGGAAGGGGCCACCCTGCCCTGCGCCGGCGTCACCGCCTGGAACGCCCTGTATGCCGGCAAGCCCCTCCGCGCCGGCGAAACGGTGCTGGTCCTGGGTACCGGCGGGGTCTCGATCTTCGCATTGCAGTTCGCCAAGGCGGCGGGGGCGCGCGTGATCGCGACGTCCTCCTCGGACGACAAACTCGCCAAGGCCAAGGCGTTGGGGGCGACGGACGGAGTGAACTACCGCCAGCACCCGGAGTGGCAGCAGGAAGTCATGCGCCTGACCGGCGGGCGCGGCGTGGATCATGTGGTGGAGGTCGGCGGGGCCGGCACGCTGCAACGATCCGTCGAGGCGGCGCGCATCGGCGGGCAGGTCCATCTGATCGGGATCCTGACGGGTGGCGGAGAGATCAACCCGACCCCGGTTCTGCGGCGGAACCTGCTGCTGCGGGGGATCTATGTCGGGTCGCGGCAGATGTTCGAGGATATGAACCGCATGATCACCCTGCACGGGTTGCACCCCGTGATCGACCGGGTGTTCCCGTTCGCCGAGGCAAAGGACGCCTACCACTACCAGACCAGCCAGGCGCATCTGGGCAAGGTGGTGATCCGGATCGACTGAGCGGGGGGGGCCTCGGTTCGGCGCAATCACCGGATTGCGTCACCCGGGCTGGCTCGGTTATAGAGGCTCCGCCGAGCGGGTGTAGTTCAATGGTAGAACGGCAGCTTCCCAAGCTGCATACGAGGGTTCGATTCCCTTCACCCGCTCCAGTATTTTCAAACACTTAGACGATGTCGGGCCGAAACTAGGCTCAGACTAGGCTCAAAAGCTAAGGGCGCCCCAGTGGAGCGCCCTTGTGAGCAATGACGAATCGGAGACGCGATCAGAGCTTGATGAGCGTCGCCAGCGCCGCGATGGCAAACGCCAACATCCCCCCAAGGCGAATCGTGAGGCGGAGAGTCTGCCGGTCGATGGCAGATTCGAGGTCGCGCCGGACTGCCGCCACCTCCTGCCGAACCGACGCGACCGAGGTTGTGATAGCCGTGTCCAACTCGCGCCGGACAACATCCAGATCATGGCGTGTGACCAATTCTGCCATCACGTACTCCCGGGCTGCCTCGGCGTGGGCCTCGGCCTGCTCGGGCGGTATACCAGCTTCCCGAAGCCGCTTGGCATAGGAAAGCGAATCGAAGGCGTACACCATGGTCAAGCGGCCTCCCGAGTCGTGCGGGTCTTGCCCGTGAGCGCAGCCGACCGGCTCTGGTGCAGCGTGCGAATCTGGGAATCCATTTCACCCTTCCCAATCGCCGTGGCCACCTCGTCGTAGAAGGTCATCAGCTCGGGGAGCGTACCAATCAGGACGCTGGTGTGGGTATCGTCGAGTGGGATGGCGACCTGGCCATAGCGAATGACCGTGCCGAAGCTGCCATCCATCTCCTGGTAGAACCAGGTGCTCACGGACTTCTTGCCGTCCGTAGCCGGGAGCGACTGCCCATCGAGCAGCATCTGGGCATTGCCCCGCTGCACCTGGAGCGCCTTCACGACCTTAGCCTTCGCCTCGGTCAGCGGATTGGTGAATGCCTTGGCATGCTTTGGCGGCGTGGTGAGCGTACGGCCTTCAAGAAAAGAGAGAGTCATTGGAACCTCCTATGTGATGTGCACTGGAGGTGAATATAGCAAAGATGAGTGTTTCTGTATACGAATGGCTATACGGGTGTATGGCGCGCTATGAGTAACTGTCGCTAGGTTTCCCACTTATATGTCTTGCATCTGGGGCACGACTTTACGCCCAGTCGTATCGCTTGCATTTTGGGCAGCAGCGGGGATTTTGGGTCCTGCTGAACCATCGGTATCCGCATTTTCCACAGGTGCAGTTAGCGTCGGTAAAGACCGGAGGAACCCTCAGGCCGGTTCGCACGGCATGCAGCACGTTCTCACTGGTGGTTACCCACTCAAGGTTCGAGGCGGTGTTGTTATTTTTTTTGCCATCAATGTGCACTACTGTCCGGTTGACGGCGA
>DIUL01000130.1 GCA_002422345.1 Acetobacteraceae bacterium UBA6159
CCCCTACCACCAAGGATGAAGCCCCAGCCACCAAGGATGAACGGCCGCCTACCACCCAGGACACTTTCCTCGCCGCCTTCGCCGACGCCCACCGCCGCGAGTACGGCTACGCCATCCCCGATCGCGCGGTGGAGGTCGTGAACTGCCGCCTCAAGGCCGTGGGCCTCATCGACCGCCCACCCCCCGGCTTCACCGCCACCACCGGGACCACCCAACCGAAATCCCGCCGCCAGGTTCATTTCGACACCGGCTGGATCGACACGCCCATCCATGACCGCGCGGACCTGGGTCCCACAACCCGCCTCCCCGGCCCCGCCATCATCCATGAAATGAGTGCCACGACCCTCGTCCCCGCCGGCTGGACCGTTACCGTCGATGCCGCCGGCAACCTGATCCTGGAGACAACCCCATGACCCGGCTCAGCGATCCGATCGCGATGGAGGTGTTCAGCAACCGCCTGCTCTCGATCACCGAGGACATGGGCAACACGCTGATCCGTTCGTCGTTCTCCACCAACATCAAGGAACGCAAGGACTGCTCGGTCGCCCTGTTCGACGCGAGCGGGCGCCTGATCGCCCAGGCCTCCCACATCCCCCTGCATCTCGGTTCCCTGCTCGGCAGCGTACAGGCCGTGCTGGCGCATACGCCGGTCGAGCGGATGCAAGACGGCGATGCCTTCATCTGCAACGACCCGTACCTGGCGAACGGCACCCATATGCCGGACATCTCGATCGTCACGCCGGTGTTCATCGATGGCGTGGCACGCCTCCTGACCGCGAATGTCGGCCATCATTCCGATGTCGGCGGCCCCGTTCCGGGTTCGATCTCAGGACGCGCGCGCTCGGTGTTCGAGGAAGGGTTGCGTCTGCCGGTGATCCGCATCGTCCGCGCCGGCGAACTCGACACCGACCTGCTGATGCTGATCGCGCACAACACGCGCGACCCGGACGAACGCATCCTGGACCTGAAAGTGCAGATCGCCGCGAACGACCGAGGCGCCAGGCTGGCCAAGGGCCTGGTCGCGCGGATGGGTTGGCCGGCGGTCTCCGGCGCGATCGAGGACCTGCTGGCCTATACCGCCCGCCGCCTCCGCAATCGCGTCGCCGCCATGGCGGATGGCGAGTCCACCTTCACCGCCTACCTCGACGACGACGGCTGGGGCGGAGACCCCGTGCCGATCCAGGCCACGGTCCGTGTCGCGGGGGAAACCCTGTCGATCGACTTCACCGGCACGGGACCCGAAACGCGCGGCGCGCTGAACGTGCCGGACAGCGCGTTGAAGGCCTCCGTCTACTACGCGGTGAAGGCGTTGCTGGACCCCGAACTCCTCCCCAACAGCGGCATGTTCGATGCCATCTCCATGTCCGCGCCGCTCGGCACCCTGACCAATCCGCGGTTTCCGGCCGCGGTCGGGGCACGCAGTATCACCTGCAACAAGATCGCGCGTGCCCTGTTCGGGGCCTTCGCCTCCCTGCTGCCGGATGACCGGGCGCAGGCGGCGTCGCACGACGTGGTGCCGGCGATCATCTTCTCCGGCCCGCGCCGGGATGGATCGGGGCAGTTCGTGTATCTCGAAACGATGGGCGGCGGCATGGGCGCGCGTCGGGACGCGGATGGGATGGAGGCGGTACACGTCCACCTCACCAACACCTCCAACCTGCCGGCCGAAGCTTTGGAGAACGAATACGCCCTGCTGGTCGACGAATACGCGCTGGTGGAAAACTCAGGCGGCGCCGGCACCCATCGCGGCGGCCTGGGCATCGCGCGCCAGATCAGGGCCATGCGGGACGGGATCGTGTTCTCGGTCCGCTCCGACGGGCATGTTCTGGGCGCGCCCGGGTTCGCGGGTGGAATGCAGGGCGGCACGGCCCGCCTGATCCGCAACCATGGGACCGATGCGGAGGAGGAACTGTCCTCCAAGACCGCCAGCATCGTGCTGACAGCGGGGGAGACGACACGGCTGGAAACCCCCGGCGGCGGGGGGCTGGGCACGCCCGAGGACCGCGATCCGGCGGGGCTGGCCGCGGACGTCCGGGGCGGGAAGATCAGCCGGGAACGGGCCGAACGGGATTATGGCATCCAGGCTGTGGCGCGGGCGCTGGCGGGGTAGATACCCCCCACCCCGGCCCTCCCCCTCAAGGGGGAAAATGGAGGACCGGCCCCGGCAACCCCCCAGGCCTGAGGCGTCACGCACCCACAAAGCCTGCGCGCCAATCAGATGAACACGCCCGCCATCCCACCGGCGGGATACCGCGTGCCGGCGGCGGCGCCGGTCGGGACGGCGTCGGCGATGCGAGCCACGTCATCGTCCGACAAGGATACCGACAGCGCCTCCAGATTCTCCCGCAGCCGGACAGGAGACCGCGTGCCCGGGATCGCCACGACGTCGTCGCCCTGCGCGAACAGCCAGGCCAGCGTCAGTTGCGCCGGGGTGCATTCCTTTTCCTTCGCGAACGCTTCGATCCGCGCCACCAGCGCGCGGTTATGGTCGAAGTTCGCCTCCTGGAACCGCGGATGCGCCGACCGCCGCCCATCCACGTCCGCCAGCGTCTGGATCGCCCCGGTCAGGAACCCGCGCCCCAAAGGTGAGTAGGCAACGAAACCAATCCCCAGTTCCCGCGTGACCTTCCGCGTTTCCTCGGCTTCTTCCCGATACAGCAGGGAGTACTCCGTCTGCACCGCCGCGATCGGATGCACCGCGTGCGCTTTCCGGATGCGATCCGGCGCGGCTTCCGACAACCCGAGGAACCGGACCTTGCCCTGTTCCACCAGGCGCGACATGGCGCCGACCGTGTCCTCAGCCGGCACCTTCGGGTCGACGCGGTGCTGGTAATACAAGTCGATCACATCGGTCCCGAGGCGCTTCAAGCTCGCGTCGCACGCCTTGACGACATAGTCCGGGCGGCCGTTGACGCCTTCCTGCGTCTGTCCAAACTTCGTCGCCAGCATCACCAGTCCCCGCCGGCCCTTCAGCGCTCGGCCCAGCAATTCCTCATTATGGCCCCAGCCATACATGTCGGAAGAATCGAGATGCGTGACGCCGAGGTCGATCGCCTCCCGGACCAGGTCCTCAGAGGTCGCGTCCTCGGCCGGCCCGTAGACGCCGGACAGACCCATGCAGCCAAGTCCGACGACGGGGACGGACAGGCCCCCCAGGTTGCGGTGTGTGATGGCGGCCATTGTGGTGCCTCCCCTATGTTTGGAGAGGATGATAGGCCGGATGCGGGGCGGGGCATAGAATGGGTGTTACGGTGGAAGGAGGCATCGATGCCAACGGCCGGATCAGCGTGTTTGGGCTGGGTGTACCGCGCGTGACCGCCCCAGCCTGCGGCAGCGACCTGACTTCTCTCCCCTCAGTAAATACATACGTCATAATTGTGATCCAAAAATCATTGCCCCAATGACAAATGACTCATCGGTTTGTTGTAGTCTGACAGACCATCGGATGCTTCATGCCACGCCAAGGACCTTGTTTCCGTGGGTTTCCTTCTGACCGTCAGGCAATAGGTGTATTCCGACGCTGCCTTTTCTGACGTGGTTGGCGATAGATTCAATTTGTGTTCGAGGGTTGATTTCTAGTGGAACCATACGTTCCATTACAAAATACTTAGACTCGAGCAGCTTCGATTGGTGCCCTTTCCGGCACCGGTCGCCCCGACGCCCAGGAGGCGGTCGCGCCTGTTGTTGAACATCGCGATTTCTGAATGCGGCCCGAGGGCACGCGAGGCCCCGCTGACACTTTGGCCAGCGAGGGTTCACAACCACGATCGAGGAAAATCTGATGAAAAAATCATTGCTCCCGCTTGTCGCCGCTTCCATGTTTTTGGGAACCTTCGGGTTCGCCTCGGCTGAAACCGGCGAAATCTGGACAAAGGCGCAGAGTACGGCGATCACCACATACTCGACGACCCAGAAGTACAAGTCCTTCATGGACCCCGCGATGAAGCCCGTCGTCGGCATGCAACTGCCAGCGAATGTCACGGTCTATCCGCTGCCCGCGACGGTCACGGTGCAGACGCCTGACCGCTACAGCTACGGGCTCGTCAACGACCAGCCGGTTATCGTTGACCGTACGACCCGCAAGGTGATTCACACCTGGTAAGAATTTTCGATCCGAACCTGGCGGCATCGATGGAGACATCGGTGCCGCCAATTCGGCACAAATAGCGGTTCCTTCCAACCGAACCTGACGATCCGACGCCAGGACACGCCGTTCCTGTAGCAAAACTGTCGTGTCCGATATCTGATGAGGAAGCGCGTCCCAGCCACGCCCTAACCTCCCGCCTTCTCCGCCCGCAGCCGCCCCCAATATTCCAACCGCTTGGCGACCTCCCGTTCAAACCCACGCCCGCGCGGCTGGTACAACGCCTGCCTTGCCATCCCGTCGGGGAAGTAGTTCTGGCCGCTGAACGCGTCCTCGGCCTCATGGTCATAGGAATACCCCGCCCCGTAGCCGAGTTCCTTCATCAGCTTGGTCGGCGCGTTCAGGATATGCGCGGGCGGCATCAGGCTGCCGGTGGCCTTGGCTGAGGCCTTGGCGGCCCCGAACGCCGTGTACAGCGCGTTCGATTTCGGCGCCGTACCCAGGTAGACAACGACCTGCGCCAGCGCGAGTTCCCCCTCCGGGCTGCCCAGCCGTTCATAGGTTTCCCACCCCGCCAGCGCCTGCGGCAAGGCATGGGGGTCGGCCATGCCGATGTCCTCGGCCGCGAAGCGCACCAGGCGGCGGGCGATATAGCGGGGGTCTTCCCCTCCGTTCAGCATCCGGGCGAACCAGTACAGCGCCGCATCGGGGTCGGAGCCACGCAGCGATTTATGCAGCGCCGAGATCAGGTTGTAGTGCTCCTCCCGATCCTTGTCGTACAGCGCGGCGCGACGGGCGAGCAGATCGGCCAGCGCGGCGGGGTCCAGGTCCGCGGTGCCGGCGGGCAGGGCGGCCAACTGTTCTGCCATGTTGAGGATATAGCGCCCGTCGCCATCCGCCATGGCGCGCAGGGTATTCCGCGCCTCGGGCGTCAGGGGCAGTGGATGGCCGATCTCGGTTTCGGCCCGGGTCAGCAGCAGCTCCAGGGCCGCGTCATCGAGCCGGCGCAGCACCAGGACCTGGCAGCGCGACAGCAGGGCGCCGTTCAGCGCGAAGGACGGGTTCTCGGTCGTGGCACCGATCAAGATGATCGTCCCGTCCTCCACCACCGGCAGGAACCCGTCCTGCTGGGCGCGGTTGAAGCGGTGGATTTCGTCGACGAACAGCAGCGTGCCCTCGCCGGTGCGGCGGCGGCGGGTCGCTTCCTCGAACGCTTTCTTCAGGTCGGCGACGCCCGAGAACACGGCGGACAGTTGCACGAACGCCCGCTCGGCCCGTTCAGCGAGCAGCCGAGCGATGGTGGTCTTCCCGACGCCGGGTGGACCCCAAAGGATCAGGGAGGCGAGGGACCCCCGGTCGAGCATGCGGGTCAGCGTGCCCTCGGGTCCCAGCAGGTGGTCCTGGCCGACGACATCGGTCAGGCCGCGCGGGCGCAGGCGGTCCGCCAAGGGACGGGTCCCCGGCGGCACGGGCCGTTCGGGGGCCGGGGCCTCACCAAAAAGATCGACGGGGGAGGGGGCTTTGCTGGACACGCCCCGATCATAGCGGCGGCCGGGGCGGGAAGCGAGTAACCGCCTCTCCCCGAGGGGGAGAGGCGGCGGCAGGATTACTCTTGCGTGATCTTCAGTTCCTTTACGAGCTTGCCATAGCGGTCGTAGTCGCTGCGGAGGATCTTCGTCAGGTCCTCGGGCGTGCCGCCCTGCGGGAACTGGCCGACCCGGAACAGCAGGTCCTTGACCTCCGGCGTCTTGGCGATGGTGTCGATCGCCGCGCTCATTTTCTTCACGATCGCGTCCGGCGTGCCGGCGGGGGCGAACAGCGCGTTCCAGCCCACGAAGTCCGCGTCCGGATAGGTCTCGGCGAAGGACGGGACGTCGGGGTAGTCCGGGTGGCGCTGGCCGGTCACGGCGAGCAGCTTGACCTTGCCGGCCTTCACATGCGGCGCGACGGTCGGATCGGCAAAGACCTGGACCACGCCGGCCAGGAAGTCGTTCAGCGCGTCGGCGCTGCCACGATAGGGAACGTGCAGCACCGTGATGCCGGCGGCGCGGTTCAACGCCTCGATCACCAGGTGCCCGGTCGTGCCGATGCCCGAGGACCCGAGGCTGAGCTTGTCCGGATTGGCTTTCGCGTAGGCCACGAAGTCCTTGAGGTTGGCCACCGGCACCGACGGATGCACGGCCAGGAACATCGGATAGGACGTGAAGTAGCTGACCGGGACCATGTCCTTGAACGGGTCATAGGGCAGCTTGCGGATATGCGGCAGGATCGCCACCGACAGGCCGGGGGTCGCGAAGAACGTATAGCCGTCGTTGCGGGACTTCACCCCGGCCTCGATCCCGATGGCGCCTGACGCGCCGCCCTTGTGCTCCAGCACGATGGGCTGGCCGAGCAGCCTGTGCAGGGGCTCGGTGTAGGGGCGCATGCCGTTGTCGGTGCCGCCGCCGGGGGCGAAGTTGATGATGATACGGACCGGCTTGTCCGGCCAATTGGCGGCGGATTGGGCGAGGGCGGCGAAACTGCATGTCGCGAACACGGTCGCGGCCGCGATGCCCTTCAGAACGGCTGATGCCGTGATGCGTTTGATGACGTGACGGATCAACGTTTGTGCTCCTGGCTTTCGATCATGTGCGGACCTGGCCGCTTCCCGGTGGCACGGATGGCGTGCCTCGATTGAAGATAGCCTGTCTCATCCCCGAATGCACGGCGGCGGGTCGTGGCGCCAGGGCAATCGGCGTTGACCCGAGGACGGCGCCTCCCGTCATGGTCGGGCTTGTCCCGGCCATCGCCAGGGATTCCGCTGATAGTGCTTTCGTGTGATTCCAGGCAACTATGTGCTTGGCGATGGGCGGGTCAGGCCCGCCCAGGACGAAAAGGCGGCAAGTGCGATGGCCCTGGTCGTGGCGCCGCATTCAGTGGTTCGACGGCCGGGCCTCGGCGGGCGTGCCGAACACCGAGAACAGACGCTCACCGGGTGGCCAGGCACGGACGATGTCCGCGCGCCAGACGATCGCGCCCGCGACCAGCAGGACCAGCGCGACGGCGCTGGCGGCCCAGGCGGCTTTCAGTGGCATCGGCGTAGGGGTGGAGACCGACTCCTTCGCCAGCCGGTCCATCGCATTGTGTTCCGGCGGCATGGTCATCGCCGCCGCGGGCGCGCGCTCCGGCACAGGATCGGGTGCGGGCACCGGCACCTCGGCGACCTTGGGCGGATCGACGGCGACGGCGGGGCCGGCCGGAAACCAGTCCTGCCCGCAGCGGGCACAGCGCACCTTGCGGCCGGCAACCAGCAGGCGGTCGGGGATGTCATAGACGGCTTCGCAGTTCGGGCAGTCCGCACGCACGCGATGAACACCCCAACCCAGGCCGGCGCCCCAGCGCGTCCGGACCAGGGGATCATATGGAATGCACGCCCACGACTCCAAGCACACGTTGTAACAATTCCGCCAACCCCGCTCTCACCGCCGGTTTGCACACAACGGGTTCCAGCGTCCGGCTGGCGGTGGCAGAAAGGCCCGCGCGGGAGAAGGCACGCGGCATGATTCGATTCGACTCGGTCGGTCTGCATTACGGCCCCACGCCTTCGGGCCAGGTTGGCGCCGAGGTTCTGCGCGACGTCACCTTCGCCGTCCCCGCCGGAGAATTCCGCTGGCTTCTCGGCCCCTCTGGCGCCGGCAAGACCAGCATGCTGCGGCTGATGTACCTGGCCGTCCGCCCGACCCGCGGCCGCCTCGGCCTGATGGGCGTCCCGATCCACGAAGCCCGTCGCCGCGATCTGCCGGCGCTGCGGCGGCGGATCGGGGTCGTGTTCCAGGACTTCCGGCTGCTGCCGCATCTGACCGCCTTCGACAACGTGGCCCTGCCGCTCCGCCTCGCCGGCCGGCCGGAAGGGCAGTTGCGCGCCGATGTGACCGAGATGCTGCGCTGGGTCGGCCTCGCCCGCCGGATTGAGGCTCGGCCAGCCGAACTCTCGGGCGGCGAACAGCAGCGCGTGGCCATCGCCCGCGCCGTGATCACCCGCCCCGCCCTGCTGCTGGCCGATGAGCCGACAGGCAACCTGGATGATGAGCAGGCCCAACGCCTGATGCAGTTGTTCAATGAGATGAACCGCCTTGGCACGACGGTGATCGTCGCGACCCATAACGACGCATTGGTGCAGCGCCACCCCGCGCCGGCCCTGGTGCTGTCGCACGGCCGCCTGATCGAGGATCGCTAGGCATGGCGCGCTCCATCCTCCGGCCGACCGGGTTCGACGAACTGGGGCTCAGGCGAGCGCTTTCGGATCGGATGCTGCCGTTCCTGGTGGCGGCGATGGCGTTCCTGGCGGCCCTGGCCCTGGCCGGCTGGACCGGGGCGGCCGGCCTGTCGCGGCATTGGCAGGAGGGCGCGGGATCGGCCCTGACCGTGCAGGTGCCCAGCCCCAAGGCCGCTTCGGCCCGCGATGGCGCCGAACGCCTGCCGGCCGTGATCGCGCTGCTGACCGGCACGCCCGGCGTGGCCTCGGCCCGTGCGCTGGCGGATGATGAACTGAGCGACCTGCTGCGTCCTTGGCTGGGCGCGGGGGCCGAACGCGTGTCGATTCCCCTGCCGGCGGTCGTGGCCGTGCAACTCAGCGGCAAGGTCGATCCGGTCGATCTGGGGCGCCGCGTCGCCGCCGTCGCGCCCGGCAGCCTGGTGGAGGATCACGGCGTCTGGATCGGCCGGCTGTCCGCGCTGGCCCGCAGCCTGCAGGCCTGCGCCGGGCTGGCGCTGATCCTGGTCGTGGCCGTCGCCGCCACTGTCATCGCCGTCGCCACCCGCGCCGGCCTCTCGGCAAGGCGGGAAGCGATCGAGATCGTCCACGGCCTGGGCGCGACCGACGGTTACATCGCTGGCCGATTCGCCGCGCGGGCCACCCTGCTGGCCGCGATCGGCGGCCTGGGAGGGGCCATCCTGGCCGCGCCGGTCCTGCTGGCGCTGGCGCGGCTCGCGGAACCCTTCGGCGGCGCCCCGCGGGAGGTTGATACGATCGCCGGGCTTCTCGAGGCCTTGCCGCCGACTCTCTGGCTGGCCTTGCCGGGGCTGCCGCTGACGGCGGCGGTGATCGGGTTCCTGACCGCCCAGGGCACGGTCCGGCGCTGGTTGCGGCAGCTGCCATGATTGCAGGTGGGGCATGATCGCGGATGGGGACCGCTCGGACGACGTCCCCCGGGTTCGGTCCCGCGCGCGCCGTTGGTGGCTGCCGCCGCTGCTGATCGTGGTGGTCCTGGCGGTGGGCTGGACCGGCGGGCTGCTGTGGTTCGTCCACCTGGTCGGACAGCCGATCATGCCCGCGCCGCCGACCGACGGGATCATCGCCCTGACCGGCGGGGCCGGGCGGGTGGAGGCGGCGTTGCGCCTGCTCGCTGAACATCCGCGGTCACGCCTGCTGATCTCGGGCATCGGCGGCGCCACGGACCTGGGGATGCTGGCCGCTCGCGCCGGGGTCGATCCCGCGCCGCTCGCGCATCAGGTCACGCTGGGGCGGGCGGCCATCTCGACGCGCGGCAACGCGCTGGAAGCACGGGCCTGGGTAAGCGAACACCGAATCCGGACCCTGGCCGTGGTCACCGCCCGCTTCCACATGCCGCGCGCGATGGTCGAATTGCGCGGAATGCTGCCGGATGTGAAACTGTTCCCCCATCCCGTCCCCACCACCGGGCCTGACGGCGCGCTACGAGAGGTTTCCTTGCGGGTCCTGATCGGCGAATACAGCAAGTACCTCGTGGCGGCGGCGGGCCTGACCGGCCTTGCCCCCGCCCGGGACCAACTCCGTTCGGGACCGGCTTCTGGATGATTCTGCTGCGATCGTCGCTGTTCAATGTCGTCTTTTTCGGACTGACGTTCCTCACCCTGTGGCCGGCAACCGTGATCCGGTTCGTTGCCCCCGGCCGCGTCATGTGGGTGGCCGTGCTGTGGGCCCGGATGATGGTCGCCAGCGTGCGGCTGATCTGCGGCATCCGGTTCGAGGTGACGGGGCTGGAGCATATCCCCCCCGGCGCTGCCCTGATCGCGTCCCGCCACCAGTCGGCCTTTGACACCATGATCTGGCTGACCCTGCTGCCCCGCTGCTGCTACGTCCTGAAGCGGGAGTTGCGGAGCATCCCCCTGTTCGGCGCCCTGACCCATGCCGCCGGGATGATCGCCGTCGACCGTCACGCGGGGGCGAGCGCGGTGCGCGTGCTGGTCAAGGAAGGCCTGCGCGCCGTGCGGGAGGAGCGGCAGATCGTCATCTTCCCGGAAGGCACGCGCTCGGACCCGGAAACCATGCTGGCGCTGCAACCGGGGATCGCCGCCCTGGCGTCCCGCACGGGGCTGCCGGTCATCCCGGTGGCGACCGACTCGGGCCTGTATTGGGGACGGCGCTCCTTCCTCAAGACCCCGGGCACGATCCGGGTCGTGATCCGGGAACCCCTGCCGGTCGGGCTGCGGCGAGAGGACCTGATGCGCCGCCTGGCCGAGGGCATGACGATGCCGGTCGATGGCCAGCCCTCCCAGCGTGGTCCTGTTGAGGCCGGTCCAGGTCAGGATGGTCGTGTTGCGGAATAGTCCGAGCCGCGTAGACTGTCCGCTGGGAAGCGTTCAAGGGCGATCCATCACGGATCGGGCCGGGTCCGACCTGTGTCGGCCCCGTTGTGATTTGTCGCGACGGCGGCGTTTCCCGGCTTGGAACGGGCTGGTCGGCAACTCATCTGGACTCCATGCGACGTAAGATTCTGATTGCTGTTTGTGGCCTGCTGATCCTGGGCTGCGCCGCCGGCGCGGCTCATTGGTACTTGGTCGCCAGCCGCCTCGACGCGGGCTTCCAGGCCTGGGTCAACGACCGCCGAGGACAGGGATGGTCCGTGAGGATCGGGTCCGTGGGGCGGGGGGGATGGTCGTCATCGGCCTCCCTGGTCGTACATGATTTTGAGATTTCGGGCGGCGAGCCTGCGATCCCCGGGGGGATTGCCTGGTTCACACCGCGCCTGGTGCTCAGCGTGGACCTGCTCGACCCATGGCACCTGACGATCGTCCCGGAAGGGCTGCAGGCGCTGCGCCTGCCGGACGGCACATCGGTATCGGTGGTGGCCGAGACCCTCGAACTCGGCCTGTCGGGCGGCACCGACCCCGATCGCATGATGCTGGAGGTCAGCGGCGGCGGCATCCGCGCCGACCTGCCCAAGGCCGATGGCGGGCAGAGCGCAATGTCGGTCGAGACAATGGAGGGCCGGCTGGAGCTGCTGCCCACCGCCGCGGCCGGCGACAAGGCGGCCTCCTTCCAGTTCACGATCAACGGCGTCAAACTCCCCTCCGGCACCCGCTGGCCGCTCGGCGGTCAGGTCGAGGTCGTCTCGGCCGAGGGGACCGTCCTGGGACCGCTGCCCGAGACCGCCCCGCCCAGGGTCGCCGCGACGGCCTGGCGCGACGCGGGCGGGTCGGTGGAGGTCCAGTTGCACTCCCTGACCTGGGGGCCGCTGAGCGCGACCGGTTCGGCGACCCTGGCCCTGGATGAGGAGTTGCAGCCGATGGGGGCCGGCACCGGTCATATCGTCGGCTACAAGGGCACCTTCGACGCGCTGGGCAGCAACGGGGTGCTGACCCACTCCGCCGTGAAGGCGGCCAAGGCCGTGCTGTCGCTGATGGCCGGTGTGCCCGGCGGGCGGGAACGCCAGACCATCGACGTGCCCCTGACGCTTCAGTTCCGGACCCTGTCGATGCGCCAGATCCCCCTGGCCCTGCTGCCCGAGGTGGAGTGGGCGGGCCCCTGAGGAAAACGCGGACGGCCGGATTTCGCGCATGCGCGAAGCCTCGGCCCGGGGCATAATGGGATCAGTTGCAATCACATTCAGGGGGCTGGAATGATCCACCACGTCTCGATCCCGGCGCAGGACCCGCGCCGCGTTTCCGCCGTGCTCGCCGAACTGATGGGTGGGAAGTCCTACCCGTTCCCCGGCGGGTTCCGGAATTCCTTCATGGCGGTCAGCGGCGACGCGCGCGGCACCGCGATCGAGGTCTATCCGACCGGCCTGCACCTGTTGCCCGATGGCGATGGTCAGGTGCGCGCGCAGGAAACCGATGAAAAGCCCGGCTACAGCGCGTTCCACGTCCTGCTGTCGGTCGACGCGGACCTGGAGACGATCGAGCGGATCGGCGCCCGGGAAGGCTGGCTGACCCGGCTATGCGGGCGCGCGGCGCCAGGCGGTCCGGTGCTGTTCCAGGTCGTCGAATTCTGGCTGGAAAACACGCTGATGCTGGAACTCGCGCCGAAGACGATGATCGGGGCGTATGAAAAGCTGATCCAGCTTGAAGTCATGGACAGCATGCCCGCGCGAGGCTGACCCGGCGGTCACTTTCCCCTTCCCCCCGTCATCCCCGGCCTTGTGTGTTCAGGCCGGGGATGACGGTCAACGGTCGTCCCAGCCCGAACCACCATTGCGCACGGCCGCGAAATCGCGGTCATATTGCGGCGCACAATTTCGGTGGAGGCTCCCATGGACGCGTTCCCACAACAAACCGAGGCGTATGTCGAACGATGGTTCGGCATCCTGCCCCCCAACGACCCCGGACGACGGCTGATGGCCGAACTGGCCGGCACGATCCAGGCCTTCGAGGCTCTGCGTGGCACGCTGGTGTTCGAGGATGAACCCTCCAGCTTCGAAGCCGCCTTGCAGGCGACGAAGGAGACGGGGGTATGACCAACCTCGCCGACCTGACGATGACCGAGGTCGCCGATGCGGTGGCCACCGGTCAGGCAACCGCGATGGAGGTGCTGGACGCCAACTGGAAGCGGATGGAGGCGCTGAACCCCCAGGTCAACGCTATGATCTGGACCGACCGGGAGGGTGCGGAGACCGCCGCCCGCGCCGCCGACCAGGCGATCCGCGACAAGAAGCCGCTGGGCCGCCTGCACGGCGTCCCGATGGCGCACAAGGATATGTATTACCAGGCCGGCAAGCTCTCGACCTGCGGGTCGGCGCTGCGCAAGGACTGGCGGCCGGACTACACCGCGACCGTGATCGACCGCATGGCGGCCGAGGGCGCCTATACCTTCGGCGGCGTCAACATGGCCGAGTTCGCGCAGAACCCGACCGGCCATAACAAGACCTTCGGCGACTGCCACAATCCCTGGAACCTGCCGCGGATCACCGGCGGGTCGTCCTCGGCATCGGGCGCGTCGGTGGCGGCGCGGTTCAACTACATGGCGCTGGGTTCGGATACGGGCGGGTCGATCCGGCTGCCAGCCTCGGCCTGCGGCGTGACGGGGATCAAGGGCACGCAGACACGGGTGTCCCGCCACGGCGTGATGCCGCTGTCCTTCAGCCACGACAATGTCGGCCCGCTCGCCCGGTCGGCGCGGGACTGCGCGCGGATCATGGCGGTGATCTCCGGCTACGACCCCAAGGACCCGACCAGCGCGCGTGAGCCGGTGCCTGATTACGAAGCCGGGCTGGATGGCGACCTGCGCGGGCAGAGGATCGGTGTCCCGACCAACGTCTTCTTTGATGGCGCCGACGGCCCCGTGGTCGCGGCGATCGAGGCGGCGCTGGAGGTCCTGAAGGCGCGCGGCGCCACGGTCATCCCGATCAAGCTGCCCGTCATGGACGCCGTGGCCGCCTTCGGCTCCATCGTCTCCCGCGTCGAGGCGGCGACGATCCACGCCGAATGGATGCGCCACGACTCCCAGGCCTATGGGCAACACATCAGCGGGCGGATGTATCCGGGCTATGCGATCCCGGCGCCGTATTATGTGGAATCCCTCGCCCGCCGCGGGCCGATCCTGAAGGCCTTCGCGGCCGAGGTCTTCGCCCAGGTCGATGTCCTGGTGACGCCGACCATCAAGACCTGCATCCCGACGTTGGAGGAAACCGACATCGATCACGGCCCGCCCGGCACCGAGCACCGGTTCATGGCGGTGTCCCTTAACTGCCGGCCGTTCAACTATCTCGGCCTGCCCGCGGTCAGCGCACCCTGTGGCCTGGACCCGAACGGGTCTCCGATCGGCTTGCAGATCGCCGGTCGTCCCTTCGCCGAGGGGCGCGTGCTGAAGCTCGCCGATGCCTACCAGCGTGACACGGACTGGCATCGCCGCCTGCCGCCGATCGTTCAGTAGTTCCCCGTGCCGAAGGGCCGGATCGCGAGGTCCGGCCCGGTTTCCCAAAGGTTTCCCCCATGCCCCTCCCTAAAGTCGCCTTCATCGGAACCGGCGGTACCATGGCATCGCTCGGCCGTGGCCCCCTGGACATCTACGACTACGGTGCCGCAGGCAACGTGATGCACGCGGACCAGATCTTGGCCAAATGGCCGGAAACCGCCCTGGTCGCCGACGTGATCCCGGTGCGCTATCGCAATGTCGCCTCCACCGCGATCGCCTTCGCTGACTGGAAGGCCCTGGCGGCCCTGTGCCAGCAACTGGTCGCAGACCACCCGGACCTGGCCGGCATCGTCATCGGCCACGGCACCGCGACCCTGGAGGAAACGGCGTACTTCCTGAACCTGACGGTCAAGGTGCCCGTCCCCGTCGTCGTGGTTGGCGCGCAGCGGCCTTCCAGTTCGATCTCGTCGGACGCCGGCATCAACCTGGTCAACGCCATCCGCACCGCCGCCAGCCCCGAGGCACGCGGCATGGGCGTCCTCGTCGTGCTGAACGACGAAATCCAGTCGGCGCGGGAGGTCACCAAGACCTCGACATCCCGCATGCAGACCTTCCGCTCCGCCGATTTCGGCGTGCTGGGTCATGCGGACGGTGACGCGGTCGTGTTCTACCGCCAGCCGATGCGCCGGCGCGCGCCGGATACTGAGTTCGATGTCTCGAACCTGGATGCGATGCCGCGGGTAGACATCGCCTATGGCTACGCCGGCGGGGATGGCGTCGCGGTCCGCGCCTTCATGGCGGCGGGGGCCAAGGGGATTGTGTCGGCCGGCTTCGCGCCCGGGGGCACCTCCCCCGCTGAAACCGAGGCCCTGCACGAGGCCCACAAGGCCGGCGTGATCGTCATGCAATGCACCCGTGCCGGATCCGGCCGCGTCCCGCCGACGACACGCCTGACCCAATCCGGCCTCCTCCTCGCCGACAACCTCACCCCCCAGAAGGCTCGGCTGTTGCTGTCGCTGGCCTTGACGGTGACCAGCGACCCGGCCGAAATCACCCGGATATTCCGGACCTACTGACCTATGACGTTCAACCCCGGGGCGGTGCGTGCGTACCGTCCCGATTGGAGCCTCCGGGCGCAAGCGGTGATCCGATGAACATCTACCACGTCTGGTGCGACTTGGCCCCCGGCATCCGGGATACGGAGTTCCGGACCCGCCTCGCGGCCTACATGGACCACCTGCGCGAACGCGACATGATCACCGCCTGGCGCCTGACCCGGCGCAAGCTGGGCCTCGGCCCGTCCCATATCGGGGAGTTCCACCTGATGATCGAGGTGCGCGACTTGGCCCAACTCGACGCCGCCTTCGGCCACGTGGCGTCACGGGCGGAACCGGTGGAGGGGTTTCACTTCGGCGTCAATTCACTCGTGCGGAACGCGACGTTCGCGCTCTACCGGGACTTCCCCGATCCGGTCCGGCAGGAAGGCGAGGAACGGTTCTGACAGATCAGAACGGGCGCTTGCGCCCATCCCCAGGCCGGCCGCCGAACAGCCGAGCGATCAGACGGGCAACGAATATGACCGGAGCGAAGTAGGCCCGCGTCGCCGCACGCACTTCCTGCGCGACCCATGTCGTCGAGATCGTGTCAGATCGTGTGGCCATGGTTACCTCCGGGGCGGGGACGAATGAGTTCCCGAATGAACAGGAATGTCTCTCGCCCAATAAATAGCACCATGCAAACCACGTCGGAAGCGAAAAGCAGAGCCTCCAGACTTCGGAACGTGTGAACCACGGGCTTCGACACACCACTGTATTCAATCAATCCGGTGAATACATGCAGTAGTAGTACTGCAAGCCCAATCACCAGAAACAGGCCAACCCCAACCAGGGTATGCAGGGCAAAACGGGTGACATGACACAGATCGCGCATGCCCCCGGTTTACCGGACAAACCCCAAGAAAGGGTTAACGCGCCTGTGCGCTCGCTTCCGACCGCGTGGTACCCGCTCGGGCCGCCAGGGCGGCCGCCATGAAGTCATCCAGCCCGCCATCCAGCACCGCGTCGGGATTGCCCTTTTCCATCCCTGTCCGCAGGTCCTTCACCAACTGGTACGGTGCCAGGACGTAGTTCCGGATCTGGTGCCCCCAGCCAATGTCGGTCTTCGCATCCTCGACCGCGGCCGAGGCGGCTTCCCGCTTCTGCAACTCCTGCTCGTACAGCCGGGACTTCAGCATATCCATCGCCTGCGCCCGGTTCCGGTGCTGGCTGCGGTCGGTCTGGCAGGCGACGATGATCCCGGACGGCACATGCGTGATCCGGATCGCGCTTTCCGTCTTGTTCACGTGCTGCCCGCCTGCACCCGAGGCACGGAACGTATCCACCTTCAGGTCGGCCGGATTGATCTCGATCTCGATATTGTCATCGACGACCGGAGACACATAGACCGACGCGAAACTGGTCTGCCGCCGCGCGTTGGAATCGAACGGGCTGATGCGGACCAGGCGGTGGACACCGGCCTCGGTCTTCAGCCAGCCATAGGCGTTGGGACCGGTGATCTGCAGCGTCGCGGACTTGATGCCGGCCTGCTCCCCCTCGCTCTGGTCCAGCAACTGCACCTTATAATCGTGCCGCTCGGCCCAGCGCATATACATGCGCATCAGCATCTCGGCCCAGTCCTGCGCCTCGGTCCCGCCCGCGCCGGCGTTCAGCTCAATGAAGCAGTCGTTGCCATCGGCCTCGCCCGACAGCAGGCTCTCGATCTCCCGCCGCTTGGCTTCCTCGGCGATCGCGCGCAGCGACGCCAGCGCATCCGCGACCATCGATGCGTCGTCATCGGCTTCCGCGAGTTCGATCAGTTCCATCGCATCGGCGACGTCGGCTTCCATCTTGCGCACCCCATCCATCTGGGAGGCAATCTGGTTCCGCTCACGCATCAGCTTCTGCGCGGCGGCGGCGTCATTCCACAGCGCGGGGTCTTCCGAGCGGTGATTCAGTTCCGCGAGGCGGGCTTCGGCGACATCCCAGTCAAAGATGCCTCCTCAGCAGCGCGACGGACTGCTTGATCTGTTCGTTGAGGGAGTCGGATTCAGCGGACATGGTGTTTGCCGGTCAATGATCGGGGCGGGTCAATACAGGCCGGGCAGCGTCGTGTCGACTCCGCCATGCACCGTGCCACCGGCGCCAGGCGTGTCGGACATCACGGCGCCACTGCCGCCGCCCATTGAACCGGACGACCCGCCGGGAGTCTGGTTCGGCTTGAAGGCGTCGGTCACGCTGCCAGTGGCACTTTCCCAACTGGACAATGTGACCCCCTCGGGCTGCGGGAATTGCAGGACAGGGCGGTCCTTCAGGGCCACCGCCATGAAGTCGCGGAAGATCGGCGCGGCAACCGAGCCACCGGTTTCATTGTTGCCCAGCGACGTGGGCGAGTCGAAACCGACCCAGACCGTGGTCACCAGGTCAGGCGTGAAGCCCGAGAACCAGACGTCGGAGAAATCCTGCGTCGTGCCGGTCTTGCCCGCGATCGGCCGCCCGAGGCCTTGAGCCGCGCGCGTGCCGGTGCCGCGCGCGACGGCGCCCTGCATCATAGTGATAAGCTGGAACACGCTCGCGGGATCGGCGATCTGCTTGCGGTTGTCCTCCAGCGTGGGACCGCGGCCCGCATCGTCGCAGGCCGGACAGCCGAGCGACGGTGCCCGCCAGACGACATGGCCGTTGCGGTCCTGCACGCTGTCGATCAGCGTCGGGATGACTTCCCGCCCGCCGGCCGCCAGAGCGGCATAGGCCCCGGCCTCTCGCATCACGGTCGTTTCCACCGCGCCCAGGGCTGCCGGCAGGACGCGTGGCATGGAATCGACCATGTGGAAGGCGATCGCGGTATCGGCCACAGCCTGCATGCCGACCTGCTGGGCGATCCGCAGCGTGACCAGGTTCAGGGACTTCTCCAGCGCGTTCCGCATCGGGATCGGACCGCTGAACGATCCTTCGTAGTTACCCGGCCGCCACCGTCCCGACCCGGTATCTACGACAATCGGCGCGTCCAGAAACCTCTGGCTCGGCGACAGTCCTTTTTCCAGGGCGGTCAGATAGACGATCGGCTTGAAGCTGGAGCCTGGCTGGCGCTGGGCCTGCGTCGCGCGGTTGAACTGGCTCTGCTCGAAGCTCCATCCGCCGACCATGGCGATGACTCGGCCGGTCGTGGGTTCGATGGACACCAGGGCGCCCTGGACCAGCGGGATTTGCCGCAGGGCCACGCGCGGCTGGGCCGGTTCGGCGGGGGCCTGGGCGGTTCTGCCACGGGCGGGGGTGGCGGCGGGGGCTGGTATCCCGGCGGGATCGATCATCACCACATCGCCGGCCTGGACGACGTCCTGCATGCGCCTGGGCGCCGGCCCCGGCTTGCCATCGCGGACAGGCCGAGCCCATGCGTGGTCGGAGAGGGCGAGGGGGGCGGTCTTGGGGGTGCCGGCTTCCAGCCAGCCAACCCGGGCCTGGGCGTCGGCCACGCTCAGCACCACGGCCAACCGCCAGTCGGTGGGCATACCAGGAGGACGCTGGGTCTGCGGCAGCGCGGTCGGCCACTCCCGCTCTGCGGTCGTCACACCCTTGGCGACGGGACCGCGCCAGCCGGAACGACGGCGGTCATAGGAAGTCAGCCCTTCGCGCAACGCGTGTTCCGCCGCGAGTTGAAGCACCGGATCCAGGCTGGTGCGGACCATCAGCCCGCCCTGGGTCGCGACCTGCTGGCCGAAATCGGCGATCAGGGTGCGGCGCACTTCCTCAGCATACCACTCCCCGGCCGGGATCGGCGGCGGGCGGCGGAATTCATGCGGGGTGATCGGTTCGGCCTTGGCCGCCGTGGCCTGGGCGGTCGTGATCGCGCGGTCCTCGGCCATCCGGTCCAGCACCCAGTCCCGGCGCGCCTTGGCGGCATCGGGGAAGCGGAACGGGTTGTAGTTGTTGGGCGCCTTCGGCAAAGCGGCGAGGAAGGCAGCCTCCTGAAGATTCAATTCCTCCAGCGGCTTGTTGAAATAGGCCTGGCCGGCGGCGGCGACTCCATAGGCGCTCAGACCCAGGTAGATCTCATTCAGGTACAGTTCGAGGATGCGGTCCTTCGACAGATTCTCCTCGATCCGCAGCGCCAGGATCGCTTCCCGCGCCTTGCGGGAGAATGACAGTTCATTGTCCAGCAGCATGTTCTTTGCCACCTGCTGGGTGATGGTGGACGCGCCGACCGGACGCTTGCCCTGGCCGGCGTTCATCGCGTTCGACAGGGCGGCGCGCGCGATGGCCAGCGGATCGACGCCGCGATGGGTCCAGAAGTTCTGGTCCTCGGCCGACAGGAACGCCCGACGCACCAGTTCAGGGATCGACTCGATGGGAACGAAGATGCGCCGTTCGGTCGCGAGTTCCGACAGCAGCCGCCCGTCGCCGGCGTAGACGCGGCTCATGACCGGGGGCTGGTAGTTCCGCAGGCCTTCGACGTCGGGCAGGCCGGCGCTGAAATGCTGGTAGGCCATCCACCCGCCGACGCCGCCGACGACCGCGAGCAGGGCGGTGATCCCGAACAGCGCGCCCAACAGGCCGCGCACCACCCGGCCGAACAGGCTTGGCTTGCGCGCGCGCCTGGCAGGCTTCGGCCTTGGCTTGCCGGCATCGGGTCGGCCGGGATCGGGCGTGGGAACGAGCGGATCGCCCGCGGTCAAGGGTTTGGTCATGGCAGCACGCATATGCGCTTTCGGTTGCCCATTCGCCAGTCAATGGGGACAAATTGCATGGAACAGGGCCGTTGGGAGGCTGTTTCCTAGCCGGTGCGGGCCGTCGCGGACTGGGTTTCCTGGGTCCGGTTCATCGCCGCGAAGTAGCTGTCGATCGCCCGCTTCATCGCGGTGACGACCACAAGCCTATGTTCCGGCTTGCGTAATGCGGCCTCGTCCTTGGCGTTGGACATGAACCCCATCTCCACCAGCACGCTTGGGATGTCGGCGGCGGTCAGCACGGCGAACCCCGCGTGACGGGATGGATTCGGCAGCATCGGCAGGTCGCGGTCCAGCGATCCGACCAGATTGCGGGCGATTCGCGTTGATCCGGCCCGGGTTTCCCGTCGCACCAGGCTGCCCAGAATGCGGGCGACCTCGGGCGGGGTATCGCGCCAGGCGGCGCCGAGGTGGCGGTCGGCGCTGTTCTCCCGCTTCGCCAGCGCGGCGGTCTGGGCGTCGGACGCCGTGGCGCCCAGCGTATAGACCGAGGCGCCGCGGACCGAGTGGTCGGGCAGGGCGTCGGCGTGCAGGGACACGAACAGGGCGGCGCCACGGGCGCGTGCGCGCGCGACACGTTCCTCCAGCGGGATGAATACGTCGCGGGTCCGGGTCATCTCCACCCGGTACTGGCGGCTGGCTTCCAGCAGGCGCTTCAACTCCAGCCCGGCTGCCAGGGTGATTCGCTTTTCGTGGGTGCCCGAAACGCCGATCGCGCCGGGATCACGCCCGCCATGACCGGGGTCCAGCATCACAACCGGGGCCTTGGCCGGGGGCGGGCTTTTGGGGCCAGGCGCGGACCGTGGCGCGGCCAGGAGTTCGGCCGCCTGCGCCGGTTCCGGGACCATCCAGGTCATGACGCCCAGCACGGCGCCGCCGGCGCCGAGGCGGCTGAGGAGCAGGCGGCGGGAGAGCAAGGACGAGGCTGCCATGGGTCCCACTTAACATACTGGATGCGGGAATACAGCTTCCTCGTTGATTAAGGCTGCTTCATGGCTGAATATCATGGGATGAACGAGATGCTTGCGATCCGGGGCGCTTTGCTTCATGGTCCCGACGCTCCGGTGACGCGAACGGAGGCAGCCGGTTCCCGGCGCTTCCTGGCTTCCACTGGCGATTGCGCGATCCCACATCTCGTCGGGACCTGCCCCCAGGGGGACCAGGATTCGGCGGGAACATCCAGCCGGCGTTACTGGCCGGTTGACGAGGGGGGAGGGTCAGCTTCGCCAAGGCTGCGTCACCGACCGAGTCGCGCTCGCTTCGACGGGGCCCTGGCTGTTACAGCCATGGGTTGTCGCTGCCGTGGCGCGCCGGGGCCGATCCGTCGCGGATGGCAGGCAGCCGACCTCACCAATGGGCGGTGTCCCCCTACCGGGATGCGACGCCCCTACGCCAGGGACAGATGAACCAGACCGCGCACCAGACGCATCCGACATTTGCATTGTCCGTCCTCCGGGATGGCAGCGCGAACGCATGCGGCGGCGCGGCTTCATGGTCGTCTCGACGGTCCCCGGCCCAGGGCGTGCCCTTCATCACAAACCAATTCAGCCGCCATCCGGTGCGCGCCCCGCTTCGGGCAGCCTCCGGATGCCGCACGGCCTATCGGAGTTCTGGACTAGATGACGAAGCGCATGCTGATCGACGCCACGCACGCGGAGGAAACCCGCGTCGTGGTGCTGGATGGGACCCGGCTTGAGGATTTCGACGTTGAGACATCCGCCAAACGGCACCTGAAGGGAAACATCTACCTCGCCAAGATCGTGCGGGTTGAGCCGAGCCTCCAGGCGGCGTTCGTGGAGTATGGGGGGAACCGGCACGGGTTCCTCGCGTTCAGCGAAATCCACCCCGACTACTATCAAATCCCGATCGCCGACCGCCAACGCCTCGTCGAACTCGAAGCCGAGGAGGCGCGACGGGAGGAAGAGGAAGACGAACTCGAACTGGCGCTGAGCGAGGCGGTTCCGCCGCCGCAGCCGCCTAGGGTTTCGCAGCCTGCCCGATCCGGCCGTGGCCGCCGCGATGGTCGGGATGGCCGCAATGGCCGCCAGCCGGTGGCCGAAACCGCGATCGTCCAGGCGCTGCACGCCGAGGCGTGGGCCCTGCCGGGCACGCCCCCGCTGATCACCACCGCGAATCCGGCCGCCGATCCGCCCGAGCCTGACGCCGTCGCGCCCGAGTCATGGGCCATGGCCGCGTCCCCCGCGCTGACCGTGCCGGCCGAACCGGAAGCTGTGGCGGTCGTGGAAGCCGCGCTGGTCGTTGTTCCGGAAGCGTCCCCGGAAACCGTCGAACTGACGGAAGAAGAGCGCGCGGAAACCGAGGCCTGGGCCCTGTCCGCTACCCCAGCGCTGTTCGCCGCTCCGGTGTCAGACGAGCCGTCCGCTGAACCGGCTTTCACCGCGAGCGACGACGCGGGCTATGCCGCCGACGATCGCGACCAGTCCAACGGCGAGTCCGAGGATGCCGACGAACCCGCGCCGGAAACCCTGGGCGGTGACCCCGACGCGGTCGATGAACCCGGCGAACGGCGCCTGCCGTCGCGGTTCCTCCGCAGCTACAAGATCCAGGAAGTCATCCACCGCCGCCAGATCATGCTGGTCCAGGTGGTCAAGGAAGAGCGCGGCACCAAGGGCGCGGCGCTGACGACCTACCTCTCGCTCGCCGGCCGGTTCAGCGTGCTGATGCCGAACTCTCCGCGCGGGGGCGGGATTTCCCGCAAGATCACCTCGGCCACCGATCGCCGTCGCCTGAAAGAGGTGATGACCGAGCTCGATATCCCCCGCGGCATGGGCCTGATCATCCGCACCGCCGGGGCGGCTCGGCCGAAGCCCGAGATCAAGCGCGACTGCGAATATCTGCTGCGCCTGTGGGACGACATCCGCGACCACACGATGAAGTCCATCGCGCCGGCGATGATCTATGAGGAAGCGAGCCTCATCAAGCGGACCATCCGCGACGTCTATGCCCGCGACATCGACGAGATCCAGGTCGATGGCGTCGAAGGCTGGCGCGCGGCGCATGAGTTCATGCGGATGCTCATGCCGACCCATGCGCGGAAGGTGCAGCTCTGGCGCGATCAGTCGCAGCCGCTGTTCGCCCGCTACCAGGTCGAGGCGCAGCTTGACGCGATGCTGATCCCGACCGTCCAGCTTCGCTCGGGCGGGTATCTGGTGATCAACCAGGCCGAGGCGCTGGTCGCGATCGACGTGAACTCCGGCCGCTCGACGCGGGAACGCAACATCGAGGAAACCGCGCTGCGCACGAACCTGGAGGCGGCCGATGAGGTCGCGCGCCAGTTGCGCCTGCGGGATCTGGCCGGCCTGATCGTCATCGACTTCATCGACATGGAGTCGCGCCGGCACAACGCGATGGTGGAACGCCGGCTGAAGGACGCGCTGCGCAACGACCGCGCCCGCATCCAGATCGGCACGATCAGCCATTTCGGCCTGCTGGAAATGAGCCGGCAGCGCCTGCGTCCGTCCCTGGCGGAAACCAGCTTCATCACCTGCCCGCATTGCAACGGCACGGGCCATGTCCGCAGCACCGAAAGCGCCGGGATCTACGTCCTGCGCGGCATCGAGGAGGAGGCGAGCAAGCGCCGCTCCGCCGAGTCGATCGTGCACGTTGCGACGCCTATCGCGCTGTACCTGCTGAACCACAAGCGCGAGCGGTTGCAGGAGATCGAGCTGCGCTATGGCATGCGGGTGATCATCGCGGCCGATGATTCGCAGATGTCGCCGAACTTCCGGATCGAGCGCCTGCGGGCGCAGGTCCCCGGGGAAGCCGGCTCGTTCATCACACCCGACCTGCCATTGCCGGTGCTTGCCACTCCCGACGATGAGCCGTTCGAGGACGACGATCTCGTTCTTGACGAAGTCGTGCCGGCGGCCGCGCCTGCCCCGGTGGAGCGGAAGGCCGAGGCCCCGACCACCGGTTCGGACGCCGATGAGCAGGAACGTCGGCGTCGTCGCCGTCGCCGGCGTCGCGGACGGCGGGAGGATGGCCAGCCCTCGACAGCCGAGGACGGGGACGACAACGGCGAGTCCGACGATGCCACGCCGGCCGAGATCGCGGCCGACGCGGCCGAGGATGCGGCGGAAGCCGCGCGCGAACAGGTGGCTGATGCCCCTGTCGCGGGTGAGCCGGTGATTGAGGCGCCCGTTATGGAAGCGGCCCCGGTGGATGGGCAGCCCGTGGAGGCACCCGCCGCTGAAGCGCCGCCCGCTGAAGCACCGGCCCCTGAAGCACCGGCCGTGGAAGCGCCCATCGTGGAAGCCGTCGCCGAAGCGGTGGTGGCCGAGGATGCGCCGCCGGCTGCCCCCGTGCGGCCCGCGCGGGCCAGTCGGGCGGGCGCTCGTCGCGCGCCGGCCAAGTCGAAGGCTGTGGCGGAAGCGGCACCCGAGGTCGTGGCCGAAGCCGCGCCGGAAACCGTCCCCGCCGCCGATGCCGAGGCAGGTGCAGAGGGTGATGACGATGGCAAGGGACGGCGGCGTGGTCGCCGTGGCGGCAGGCGCCGGCGGCGGGAGGGTGACGAGCTGTCGCCTTTGGCCGAACCGGGCGCCGACCAGCCAGAACTGCCGCCTGTCTACACGGGCCCGACTCCGGCCAATCCGTTCGGCGGGCAGGTGTTCGACATCTTCGATGTGATGGACCAGGTGGAACGGGATGCCGCGGCGCGTGCCTCGGCCCCGCCGAAGCCGGAACCGCCGGCACCCGCGCCGGTCGCGGAGCCGGTCGGCGCCTGGGCGCAGGCGGAAACCCCGGCGGTGGTTGCCGAACCGGAACCGGTTGCCGCCGTTGCGCAACCGGCCGAGGTGGCTCCTGTCGCGGTAGTTGCCGAACCTGTCCCGGCCGCACCGGTGGCTCCCGAACCCGTGGCCGCCGAACCGGCTGCTCCCGAACCCCCGGCTCCGGAACCGGCGGCGGCTGAACCCGCGTCGGCGGAACCGCTCGTGAAGCCGATCGTCATCGGCCAGGACGTGACGGCCCCGGCCGAACGCAAGCGTGGTTGGTGGCGCCGAACCTAATGATGGAAGGGCGGTTGGCTTCGTGCCAACCGCCGGACCTTTCCAGCCGGCACCCATGAGGCGGGTTACGCCTTTGATAGATTACGGGGCAGGGTCCCGCGTGCTACACGCGGGGTGAGAGGCTCCATTTGACCCCATCCACGCCGATCCGCCTGAGTCTGGCCCTCCTTTTGTCCCTCGGCGCCTGCGACATGGGCCCGGAGTACCGGCGTCCCGGGGCCGAGGTCCCGGCCGCCTATCGCGCCACCCAGGACAGCGCCCAGGCCGCATGGCCGTCCGCGGACTGGTGGACGGGCTTTTCGTCTCCGGAACTCAACGAACTCATCCAGGCCGCCCAGGTCTACAACTTCGACATCGTGGCCGCCGCGGCGCGCGTCCGGCAGGCCGATGCGGTCACCCGGATCGCCACGGCGGCGCTGTTTCCGTCGCTGACGGGCGGCGGTTCTGCCTCCTGGCAGCATACCGGGGTCAATACCAGCGGGCGGACCCGTGTCGGCGGTCCATCCACCGCCAGTTCCGAGTCCCGGAACTACGGCTTTGGCCTCGACGCGTCCTACGTGGTCGACTTCTGGGGCCGCAACCGCAGCGCCACCGCGGCGGCCGAGGCAGATGCCGTCGCCAGCCGCTTCGACCAGCAGACGGTGGCCCTGGCCGTCGTCACCTCGGTTGCGTCCACCTGGTTCACCGCGCTCGCTTTGGCCGACCGGCTTGCCGTCGCGCAAAGCAATGTATCTGGCTTCGAACGCACCCTGGCCGCCATCCGCGGCCGGTTCGAGGCTGGGACGGCCAGCGCGCTCGACCTCGCGCAGCAGGAAACGGTGGTCGCGATCGGACGGGCCGTGCTGCCGAATTTCCGCAACCAGTTGGAGCAGCAGATGCTGGGGCTGGGCATCCTGACCGGCCGCCCGCCCGAGGCGATCACGGTTCGCCCGACCACCCTGACCGAAATCGCCCTGCCGCCGGTAACCGCCGGGCTGCCGTCCGACCTGCTGACCAGGCGGCCCGACATCGCGGCCGCCGAAGCGGCCCTGATCGCGGCCAACTACGACATCAAGGCAGCCCGCGCCGCGTTCTTTCCGACGATCCAGTTGACCGGCAGCGCCGGCTACCAGGCGGGCGCGCTGAACGCGATCCTGCTGCCGGGCAGCGCGCTCGCGTCCCTCGCCGCCGGCCTGACCGCGCCGCTGTTCGATGGCGGCGCCCTGCGCGGGCGGCTGGAACTGTCGCGCGCGCGGTATGAGGAACTGGAAGCCCAGTATCGCAAGGCCATCGTCCAGGCCTTCACCGATGTCGATTCCGCCCTGACCGCCTGGCGGCTGACGAATGAGCAGGTCGTCCTTCAAGTCCGCGCGGTGGAGGCTGCCCGCCGCTCTGCCGCCGCCGCCCGCGCGCAGTTGCAGGTCGGCACGGTCGATATCACCACGGTGACGCAGATCGAGGCATCGTTGTTCAACACCGAGGACACGCTGGTGCAGGTGCGGTTGGCGCGGAGCCTCGCGTTGCTGAACCTGTACAAGGCATTGGGTGGTGGCTGGACCCGGCCCGATGGCACGATCGAGCAGCAGTTCCCCGGCCTGTCACCCGGCGCGCTGGAAGGCGGCATCGCCCTGCCGGTGGGCGGGAATTTGCGATGAAGCATTGGCGTCGGCCAGCGCGATACCGATATCCTGCCGATCCGGCCACGCCGAGCGTGACGGTCCCATGGAAGGCCCGTTGATGGACGCCCTGACACGTGAACCCGTCGAAGTCCGCTCCCGCCGTCCCAGGGCCGGGCGCATCATCGCCGGGTTGCTGAGCGTCCTGGCCATCGCCGCCATCGTCTATACCGTCTGGTTCTGGCCGCCGGCCTCTCCCGAACCGCCGGCCAGCCGCCGTGGCGCCAATATGCCGATCCCCGTCGTCGTGGCGGCCGCCGCAAAGCGCGACGCACCGGTCTGGCTGGATGGCCTCGGCACCGTGCAGGCGTCGCAGAGCGTGACCGTCAAGTCGATGGTCGAGGGGCCGCTGATCACGGTGAACTTCAAGGAAGGGCAGATGGTGAAGAAGGGCGACGTGCTCGCCCAGATCGATCCGCGCCAGTACAAGGCGGCGCTCGACAACGTCCTCGCCAAGAAGGCCCAGGATGAGGCGCTGCTGGCCAATGCGAAGCTCGACTTCGCGCGCTACCAGAAACTTGTGGCGAACAACTTCACCTCCGCCCAGCAGGTCGATACCGCGAAGTCCGAGGTCGCCCGGTTCCAGGCGTTGGTCGACCAGGACCAGGCGGCGATCGACAATGCGCGCACGCAGTTGGACTACGCGACGATCACCGCGCCGATCGACGGGCGGGTGGGCATCAGGCTGGTGGATGCCGGGAACATTGTCCGCCCGGGGGATGCCACCGGGCTGGTCGTGATTGCCCAGTTGCAGCCGGTCAGCGTGGTGTTCACCCTGCCGCAGCAGCATCTGCCGTCCGTGGCGCGCGCCATGGACCGCGGGGAAGCCGCTGTCATCGCCCTGCCGCAAGGGGCCGTGGTGGGCGGGTCCGGCGCCGGGGCAGGGGCGAGTATCCTCGATCGGGGCATGCTCTCCGTGCTGGACAACCAGGTCGATCCGACAACCGGCACCATCAAGATGAAGGCGAATTTCCCCAACACCGACAACCGCCTCTGGCCCGGCGGGTTCGTGGGCGTGCGGCTGCGGGTCGATGTGGTGAAGGACGCGATTATGGTCCCCACCGCCGCGATCCAGCGCGGCCCCCGCGGCACCTATGTCTACGTCGCCCAGGAAGGCGGCACCGTGAAACGCCAGACCGTGTCGGTGGGATACGAGGACGAACGCGGCTCAATCGTCACTGAAGGCCTGACAGGCGGCGAACAGGTCGTGGTCGACGGCGCCTCCCGCCTGACCGACGGCAGCCGCATCGCCCCGATAACCGCCGACGGCGAGGGGCCAGCGGGCCGACGCCGACGGGTCGGCGGATGAACAAGGGCGGGGCGCTGCCCCGGACCCCGCCAGGGGCTTTGCCCCTGGACCCCACCAAAGGCCACAGGCCTTTGGAAACCATTGGTTTTGGTGGGATGAAGGGAGGGGCCTACGCGGACCGTGAGAGGTCCGGGTTGGCCCCTCCCTTCATTCCACCAACTCACGGTTCCAAGGGCTGTGCCCTTGGTGGGGGTTCAGGGGGCAAAGCCCCCTGGCGGGTTTCAGGGCGGAGCCCTGACCTTTGAACATCTCGGCCCCCTTCATCGCGCGGCCCGTGGCCACCTGGCTGTTGGCCATCGCGGTCATTCTGGCGGGTGCGTTGGGGTATCGTGCCTTGCCGGTCTCGGCGTTGCCCGAGGTGGATTTTCCCACCATCCAGGTCGTCACCCAGATGCCTGGCGCGGCGCCCGAGGTGGTGGAGACCTTGATCACCGCCTCGCTGGAGCGGACCTTTGGGCAGATCCCTGGCCTGACCTCGATGACTTCGCAGAGTTCGCAGGCCACCAGCCAGATCACCTTGCAGTTTGAGCTTTCGCGTTCGATCGATTCTGTCGCGCAGGACGTGCAGGCGGCGATCAACGCGGCGGCGGCGAATTTGCCCGCCAATCTGCCGTATCCGCCGACCTACTCGAAGGTGAACCCGGCTGATGCGCCGATCCTGACGATCGCGCTGACCTCCGACAGCGTGCCCATCGACCTCATGAGTGACGCGGCCGACACGTTGCTGCAGCCGAAGCTGGCCGAGATCACCGGCGTCGGGCGGGTCATCGTCCAGGGTGGCATGCGGCCCGCCGTCCGCATCCGGATCGATCCTGCTCGGCTGGCCTCGTATGGGCTGTCGACGACGGATGTGCGGACGGCGATCACAAGCTCCAACGTCAACGGCGCCAAGGGCGGGTTCGACGGCCGGCGGGTGGCTTTCGCGCTGGGCGCGAACGACCAGCTTGCGGATGCCGAGGCGTATGAGGACCTGGTGATCGCCTGGCGCAACGGCGCCCCGGTGCGGCTGCGCGATATCGGCACCGCCGTGCCGGGGGTGGAGAATGACCGCGCCTCGGCCAAGTACAACGGCATCGACGCCGTCGTGCTGGACGTGCAGCGCCAGCCCGGCGCCAACATCGTGGGCACGGTGGAGGCGATCAAGGAGAACCTGCCGCGGATGCGCCAGGCCTTGCCGAACGGCATCAACCTCCAGATCGTCGCCGACAGGACCGAGACGATCCGCGCCTCGGTGGCCGAGGTGCAGTACACCCTGGCCCTGGCGATCGTGCTCGTGGTGGGGGTGATCTTCCTGTTCCTGCGTTCGCCTCGTGCGACGTTCATTCCGGCTTTGGCGCTGCCGATCTCCCTGATCGGGACGTTCGGGGTGATGCATTTGCTGGGCTTCGCGCTCGACAATTTGTCCCTGATGGCGCTGACCGTGGCGACCGGGTTCGTCGTCGATGACGCGATCGTGATGATCGAGAACGTGGTCCGTCACATCGAAAAGGGTGTCCGGCCATTGGAGGCGGCGTATCGCGGCGCGGCGGAGATCGGGTTCACCATCATCTCCCTGACCGTGTCCCTGATCGCGGTGTTCATTCCGCTCCTGTTCATGACCGGCGTCGTCGGGCGGCTGTTCCATGAGTTCGCGGTGACCTTGTCGGTTGCGGTGATCGTCTCGGCCGTCGTGTCGCTGACCCTGACGCCGATGATGTGCGGGCGGATGCTGCGTCCGGCGCATGAGGAACGGTCCGGTCGCTTCGCGCGCTGGACCGAGGCGGGGTTCGAGGCGGTGCTGGACGCCTACCGCACCAGCCTGCGCTGGAGCTTTCGGCACGAGCGCCTGATGCTGGTGATCGCGGTCGGGACGCTCGCTGGGACGATCGGGCTGTATCTGGTCGTGCCCAAGGGGTTCATGCCGGTGCAGGACACCGGGATGGTGATCGCGGTGACCGAGGCGGAGCAGAGCATCTCCATTCCCCGCCTGGTGGAATTGCAGACCCGCGTCGCCGAACGCATCCAGGCCGATCCGGCGGTGACGGGCGTCGTGTCCTTCGTCGGCGCCGGCACGATCAATGCGACACCGAATGCCGGGCGGCTGACGATCGCGCTGAAGCCGGTAGCCGAGCGGGACGCCGCCAGTGTGGTGATTGCCCGTTTCAATGCCGCGATCGCCGATATCCCCGGGATCACCGCCTGGTTCCAGCCCGTGCAGGACATCCAGATCGGCACGCGCATGAGCCGCACGCAGTTCCAGTACACGCTGATGGACACCGACGCCGACCGCCTCGCGCTGTGGGCGCCGCGGCTGCTGGAGCGGATGCGGGCCTTGCCGGAGCTGCGGAACGTCGCCTCCGACCAGCAGAATGACGGGTTCCGGACCCGGGTTGTCGTCGACCGGGCGCTGGCGATGCGGCTTGGGGTGTCGATGCAGGCGGTGCAAGACACTTTGTATGACAGTTTCGGCCAGCGCCAGGTCTCGACCATCTTCGGCCAGGCCAACCAGTATCGTGTGGTGCTGGAGGCGGACCCGGACTGGCAGCGCGATCCGGCCGCCCTGCGGCTGCTGCGGGTGCCCGGGGCAGGGGGCGCCCAGGTGCCCCTGGCCGCGATCGCGCGGTTTGAGCAGACGACGGCGCCGTTGGTCCTGACGCACCAGTCGCAGTTCCCGTCGGTGACGCTCAGCTTCGATGTCGATCGGTCGTCGTCGCTGAACAAGGCGATGGAGGCGATTGCGCGGGCGACCGCCGACCTGGGCATGCCGGAGGCGATCATCGGCGGCTATGCCGGCGACGCGGCGGAGTTCCAGAAGTCGCTCGCCGCCGAACCCTGGCTGATCCTGGCCGCTGTCATCGTGATCTATATCGTGCTGGGGGTGCTGTACGAGAGCTGGATCCATCCGGTGACGATCCTCTCCACGCTGCCCTCCGCCGGGATCGGGGCGCTGCTGGCGTTGATGATTTGCGGGGCGGACCTGTCGCTGGTCGGGCTGGTCGGGATCGTGCTGCTGATGGGGATCGTGAAGAAGAACGCGATCATGATGGTGGATTTCGCGCTGGAGGCGGAGCGCGAGGGCGCGACACCCGAGGACGCGATGCGCGAGGCCTGCCTGCTGCGGTTCCGCCCGATCATGATGACGACCCTGGCCGCTCTGCTGGGCGCGGTGCCGTTGGTGCTGGGGCATGGGGCGGGGTCCGAGCTGCGCTGGCCGCTGGGCGTGACGATCATTGGCGGGTTGCTGCTGTCGCAGTTCCTGACGTTGTACACGACCCCGGCGATCTACCTGGCGTTCGATCGGGTCTGGCGCCGGATTGCGGGCCCGAGGATCCAGCCGGTGGCCGCGGAATGAGGGGGGGTGGACACCACGCCCGTCTCCCCGTGTCGTTGGGAGAGAGAACGCTTCCCCCCCTCCGCAACCTGACCGATGGAGATCTCCACCCCGTTCATCGCTCGGCCCGTCGCCACCATGCTGCTGGCGTTCGGCCTGCTGCTGACCGGCGTCGTCGCCTACTGGTTCCTGCCGATCTCGGCCCTGCCGCGGGTCGACATTCCGACCATCGTCGTCATGGCCAGCCGGCCGGGGGCGGACCCGGACACGATGGCGGCCTCGGTCGCCTCCCCGCTCGAGCGGCGCCTGGGGGAGATCGCGGGCGTGACCGAGATCACCTCGACCTCCTCGATCGGCAACACCTCGATCGTCATCCAGTTCGACATCGACCGCGACATCGATGGCGCCGCGGCCGATGTGATGGCGGCGATCAACGCGGCCACCGCCGACCTGCCATCCGACCTGCCGCGCCGGCCCTATTACCGGAAGTTCAACCCGGCCGCCGCGCCCATCATGGCGCTCGCGCTGTCGTCCGAGACGCTGTCCACCGCGCAGATCTACGACGCCGTCGACACCGTCCTGGCACAGCGGCTGGCGCAGGTGCCCGGCGTCTCCCAGATCACCGTCAACGGGGCGGAGAAGCCGGCGGTCCGCATCCAGCTCGATCCCGTGCGGCTCTCGGCTGTCCGGATGTCGGGCCAGGACGTCTACACCGCCGTGCGCGCCGCCAATGTCATGGGCGCGACTGGGTCCTTCCAGGGGGACACGACCGCCGAGACCGTCACGCTCAATCACCAGATGACCAGCGCGGCCGAATTCGAGGACCTGGTGATCCGCGCCCCGCGCGGTGGCGGCGTGGTCCGGCTGTCCGATGTCGCGACCGTGGTCGACGGCGTGGCCAACAGCCGACTGTCGGCCTGGAACGGTTCCAACCCCGCGATCCTGCTGACGATCACCAAGGACATGGACGCCAACGTCATCGAGACGGTGGACACCATCAAGCGCCTGCTGCCGCAACTGCTCACCTGGATGCCTGCCGGGATCGACGTGGCGATGGTCGCCGACCGCACCGCGACCATCCGGGCCAACGTCGCCGACATTCAGTTCACCATGATGATCTCGGTCGCCCTGGTCGTGCTGGTCGTGGCCCTGTTCATGCGCCGCCTGGTCCCCACCATCGCCGCCGTCGTCACCGTGCCGCTGGCGCTGTGCGGCACGCTCGCGGGGATGTGGTTCTTCGACTACACGATCAATAACTTCTCCTTGATGGCGCTGACCATCGCGGTCGGCTTCGTCGTCGACGACGCGATCGTGATGATCGAGAACATCGTCCGCCATATCGAGCGTGGGTCACCCCCCTTGCGCGCCGCGATCGAGGGCGCCCGCCAGATCGGCTTCACGGTCGTCTCGATCAGCATCTCCCTGGTCGCGGTGTTCATCCCGCTGATCTTCATGGGCGGCATCATCGGGCGGCTGTTTCATGAATTCGCCCTGACCCTGACCCTCGCGATCGGGATTTCCGCGGTCGTCTCCCTGACGCTGACGCCGATGATCTGCGGGCGCTTCATGCGGCAGACCGACATCGACGCCCCGCGCGGCCTGTTCTGGCGCGGGTTGGAGGCGATGCAGCGCGGCATGCGGCGGTTCTACGCGGTCACATTGGGCTGGGCGCTGTCGCACCAGGGGCTGATGCTGCTGCTCACGCTGCTGATCCTGGCGGTCACCGTGCGGCTGTACATGGTCGTGCCGAAAGGGTTCCTGCCGATCCAGGACACCGGCATCATCACCGGCTCGACCCTGGCCGATCCCAACATCTCCTTCCAGACGATGGAGACGCGCCAGCGCGCGGTGATCGCCGTCATCCAGCGCGACCCCGCGGTTGCCCATGTCACCTCCACCGTCGGGGTCAGCAGCGGGTGGAGCGCGATGAATCGCGCCAGCCTGACCGTCACGCTCAAGCCGCTGGCGGAGCGGAAGGAATCCTCCGAGGCAGTGATCGCTCGGCTGCGTCCGCAACTGTTCCGTGTCCTGGGCATCCAGACCTTCCTGGTCTCGGCGCAGGATCTGCGCGGCGGAGGGCGCACCGGCGGTTCACAGTTCCAGTACGCGCTGATCAGCCAGGACCTGGAGGCGTTGCGGACCTGGACGGCCGCGTTGCAGGACCGGCTTCGCCAGACCGCGGGTCTGGCCGACATCACCTCCGACCAGGATCGCGCCGGCCCGCAGGTGAAGGTGGTGATCGACCGCGACGCCGCCGCGCGCCTGGGCGTGCGGGTGATGGATATCGACCTGGCGCTGAACAACGCCTTCGCCCAGCGCCAGGTCTCGATCATCTACGCCCAGCGCAACCAGTACCGCGCGGTGCTGGAGATCGATCCAGCGCTGCAGACCGACCCGACCGCGCTCGACCGGGTCTATGTCGGCGCCTCCGGCGGGCGGCAGGTGGCGCTGTCCACCGTCGCGCGGTTCGAGCGTGGCTACGCGCCGCTGGCCGTGCGCCACCAGGGGCAATTGCCGGCCTCCACCATCAGCTTCAACCTGGCGCCGGGCACGTCCCTGGGCGACGCGACCCAACTGGTCGAGGCGGCGGTGCGCGAGATGCGGATGCCCGACACCGTCCGCGGGGAGTTCGCTGGCAACGCCCGGATGCTGGCCGGGTCGCCCATGAACTCCCCGGTCCTGCTGCTGGCTGCCGTCTTCTCGATCTACGTCGTCCTGGGCGTGCTGTATGAGAGCCTGCTGCATCCGCTGACGATCCTCTCGACCCTGCCCTCGGCCGGGCTGGGCGCATTGCTGGCGCTGTGGGCGACAGGCACGGAACTGACCCTGATGGCGATGATCGGGATCATCCTGCTGATGGGGATCGTGAAGAAGAACGCGATCATGATGGTGGATTTCGCCCTGGAGGCGGAGCGGGAACGCGGCCTGTCCCCCTTCGCCGCGATCCATGAGGCCTGCCTGGAACGCTTCCGCCCCATCATGATGACCACCATGGCGGCCCTTCTCGGCGCCGTCCCGCTCGCTCTCGGCTCGGGCACCGGGTCGGAGTTCCGGGTCCCCCTCGGCATCTCCATCATCGGCGGGCTGGTCGTGTCGCAGGTGCTGACGCTGTACACGACCCCGGTGATCTATCTGGCGCTGGAGCGGCTGGCCGGGCGGCGGCGGCGGGCGATCCGCCACGAGGCACCGGCGGAGTAGCCTACCAGTTCGTTGTCGTCCGCCTGGCCGGCTGCAACGGCACAGCCAACTTTGGCGCCGAGGCCAGCGTGGCGGAAGCCTTCTGCGCGGCAGACGGACCTGCCGCCGGCGGGGCGGCCTGTGGTTCGGGGGTGGCTGCGGGCCGGGGGGCCGCAGGCGGCACGGCCACCGATGGGACGGCAACCGGTTCGACAACGGCCGGCCCGGGACCGGCGGCCTCCCCCGGCGGTTCGGCCGGGCGGGCAGCGGCCATACCCCGATGCGGGCTGTTCTCCACCAGGGCCTTCAGCGCCTCCAGGTCACCGATCACCGAGCGGCGCAGGCGGCGGTGCACCAGCGGGCGCAGCAGCCGCGGCAGGCCAGTCAGCGCCACCCGGATGCGCATGCGGACCAGCGTCCCTTCGGGGATGCTTTCCAGATCCTGGCGTATCCACAGCTTGTAGGGTTCATCGGCCTCGAACTCGACGAAGCGCCCCGGCTCGCGGCTGGTTTCCCGCAGCCAGACCACGACGTCGCGCAGCAGGAACCGGATCAGCCTGGGTTGATCGGCGCCATCCTGGGCGTCCACATCCTCGGGGTCGACCGGGCGCAGCGTCTCCATCCAGGACTCGTCGTAGCGCGGGTCGAAGATCACCGCCGCGACCTCCCGTCGCGGGCGACGTACCGTGATGCCGGGCCGGATTTCCAGTGTCATCCAGACGAGTGCCTCCGTTCGAATGCCGCCGTCTGCCACTGCTAGCGGCGAAGCGGCGGCGCTGGCAAGCGCGACCTTGGGGGTTTGACAGGACCCTGCGAACGGGCACGATCGCGCCAGGGCGGCGGGACCGCCGATCATGGGGAGGGCGCAACGATGGAAACACTGTCCGACATCCTGGAAACCACGGCGTTCGAGAAGGTCGCCGGCGGCTTCGTCTTCGCCGAGGGGCCGCTGTGGCATCCCGACGGGTTCTTCTATTTCACCGATATCCGGGATTCCAAGCTGTACCGGATCACCCTCGGCCAGAAGCACGAGCTGGTGCGTGAAACCATCGGCGGCAACGGCACGACCTTCGACCTGCAAGGCCGGCTGGTGATGTGCGAGGGCGAGGCGAAGCGCTTGACCCGCACCGAGCATGATGGAACCGTCACCGTCCTGGTCGACCGGTTCGAGGGCAAAAGGTTCAACCGTCCGAACGATGTGGTCTGCTGCGCCAACGGGGACCTGCTGTTCACCGATCCCTCCCTGCGCGTGCCGGCGAAGGACCGGGAACTCGATAACGCGTCCATCTATCGGCTGAAGCCGGATGGCTCGATCAGCGTGGTCGCGCATTTCGAGTATCCGAACGGCCTGGCGCTGTCGCCGGACGGGCGGACGCTGTACGCCGCCAACACGCGCTGGACGCAGTATATCCACGCGGTGGAGCTGGACGCCGAGGGCAAGGCGGTGCGCCGGCGAGTCTTCGCGGATATGTCGGCCGAGGGCACCAATGGTGTTCCGGACGGCATGAAGGTCGATCAGGCAGGCCGGGTATTCTGCACCGGCACCAATGGCACCTGGGTCTATGCCCCGGATGGCCGCCTGATCGGCGTGATCGAGACGCCCGAGGTCTGCGCCAACGTGGCCTTCGGCGGGCCCGACCTGCGGACGCTGATGTTCACGGCCAGCACCTCCGTCTACACGCTGCGGGTGAAGACGCCGGGCATACCGCATCCCTGGTACGCGCCGCGCGGGAAATAGGGGCACGCGGGGGGAGGAAATCGGCTTCTCCCCCCTTGTCCGATCCACTTCCGCATCTGACCTATCGCTCTCCCATTCGGAAGGATCGCCGTGACGCAGCCCCGCAAGGTCGCCATTGTCCTGTTCAACCTGGGTGGCCCCGACAGCCCCGCGGCGATCAAGCCCTTTCTGCTCAATCTGTTCCGAGACCCAGCCATCCTACGGGTGCCGTTCTTCGTGCGCCCGTTGCTGGCGCGGATCATCACGCGCTCCCGCCTGAAGCCCGCGACCGCGAACTATGCGTTGCTGGGTGGAAAGTCGCCGCTGCTGGGGCTGACCCGGGAACAGGCCGTGGCGCTGGAGGAGGCGCTGCCGGAGATCGACGCCAGGTGCTTCATCGCCATGCGCTACTGGCATCCGTTCAGCCTGGAAGCCGCGCGGGACGTGAAGGCCTGGGGGCCGGATGAGGTCGTGCTGCTGCCGCTGTATCCGCAGTATTCCACGACGACGACCGGCAGTTCCCTTACCGCCTGGCGCGCCGCGGCGGCGCAGGCCGGTTTGGTCGCGCCGACCACGACGTTGTGCTGCTACCCGACCGATCCCGCCTTCGCCGCCGCGACGGCAGCGCTACTCGCGGGGGAATATGATCGCGCCCGGGCCGAGGTCGATCCGGACACTGGCGTCAGGGTCCTGTTCTCGGCCCACGGCCTGCCGGAGTCGATCGTCAAGGCCGGCGACCCCTACCAGTGGCAGATCGAGCAGACGGTCGCCGCCGTGATGGCGGCCTGGGGGCGGACGGATATCGACTGGACGATCTGCTACCAGTCCCGCGCCACACCGCAGAAATGGATCGGTCCCTCGACCGATGAGGAAGTCGAGCGCGCCGGCCATGACCGGACCGCGGTCGTGGTCGTGCCGATCGCCTTCGTCTCCGAGCACTCGGAAACGCTGGTCGAACTGGACATCGAGTATCGGGAACTGGCGGAAAAGGCCGGTGTGCCGGGGTACTACCGCGTGCCGACCCAGGGCTCCGACCCTGGCTTCATCGCGGCGCTGGCCGGCCTGGTGCGGCATGCCCGGGCCTGCGGGCCGGGCCTGTGCAGCAGCGCGGGCGGGCGGATTTGCGACGCCGAACGGAAAAACTGCCCCTTCGCGGAGCGGGCTGGAACGCCCCCGGGCCGGTGACCCGGGGGCGCCGGGATTACTCCGCCGCCTGGCGGTTGGCGTTGTAGATCACCTCGTCCAAGGCCGGCTTGATCTGGCGCTGGAACGTGTCCAGCGTCTCGATCACCACGCCGGCCGGGGTCTGGGCGTAGTGGTTGATCAGCGTGATGTATTCCGCCGGGAACACTTTCCACTGCTTGACCAGTTCCGCTCGCACCTCATCCACCGTGCCGAACAGGAACAGGCCGGAGTTCACCAGCGAGCCCAGGTAGTCATCGTTCTCGACCTGGCGGCGGCCCATCGCGGCGTAGAAGTTCTTCCAGATATCAAGGTCGTAGTCCTTGATCCGCTGGAGCGCGTCTTCCTTCGTCTTGCCGATCTCGATCCAGCGCACCATGCACTGGTTCTGCCCGGGGCCGAAGGAACGCCCGCCCGCCGCCGCCGCCTTGCGGTAGATGTCGGCCAGCGGGCCGGCGGACTGGATGTTGGTGAAGTAGGTCGGGATGAACCCGTGCTTGCCGGCGAAGGAGATCGTCTCCGGGCTGCCGGACCCCGCCAGGAACACCGGCGGATGCGGCTGCGTATAGGGCGCCGGCGCCACCACCACGCGCCGGGTCGCGCCGTTCGCGTCGACCTCCCCCGGGGCGCCGAACTTCTGGGTCACGCCCGCGCGCGCCAGCGGCCAGTCGGTCACGCCGGTGTTGTAGGGGAAGGGCACCTGCCAGCGGGGCGAGTTGTGGTCGATGCTCTCCTGCGTCCAGGCCTTCAGCAGCAGGTCGACGTGGTCCTCGAAGATTTCCCGGTTCATCCGGTCGTCGTCGGTGTCGTTGGCGACCGTCGTGGCGGTCGAGTAGCCAGCCCCCTGCGTGGCCGGATTGTAGATTGCGGCGGACGGCGACTTGGTGGCCTTGGTGCCGAAATGCTGGCCGAGGACGTTCGTCCAGCGGGACTGGTAGCCGCGGGCGAGGCCGACGAAGCTCCGGCCGCGCGCCAGATGGTTGATGACGGCGGTTTCCTCGGCCACCCGGATCGGGTTGTGGGTGGCCAGGACGTAGCCGAGGACACCGATGTTGATGTTCTTGGTCATCGCGGCCCAATAGGCCTGCACCGGGCCGGGGGAGGGGGCGACTTCGTAGCCCTCGGACCAGAAATGATGCTCGATCGTGCCGGCGCCCCAGATGCCCATCTCATCGGCGGCCTTGACGATGTCGGTCGCCCCATGAATGGCCGACTGATACAGATCCCTGTTCCGACCGATCGGCCGCAGCGCCGCGCGCTCGGCTTCATCCTTTGCGGGCATGACCGGGTACAGGACGGTCATGGGTTTTAAGCCTGCCATTTGACGATCTCCCTACTGGCGGGAGGATAATGCTACCGGTCAGTAGGTTTCGTCAATTGGGAGATGACAGGGACCAGGGCGATCGCATGTGGCTTCTTTCCGTCATGGGCGGGCGTGACCCGCCCATCGCCAAGCACACACCCATCTGGAATCAAAAGAAAACCCATCGGCGGAATCCCTGGCGATGGCCGGGTCAAGCCCGGCCAGGACGGGAGGCACCAGCCGTGAATTGGGTGCGACGGCCTGGAATAGGGATGGACCTGCCGAAGCCAAACCGTTCCCGGGGTGACGGGAGAGCAGCCAATCACCCCACCGCGCACAACCCCGCCACCACGTCATCCCACCCCCGGCCCTCCGCCTGCCGGAACAGCGAAGCCGACGAATACCACGCTGTCGTGGTCGCATCCCGCCCCCAGCGCCAGTCCGCCATGGCGGGCAGAGCCACCCGGACCGGATGCCCCATCGCCCCCGCGCAATGCGCCGCCAGCGTGTCCACGCTGATCAGCAGGTCCGTCGCCGCCACCGCGTCGGCATAGGCGTCCAGCGCCAGGCCCTCCGCCGTCACATCGATCACCCCGGCCACCGACGCCGCCAGTGCGCGACCCGGAGCGCCATGTTGCAGGTTCACCAGATCGATCCCGGCCACCCGCGCGATCCGTGCCACGTCGCCCAGGCCCAGGGACCGTTGGGCGGCGTTCCGCGCGGATGGGTTGGCCTGGAACACGATCCCACGCGCCGATGCCCGGGCCGCCCCGCTGCCTCATACCGCGCCCGCCACTCCGCCACCCGCGCCGGGTCCGCGCGCAGATAGGGGATCTCGGCCGGGATCGTCGCCTCGGTCGTGCCGAACACATGCGGCAGGCTCATCAGGGGCACGAAGGCATCGAACGCAACGGCCGAGAGGTTCAGCTTGCCGTCAGGATGATCGGCCGGCGGGGTCAGCAGCGTCTCGATCCCCGCCATCCGCGCCATGATCGGCGCCAGGACAGGGGGGCAGGCGAGCGTCACATGCGCCCCCCGCGCCGCCAACAAGGGCAGGTACCGGGCGAACATGATCGTGTCGCCCAGCCCCTGCTCGGTGAACACGACGATCCGCCGCCCGTCCACCGGATCGCCTGGTTTCAGCATGCGGTCACGATGGCGGGTGATCGACTCCCGCACCGCCCAGGGCACCCAGCCGGGATGGTCGATCCGCGCGTCATAGGTGGCCCAGCCGGCGGCCATCTCGCCGCGATCCAGCAGCGTGATCGCCTGGTTCAGCCGATCGCGGACGTCCTCGCTCAGGCGGCGTCTCCGATCAGGTCATCCAGGCTCATGGTCGCGCCTCGGTTGATCAGGCGGTTGATCTGGCCCTGCGCGAAGCCGACCCCCATCGGGGTCCGCACGCCGGGGACGCTGGCGATGTCGTAGAGTTCCCGCACCACGCCGCCCAGCGCGAGCCAGTGGTCCGTCGCCCCGGTGTTCATGTTGATCACCTGGACCATGCATTGCGGCTGCTTGCCTTCCTGCTTCAGCCGCTCATCCAGCGGCAGGCCGGAGAAATCCTTGTGCTGGCGCGGCAGGGACAGGCCGACGACGGCATGGTTGCCGAGGAACGCCAGCCCGCGGGCGAAGCCGGGGCAGAAGGCGATCGGGTTGAACCGGCCAGACGCAACCTCGACCTCCCCGAGTTCACCGGTGCCGGCGTTGCAGACATACAGCTTGCCGCCATGCAGCCGGGGGGAGTGCGGCATGGTCAGGCCCGTCGCCACGATCTCCTGGCTGGGGACATCGATGACGCAGCCGGCGCCGGTCCGTTCCTCCCGCCAGCCGCGCGCCTTGTCGGTCGTGCCAGCGGCGGTGACGTAGCGCGGGCGGCCACCGTCCATCGCCAGGCCGTTCAAGTGGCAACGATCCTCGGGCCGCAATTCGGAAATGAACTTCGGCTGCCAGACCGAGCGGAAGCTGGTCTGCTCATCAACCGTCGCGAGACAGGAGAACAGCGTGTTCACGAAGATCGGCCGGCCGGAGGGCAGCACGCCGACATCATGGGCGAAGACATCGCCGGTGTACCAGGAGACCCGAGGCGCGAAGACCGCGTCATGGCCTTCCAGTTGCTGGCCGGTCGGGATGATGTTCTCAAACCGCAGGATGTTGTTCAGGCCGGCGAGGTACAGGCTCCGCCCCACCACCGCGACGCCGAGGCAGCGCTGGAAGGTGCGCTCGGTCACGCTCAGGCGATCGGCCGCGGGGGCGCCGATCAGGAACAGCTTCCCGATCTGATAGGTGGTGACGGCGATCGAGCCATTGGTCTGGTGCAGCCAGGCCGCAAAGCCCGGAGAGGCCTGCACGGAATAGGGCGGGGCGGAGTCCCCTTCGCCGGTGATACGCGCGGTCATGCGGGGACTCGTTCCTTGTCGATGCGATCGTGCCGGCAGTGTGCCGTTGCGGCCCCGGTCAGGACAATGGGGTCCGTTAGGCCGCGAGACGCAGCAGCGCCGTTTCGGCCTCCAGCACGTAGTCCAGCGTGGCCGCGACCTCAATCTCCAGCATGGCGGCGCCCTGGGTTTCGACCGGCAGCGTGGCGTGCCCGTTGGTCCAGCGGCGCAGGGTGGCGGTGTCGTGCCACTCTGGCGCCCACCAGCCGTCGGTCAGGCCGGGATGGTCGAGCGGGATGGACGCAACCGCCCCGTCGGCATGGCGCAAAGTGATCCGGCCGACCATCACGCCGAGGCGGCGGCGGTCGGCGATCCAGGGCAGGGCCGCCCCGGTGCGCGACACGAGGGCCACCGTCTGGCCCGTCGCTGGCAGCATGAAAACGATGCGCCCGTTGCCGTGAGACACCGGGTTCAGGCGACGATCGCCGACCATGATGTGAAGATCGGGATCGGACGTCGTTTCGCCTCCAGGTGCCGCATACCCGAGCATGACCGCCCGCTCGGACAGCCGCCGCCAGAGCGGCTCCACCGTTGCGGGATCGATGGCAAAGGGCGCGCAGGAGGCACCGGCGCGATCCTGGTCCAACAAGGTCGGGTGCAGGTCGATCGGCCCGCCGCCATTGGCGAAGAAGGTCCGGTTGCCGGTGTCGAGGTAGCTTTCCGCCGCCAGGTCCTCGGCCAGCAGAAGGTCATGCGTTTCCAGTTCGATGTGGAAATAGGTGACGGCCTGGCAATCGGTCTCCTGGACGATGGTCGTGCCATTGACCAGCAGTTCCACCGGCACCAGCACGTCGTCCAGCAACACGGCATGGGCCGGCGACAGGCGCAGGTCGCGGGACGGGACCCCGGGCGCGAAGGCGCCGGCCGCGATGCGGATCGGGTTGACCTGCCTCGGGTCCGGATGGCGGGTGATGTCGATCCGCCGCTGCCCGACCCAGGTAACCGGACGCTCCGTCCCGGCAGCCGTCAGGATTATGTCCCCGAGCTGGACGTCCTGCACCACCACGTTGCCGGACGGTGTCGCGATCCGGGTCCCGGCGGCGAAGCAGACGACGGTGAAACCCTCGGGCGAGGACGCCTGATCACCGGCCCGTATATCCAGCAGCAGGGACGTTCCCGCCGCGGTCCCGTCGGTGACCCAGGCTTCCGTTCCATATCCGGGAGTATAGGCGGAGAACAGCATCCGCAAGGCTGTTCAACGCTATGA